>NZ_JAPCIS010000026.1:0-63244 GCF_027707425.1 Aeromonas sp. QDB63
TGGATACCGTGTCTCCTTTCCCGGGGAATGGCTATGGCACAGCGAAGGTGTAGCACTATTGGGATCAGTTATTTAGTGAAATGAAGTAAATAAGGTATTGCTCTTTCCTTTGCATAATTTTCAATTGTTTGTTGTTTCATGAGTTATCCCTCACTCTTGTTTTCGCTGATTTTATAATGTACCTCCTAATGTTTTTAGGCAAGAGTAATGATTATTTTGATCGTGATTGAGTAGATTTAAAGTGTATTTGGTTTGTGACTTTAATGAGTTCGTTTCTGATTTTATTCACATTGATGTGTTTCTTATTTATCTTAAATTTTTGGCAGGATTTATGAAACTCAATGTTTATTGATACTCTGCCAATTTATCTTGAAAAATCGGGCCATAGGGCGTATAACCACGCGCTTGTCAGTGTATTGAGTGAGCCCATCTTCATGCAGCAAAGAGCGCAGCAAAACGTGCAGCAGACAGACGAAGTGCAGACCGCCCCCTTTTGGCAGGCGAAGAGCCTGCAGCAGATGACCACAGCCGAGTGGGAGTCCCTGTGCGACGGCTGCGGCAAGTGCTGCCTGAACAAGCTGATCGACGAGGACACCGAGGAGCTGGTGTTCACCAACGTGGCCTGCAACCTGCTCAATACCAAGACCTGCCAGTGCTCCGACTATGGCAACCGCTTTAAGAAAGAGCCGGACTGCCTGCAGATCACCCACGACAAGATTGCCGAGTTCAACTGGCTGCCCTCTACCTGTGCCTACCGCCTGCTGGCGGAGGGGCAGAGCCTGCCAGAGTGGCATCCCCTTATCACCGGCAGCCGCAGCGCCATGCACCAGGCCGGTCAGTCGGTGCGCGGCAAGGTGATCCATGAGGTACATGCCGGCGACTGGGCCGACCATATCATTACCTGGGCGAGCTAAGCCTTAAACCACCGTTTATTGCTTACTATAGGGGCAGGGGAGTGAGACTCCGCTGCCCTTGTAGTTTTTGGCATATAAGTGATCAGTTTTTTGCGATAAAGGCAGTTTGAAACTTCATGGTGAGATGAAAGCATCGTGAAGTCGTGAGAGGTCGCCTCTGACGCAGCCAGCACCCGTTAAACCGCATCCATGACACAAGGGCTGCAGAGTTCACACTCTGCAGCCCTTGTTGCTTTCTGGCGCTTGCTAGCGATGTAGAGTGGTTTCCCCTCACCCTGACCCTCTCCCAAGGGGAGAGGGAATAGATCGAGGTTGCTATGCAAAACTCGTGGTGGTCGAGCATGGTTCTGCTCTGCTTTTCTGAGTACCTGAGTACCTGAGTACCTGAGTACCTGAGTACCTGAGTACCTGAGTACCTGAGTACCTGAGTACCTGAGTACCTGAGTACCTGAGTACCTGAGTACCTGAGTACCTGAGTACCTGAGTACCTGAGTACCTGAGTACCTGAGTACCTGAGTGCCGATGAGCGCATCCGTGCATCAAGTGCGGGAGGGCAGTGGAGAGGCGTGATGGGGGCCAATGTCTGGCGGAGGGGGCGGCTCAGAGCCCACGAGCCAGCGGGCCTGGGAGGTGGGAAGCGGCTTGCACACTGCCAAACAGCCATAAAAAAACCGGCGCCTGGGCGCCGGTTTTTGTTCTCCGAGACTCTATTACAGAGAAGCGGTGAAGGTACGGGTGATGACGTCTTGCTGTTGCTCCTTGGTCAAGGAGTTGAAGCGAACGGCATAACCGGATACGCGGATGGTCAACTGCGGATATTTCTCCGGGTTTTCCATGGCGTCCAGCAGCATTTCACGGTTCATCACGTTGACGTTCAGGTGCTGACCACCTTCCAGGTTGGCTTCGTGGTGGAAGTAACCATCCATCAGGCCGGCCAGGTTGGCTTTCTGGGCTTCCATGTCTTTGCCCAGGGCATTCGGCACGATGGAGAAGGTATAGGAGATACCATCTTTGGCGTAGGCGAACGGCAGCTTGGCGACGGACGTCAGGGAAGCAACGGCACCCTTCTGATCACGACCGTGCATCGGGTTGGCACCCGGGCCGAACGGCGCACCGGCGCGACGACCATCCGGGGTGTTACCGGTCTTCTTGCCGTACACCACGTTGGAGGTGATGGTCAGCACGGACTGGGTAGCCACGGCACCGCGGTAGGTGTTGAGCTTCTGAATCTTCTTCATGAAGCGCTCGACCAGGTCGCAGGCGATGTCATCGACGCGAGCGTCGTTGTTGCCGAACTGCGGGTACTCGCCTTCGATTTCGAAGTCGATGGAGACGCCATCGGCATCACGTACCGGCTTGACCTTGGCGTACTTGATGGCAGACAGGGAATCAGCGGCTACGGACAGACCCGCGATGCCGCAAGCCATGGTGCGATAGACGTCACGGTCGTGCAGCGCCATCAGGGAGGCTTCGTAGCTGTACTTGTCGTGCATGTAGTGGATGATATTCAGGGCGGCGACATACTGCTTGGCCAGCCAGTCCATGAAGTGATCCAGTCTGTCCATCACGTCGTTGTAATCGAGGTACTCGGAGGTGACCATTTCGGTCTTCGGACCGACCTGGATCTTGAGCTTCTCGTCCATACCGCCGTTGATTGCATACAACATGGTCTTGGCCAGGTTGGCACGGGCACCGAAGAACTGCATCTGTTTGCCGACGATCATCGGGGACACACAGCAAGCGATGGCGTAGTCATCGTTGTTGAAGTCCGGACGCATCAGGTCGTCGTTCTCGTACTGAACGGAAGAGGTCTCGATGGATACCTTGGCGCAGTACTTCTTGAAACCGACCGGCAGCTTCTCGGACCACAGGATGGTCAGGTTCGGCTCAGGGGACGGGCCCATGGTGTACAGGGTGTTCAGCATACGGAAGCTGTTCTTGGTGACCAGGGTACGGCCGTCAACGCCCATACCGGCCAGGGTCTCGGTCGCCCACATCGGGTCGCCGGAGAACAGTGAATCGTATTCCGGGGTACGCAGGAAGCGAACCATACGCAGCTTCATGACCATGTGGTCCATCAGCTCCTGGGCTTCTTGCTCGGTGATCAGGCCTTTTTGCAGGTCACGCTCGATGTAGATATCCAGGAAGCTGGAGGTACGACCGAAGGACATGGCGGCGCCGTTCTGGGACTTGACCGCCGCCAGGTAGGCGAAGTAGGTCCACTGTACGGCTTCTTTGGCGGTCTTGGCCGGTACGGAGATGTCGCAGCCATATTTGGCAGCCATCACTTTCATCTGGGCCAGGGCACGGTGCTGCTCGGAGATCTCTTCGCGCAGACGGATGGTGGCTTCCAGGTTGACACCGTTTTCCAGGTCAGCCTGCAGGGACTTGAACTGAGCCAGTTTGTCGGCCATCAGGAAGTCGATACCGTACAGGGCAACACGACGGTAGTCACCGATGATACGGCCACGGCCGTAGGCATCCGGCAGACCGGTGATGACGCCGGACTTGCGGCAGTTCAGGATGTCTTTGGTGTAGACGTCGAACACGCCCTGGTTGTGAGTCTTGCGGTACTCGGTGAAGATCTTCTCGACCATGGGGTCAAGCTGGCGACCGTACACTTCGCAAGAGGTCTTGACCATCTTGATACCGCCGTTGGCGATGATGGCGCGCTTGAGCGGTTTGTCGGTCTGCAGACCAACGATTTGCTCCAGGCTCTGGTCGATATAGCCGGCATCGTGAGCGGTAATGGTGGAGGGCAGGTCGGTATCAAAATCGACCGGCGCGTGAGTGCGGTTCTCGATCTTGATGCCTTCCATGACCTTGTCCCACAGCTTGGTGGTAGCTTCGGTCGCGCCAGCCAGGAAGGACTCGTCACCTTCATACGGGGTGTAGTTCTTCTGGATGAAGTCACGGGTGTTGACAGAGGTCTGCCATTCACCGGCTGCGAAGCCTTCCCATGCTTTTTGGAACTGTTCGTTAAGTTCTGCCATTTTCATTACCTCTCAAGGTATTTATGTGTCTGCCGCCATCCTTAATGATGGCGACGGAAGATAAACCAGTAAGTCAGCCCAACCATGACGCCACCACCAATGATATTACCTATGGTGACAGGGATGAGGTTGTGCAGGACGAAGTTGGACACGGTCAGGTCGGCAAAGGTTGCCGGATCCTGGCCGATGGCCTGCCAGAATTCCGGGCTCGCGACGCTGTGGATGGCGATACCGACCGGGATCATAAACATGTTTGCGATGCTGTGCTCAAAACCGGAGGCCACGAACATGGCGACGGGAAGCAGCATCACCATCACCTTGTCGGTGGCGCTGCGGGCGCCGAAGGCCATCCACACGGCGAGACACACCATGAGGTTGCAGAGGATGCCAAGGGCCACGGCCTCGAAGAAGGTGTGATGGATCTTGTGCTGGGCCACTTTCATGGCGTTCAGCCCCCACTGACCATCCGCTGCCGTGTATTCCGCCGACATGATGATGAGGCCGACGATGATGAGACCGCCGATGAGGTTGCCGAAGTAGACCAGTCCCCAGTTCTTGAGCAGCTGGGCCCAGCTGATGCGATTGGCCGCCTTGGCTACCAGGGTGAGGGTAGTGGAGGTGAACAGTTCGGCGCCGAGCAGCACGCAGAGGATGAGACCGAGGGAGAAGCAGATGCCGCCCACCAGCTTGGACATGCCCCAGGCCATGCCGCTTGAGCCCGTGGTGACGGTGATATAGAAGACGAAGGCGATGGAGATGAAGGCGCCAGCGGTGATGGCCAGGGGAATGACCTTGTATGCGGGCTTGGTGGCCTTGGCATAGGTAATGTCTTCGGCCAGGGCGGCGATGGCTTCGGGCTTCAGACAATCAAAGGGAGATTCTGCTTTCAATTCTCAGTACCTGCATATTTTGCCTGTGGAAATCATAACAAAGGGGCTGATCCCCAAAATTGACTCCGATCAAGAATTACAGATTGTGAATGTAATTTTACTACAGGATTTTTCACCATCCGGAAGCGTTTCTTTACACCAGGTTTCAGGTGAAACAGAAATGGGTCTGTTATTAATTTTATGATTTTTAAGAACTTATAAAGGACACCCTTAAAAAAGTACCGGCCAGGCACCTTTGCGGCCGCACTGCACCATGAGTGCCAAATTAACAACCCCCTAAGAGGTATTTTTTGTCTTTTATTTCATCTTTGTGGCACGGCCAGCCAAAGCGTAGACCATAAAACAGAAGGGGCCCTCAGGGCCCCTTCGTCATATCAGCATATCAGTTCCAGGTGTGGATTCGTTTGGCTTTTTGCAATTTCTCGTAAGCGGCCAGCAGTTTCTGGTGCAGCGGGAACTGGGAGAGGGATAGATCGGCGGCTTCCAGACCGTGGAAGCGCGCCTCGCCGCGGGCGTTGGCCCACGCCTGCGCCAGGGTCTCTTCCCCGAACATGCGGGCGAATACCGGGCGGTACTGCTCGGGGTCGCGTTCCTCGTCGAGGAAAAGCTCGACGCAGGCACGCAGGGCGCGGTAGTAAACGGCGCGATCCGCCGGGAACACCGACTGGTTGAACTCCATGGTCCAGTCGATGAGGTCGAGGGCGCTCTCCAGGTCACCAGCGGCCAGCGCCAGCATGGCTTTGAGCTCACCGACGCGCAGGGTGTGCAGGGCAGTGCCCTTGGCGGCGGCGATGCCGAGCAGCTCGCGCACCCGGGTGCGCTCGTCGTGACCCTCTTCATCCAACTGGTCGAACAGCGCCATGTACTGCTCCGCGTCCCACTCGAGCGCCGGCAGCGCCAGGATGGTCTCCCGCAGGTGGGCCCCCATGGTGTTGTTGGCCAGCAGCAGATCTTCCACCGGATAGATGTCGGACATGCCGGGCACCAGGATACGGCAGGCGTAGACACCCAGGTGCTCGTAGTCGGCGATGTAGACCGGCTGCTCCAGCTCGTGGAAGATGCCGATCAGGTGGTCGAACTCCTCTTGCGAGGTGCCACGGAAGTCCCAGTCGGCAAACTCGAAGTCGGACTCTTCCTTGAACAGATCCCAGCTGATGAGGCCGGAGGAGTCGATGAAGTGGGTCTCCAGGTTGTGGTGATCCGCCACCTGCTCGTTGTCGAACGACGGCGGCACGAAGGCGTCCAGATCCTTGAGGCTGCGCCCTTGCAGCAGTTCGGTGACGGTACGCTCGAAGGCGACCTCGAAGCGCGGGTGGGCGCCGAAGGAGGCAAAGCAGGTGCCATTGCTCGGGTTGAGCAGCACCACGCAGATGACCGGATAACGGCCGCCGAGGGAGGCATCGAAGCTGTAGATGGGGAAGCCTTCGGCCTCCAGTGCATCGATGGACGCCTTGATGCCCGGGTAACGGGCGATGACCTCGCCCGGGATCTGGGGCAGGCTGATGGCCTCGGCGATGATCTTGTTCTTCACGTGGCGCTCGAACACCTCCGACAACCCCTGGGTGCGGGCCTCGGTGCGGGTGTTGCCGGCACTCATGCCGTTGGAAACATACAGGTTGCCGACGATGTTCATCGGGATATAGACGGTCTGGTGGTCGGACTGGCGCTCGAAGGGCAGGGCGACGATGCCGCGCTCCTCGTTGCCGGATTGCAGGTCCACCAGCATGTCGGCGGTCACTTCACCGTCCGGGTTGTAGAACTTGCGGGTGAAGGAGTCGAGCAGACCGGCGGGCAGCTGATCCCCCTCGATGGGGAACCACTTCTCGTTCGGGTAGTGGACGAAGTCGCCATTGGCGACCTGCTCGCCCAGGTAGAAGTCGGCGAAGAAGTAGTTGGTGGAGAGACGCTCGAAATACTCGCCAAGGGCGGAGGCGAGCGCCGCCTTCTTGCTGGCACCCTTGCCGTTGGTGAAGCAGAGAGCGCACTCCTTGTCCCGGATGTGCACGGACCAGACGTTGGGCACGGGGTTGAGCCAGGAGGCCTCTTCGATATCAAACCCCAGGGCTTGCAGCTTGGTCTGGAAGCGTTCGATGGAATCTTCCAGCGCTGCGTCCTTGCCGGGAATAAAAGTGTGGTCGGTCATCACAATGTCCTGATTTTATGGGCTCATGTTTGGACGCAGATAATAGCATGAGTGACGGGGAAAGCGGCCAGGGCAATGGTGTGGGCTTGCCCAGGTCTGCATTGGATGGGCGGGGTGTGGTAGTGGGGCCGGACGGTGCGCTGCGGGGCGGCGATTTTTCATGGGAAAGAGGGTTGGGTCATCAGTTTTACTTAACATAATTAAGATAAAGTAAATTTTATTATGACCCTGTGCCCTTCATCATGGCGTCAACCGTTGGCGGGGGAAGGAAAAGAGGGGAACGCCCGTGCCCGTTCCGCCACCCCGTCTTGATGAGCCTTGACCAGGAGTGCTGAATGTTCCCGATGATCCCCCGTATCGACCCCGAGATAGCCAGGTTGGCGCCGGGTTTTTGTGCCCTCAGCATCGTGGTGGAAGCCGCCCCCGTGATTGACACTCTGGTGGGGGAGCGGGCCCTGGCCCGGGCATGTGCGGCCCTTGGCACCGACGAGGCCCCCTGGGCCCTTGAACATCTGGCCGCCTGGGATCAGGTGTTCAAGGGGTTTGGCGCCAAGCCTGCCCGCACGCCCTGCTCGGCCCAGGCACTGCGCAAGCGGGTGCTGCGCGATGGCGTCTTGCCCGCCATCGATCCTGTGGTCGATCTCTACAACGTCATCAGCATCGAGTATGCCATTCCCGTGGGCGGGGAGGATCTGGCGGCCTATGTGGGAGCGCCGCGTCTGGTGATTGCCGATGGCAGCGAATGCTTTGACACCCTCAAAGAAGGGCTGCCAACCCAGGAGGCACCGGCTCCCGGAGAGGTGGTGTGGCGGGACGATCTCGGCGTCACCTGTCGCCGCTGGAACTGGCGCCAGGGGATCCGCACTCGCCTGAGCCTCTCTTCCCCCCGGATGTGGTTCATTCTGGAGTGTCTGCCGCCGATGCCGCGCACGGCCTTGTGGGAGGCCGGCGACAGGCTGATTGCCGGTCTTACGCAGATGATGCCTGGGGCCCGCATCGAGCAGACGCTGGTGGAGTGATTGAAGGAGCAGACGAAAAGATAAAAGGAGGCGCCCCATGCTCGCCCGGGCGGTCATGGGGCGGATCTTGCTCGCCATCACGCGCCATGCCACGTCTGTGCCACCCGCCTTTCCCCACCGCCTGCGAACACATCAGCAAGCAGAGGAACACCGCAACACGCTGGGCTGACATCGCCCCCTGGAGCTTGCCACGTCGGGGCCGGTGTACCCGGCCCTCACAGCGCGCCTAACCGATGAACTTCAATCCCAGAATGCCGACGATGATGAGCAGCAGGCAGAGCACCCGGGCCAGGGTGGCCGGTTCGTTGAACAGCCAGATCCCCATCAGCACGGTGCCGACCGCGCCGATGCCGGTCCAGACCGCGTAGGCGGTACCAAGGGGCAACTGTTTGACCGCCATGGCGAGCAGCAGCACGCTCACCCCCATGGCGATCAGGGTCAGCAGGGTGGGGAGGGGACGGCTGAAACCGTCGGTGTATTTGAGGCCGATGGCCCAGGCGACCTCGAACAGGCCGGCCAACAGCAATAGCAACCACGACATAAAGCAGATTCCGCAGGAAGCAGGGTCGTCCCTGCGTATCAGGAGGCCTCGGGGCCGTCCCCGAGGGGCAGCGGGGCTGCCGGTCGGTCTCAATGATGCCCCAACTGGAGGCAGGATGCCAACCGGCTGCCCGCAGGTCGGCCAGGCCGACGGATATTGCAGCGAATGGCACAGAATATTGCGCAATTCGACTTGCGCCCGCCGTCACAATCCGTAATGTGGACAGACGCATTTTTTGCAACTCATATATTGTGAATCCCTTGTAAACGGCTGGCGCCAAGGCAGGGGTCACGGGTACCACACACGATTTCTATAAGCAGCTATCCAGGGTAGGACATTATGAAAAAAGTAGGTTTGGTCGGTTGGCGTGGCATGGTGGGTTCGGTCTTGATGAGCCGGATGCAGGAAGAGAAGGATTTTGCCCGCATTCAACCCACCTTCTTCACCACCTCCCAGGCCGGTGAGGCCGCCCCCAATTTTGGTGTCGATGCCGGCACCTTGCAGGACGCCTTCGATCTCGAGGCGCTGGCCGCACAGGACGTCATCATCACCGCCCAGGGCGGCGACTACACCAAGGATGTCTATCCGCGCCTGAAAGCCGCCGGCTGGCAGGGCTACTGGATTGACGCCGCCTCCTCCCTGCGCATGGAGAAGGACGCGGTTATCATCCTGGATCCGGTCAACGGCGACGTCATCGAGGATGCCCTGAACAACGGCATCAAGACCTTCGTTGGCGGCAACTGCACCGTCAGCCTGATGCTGCTGGCCCTGGGTGGCCTGTTCAAGGCCGATCTGGTGGAGTGGGTGAGCGTGGCCACCTATCAGGCGGCCTCCGGTGGTGGTGCCCGCCACATGCGCGAGCTGGTCACCCAGATGGGCATGCTGCGGGATGAAGTGGCGGTGGAGCTGGCGGATCCCGCCTCCGCCATCCTCGACATCGAGCGCAAGATCACCGAGAAGACCCGCTCCGGCACCCTGCCGGTGGACAACTTCGGTGTGCCGCTGGCCGGTGGCCTCATCCCCTGGATCGACACCAAGCTCGACAACGGCCAGAGCCGTGAAGAGTGGAAAGGCCAGGCCGAGACCAACAAGATCCTGGGTATCGAAAACGCCGCCATTCCGGTGGATGGTCTGTGCGTGCGCATCGGCGCCCTGCGCTGCCACAGCCAGGCCTTCACCATCAAGCTGAAAAAAGACGTGCCGCTGGCCGAAATCGAATCCCTGCTGGCCGCCCACAACGACTGGGTCAAGGTGATCCCCAACGATCGCGACATCACCGCCCGCGAGCTGACCCCGGCCGCCGTCACCGGCACCCTCAGCATCCCGGTGGGTCGTCTGCGCAAGCTCAACATGGGCCCGGAGTACCTGGCCGCCTTCACCGTGGGTGACCAGCTGCTGTGGGGCGCCGCCGAGCCGCTGCGCCGTATGCTCAACATCCTGCTGGCCCGCTGAGGTAGCGGCAGCAGGGAACAGGGAAGGCCTGGCCTTTCTTGTTCCCCTCTTCGTGCCTGTCCATAAAAAAGCGGCATCCCTTGGGATGCCGCTTTTTAATTTATCCAGTTTGACTCTTAGATGTTCTGTGCTTCGTTTGGCACGATGACAGAGGCATGATTTCCTTTCGGCCCCTGCTGCAGTTCAAAGTTGACTGCCTGACCTGCTTTCAAGGTCTTGTAACCTTCCATTTGAATCGTGGAGTAGTGAGCGAAGATGTCTTCACCACCGCCTTCCGGACAGATAAACCCAAATCCTTTTGCGTTGTTGAACCACTTGACTGTTCCGGTTGCCATACATCTACATCCTTTTATTGATTACCCTGAAGTCGTTGAGTAACCTGCGCCAGCCTTATATAACTAGGGCATGACCCCGTAGCAGACGGGCGCCGATTAGCAAGTAACCAATCTAGTCCAACTTTTAAGCGAGTCAAGAAGTTGTTAACAACCGATGTGATCTGGTTAACAAGTCTATTGACAATCTTGAGCGACACGGTAGTAATCTAGAGGTACCAAAGCGCAACTATGAGCAAGCAGAAAGAACTCTTTGCTAATGAAGAGATTGCAGAAGCAGAGAAAACGAAGCTGCAACCGCCACCCATGTACAAGGTCGTCCTGAACAACGACGACTACACACCGATGGAGTTCGTGGTGGAGGTGCTGCAAAGGTTCTTTGGTATGGATCTGGAGAAGGCCACTCAGGTGATGCTGAGCGTGCATTATAGTGGTAAGGGAGTCTGCGGCACATTTACCGCCGAGATTGCCGAGACCAAAGTGGTTCAGGTCAACACCTATTCACGTAACAACGAACATCCACTGCTATGTACCATGGAAAAGGCTTGAATCTGATGACTTGATGGCGATAACGACACCGCATTGTTGCTGTACTGAGGGGAGGTGCCTATGTTGAACAAAGATCTAGAAAAGACGCTGAACGAGGCTTTCAAGCTGGCCCGTGACGAGCGCCACGAATTCATGACCGTCGAGCACCTGTTGTTGGCCCTGCTGGATAACAGCTCAGCCCATGAGGCGCTGAGTTCATGTGGTGCGGATGTGGAACAGATGCGCAAAGAGATCCGCGCCTTCATCAATCAAACGACCCCGCTCATCCCCCGTGACGACGAAGACAGGGAAACCCAGCCGACGCTGGGCTTCCAGCGCGTGCTGCAACGTGCCGTCTTCCATGTCCAGTCGTCCGGCAATACCGAGGTGAGCGGTGCCAATGTCCTGGTCGCCATCTTCAGCGAACAAGAGTCCCAGGCCGCCTACTTCCTGAAAAAAGCCGAAATAAGCCGCCTGGATGTGGTGAACTTCCTGTCCCACGGGGTGCGCAAGGACAACAAGCCCGAGAGTGGTGGCAACAATGCGGAATCTGATGACGAGGTATCCTCTGCCCAGATAGAAAGCTTTGCCACCAACCTCAACCAGCTGGTGCTGGAGGGGCGTATCGATCCGCTCATCGGCCGTGATCAGGAGCTCAATCGCACCATTCAGGTATTGTGCCGCCGCCGCAAGAACAACCCCTTGCTGGTCGGGGAAGCCGGGGTGGGCAAGACCGCCATCGCCGAAGGGCTTGCCTACCGTATCGTCAAGGGGGATGTGCCCGAGGTGATTGCGGGTAGCACCATCTACTCCCTGGACATGGGCTCCCTGCTGGCGGGCACCAAGTATCGTGGTGACTTCGAGAAGCGCCTCAAGGTGCTGCTCAAGCAGATCGAACGTCAGGAGGGGGCCATCCTCTTCATCGACGAGATCCACACCATCATTGGCGCTGGTGCGGCTTCCGGTGGCCAGCTGGATGCGGCCAACCTCATCAAGCCGCTGCTCTCCAATGGTTTGCTGCGCTGCGTGGGCTCCACCACCTACCAAGAATATGCCCAGATCTTCGAGAAGGACAGGGCTCTGGCTCGTCGCTTCCAGAAGATCGACATCGTCGAACCCACAGTAGACGACACCACTCGCATTCTGATGGGACTCAAGAGCCGTTATGAGTCTCACCATGGCGTGCGTTACACCGTCAAGGCGATCCGGGCGGCGGTGGAGCTTTCCGCCAAGTACATCAATGATCGTCATCTGCCTGACAAGGCCATCGACGTCATCGACGAGGCGGGGGCAGGGCAACGCCTCTTGCCCGTCAGCAAGCGCAAGAAGGTGATCAATGTGCCGGAAATCGAGGCCATTGTTGCCAAGATTGCCCGTATTCCCGAGAAATCTGTCTCCTCCTCCGACAAGGAGGTGCTGAAGAATCTGGAGCGCAATCTCAAGATGGTGGTGTTCGGGCAGGACAAGGCCATCGAGGTGCTGACCGATGCCATTCGGTTGTCACGTTCAGGGCTTGGCAACGAACGCCGACCTGTGGGGTGCTTCCTGTTTGCCGGCCCGACCGGGGTGGGCAAGACCGAAGTGACCCAGCAACTGGGCAAGGCGCTCGGGGTCGAGGTATTGCGATTTGACATGTCGGAATACATGGAACGCCATACCGTGTCCCGGTTGATCGGGGCTCCTCCCGGTTACGTGGGATTCGAGCAGGGAGGGCTGTTGACCGACTCTGTCCTCAAGCATCCGCACTCCGTCGTGCTGCTTGACGAGATCGAGAAGGCGCACCCGGATGTCTTCAACCTGCTGCTGCAGGTGATGGACAACGGTACCCTGACGGACAACAACGGGCGCAAGGCAGATTTTCGCAATGTGATCCTGGTGATGACCACCAACGCAGGGGTTCAGGAGACCCAGCGCAAGTCCATCGGCTTCCAGCAGCAGGACATGAGCCACGATGCCATGGCGGTGATCAACAAGACGTTCAGTCCGGAGTTCCGCAACCGGCTCGATCACACCATCTGGTTCAACCATCTCGACATGGGAGTGATCCATCAGGTGGTCGACAAGTTCATCGTCGAGCTGCAGGTTCAGCTGGATGCCAAGGGCGTTTCACTGGAGGTGTCTGAAGAGGCGCGCCACTGGTTGGCAGAGAAAGGGTATGACAGGGCAATGGGAGCAAGACCCATGGGCCGGGTCATTCAGGAGCACCTCAAGAAGCCCCTGGCCAACGAGATCCTGTTTGGTTCCCTGGTCGATGGCGGTATTGTGAAGGTTGAGCTGGTGAACAACAGCCTCAGCTTTGATTTTCAGGTCAACGTTGAAGCTGTCTCTCACTGACTGTGAGCAAGGCCGGAAATGACAAAAAACCCCAACCGAGAGGCTGGGGTTTTTTGCTGAATTCCTGGCTTAGCGAGAGCGGAAAACAATACGTCCCTTGGAGAGATCGTACGGAGTCAGAGCCACCGTTACTTTGTCCCCAGTCAGGATACGGATGTAGTTTTTGCGCATCTTGCCGGAAATATGAGCGATAACCACGTGACCATTTTCCAGTTCCACACGGAACATGGTATTGGGCAAGGTTTCGAGAATGGTACCCTGCATCTCAATACTGTCTTCTTTAGCCATTGAATCCTCTTGATAAGCCACAACAAAAAACCGCTGGATCATGCCGGATTTAAGGCTATGTGTAAAGTTTACTCGGGCTTGGTGTCGATTTTTTTCCATTCGCCCTGTACCAGCAGCTCATGGGGCAGGTATTGGCGCTTGTAATTCATCTTGCGGCACTCCTCCACCAAATACCCCAGATAGAGCCACTGACGACCGGTACGTCTGGCCAGTTCCAACTGGCTCAGGATGGCGAAGGCGCCGAGCGACCGGTCGGCATAGTCGGGGTCGAAGAAGGTGTACATGGCGCTCAGAGAGTGGGGAAGCAGGTCCGTGGTGGCCACGCCGATGAGGCGTCCCTCCTTGCGCATCTCCAGATAGAGGGGGGGCATCCAGTCGCAGTGCAGGAACCCCTTGTATTGGGTCCGGCTCGGTGGATACATGCTGCCATCCCGATGACGCTCACGGATATAGCGTTCATAGAGCTGGTAATACTCGGGCTTGTCGTCATAGCTCAGCACGAGTTCGAGATCCCGGTTCAACTGGCGGATGCGTTTCTGCCCACGACTCGGGGTGAAGCGTTCACTGTGTATGCGCAAGGATTGACAGGCGCTGCAGGCGGGGCAGTGAGGACGATAGATGTCGTTGCCACTGCGCCGGAATCCTGCCGTCAGCAGCCGTTCGTACCCGGCGGCGTTGAGCAGTTCATGGTCCATCAGGACCAGCAACTGCTCCTGCTCGTGACCGAGGTAGCTGCACGGGTGCCTGGGGGTCAGCCCGACCTTGAGGATCACTTCTTCACTCATAGGCTGATTCTCCTCGGTTGCCAGCATCCCTCTTGCAACGGTTGCCGGGTCAGGGTGGCCAGGGTGGTCAGAAAGCGCTGCCTTGGCCACTCCTGAACGCCCAGCGTGGCCAGAAAGTCGTTTTGCATCTGGCAATCGATGAGGGCACCGCCGTGCCCTGCAAAGTGGCGACAGAGGGCCACCATGGCCAGTTTGGCGCCATTGTCGATGCGGCTGAACATGGATTCACCACAAAAGAGTCGGCCCAGGGAGAGGCCATAGAGGCCTGCCTGCAACTGATCATCCTGCCAGATCTCGATGGAGTGGGCATGACCGAGGCGATGAAGGCGCCGATAGGCGTCGATCATGGGGGCACTTATCCAGGTGCCGCTGGCGGTGCGACGGGGGGCGGCGCAGGCTGCAATGACGTCATCAAAGGCGCGATTGATGTAAATCTCGAAGGGGGTGCGGCGCAAACACTTCTGCAGGCTGCGGCCGATGTGGAGTTCCTCGGGCACGATGACTCCCCTGGGGTCCGGTGACCACCACAGCAGTGGCTGATGGGGTTCATTCCACGGAAAGATCCCGCTGTGGTAAGCTGCCAGCAATCGAGCGGGAGAGAGATCTCCCCCAATCGCGAGCAGCCCGTTGGGCTCTTCCAGCGCATGGCTGGGGGAGGGAAACCAGCACAGCTCATCATCCAGTTCGGTAAGATAGCGAGACATAAGGCAGAGGTTCATAGATGAAGGCCATTATCCTGATAGTATCCAGCTTGCTTGGCTTTGTCACGGCGCCGGCCTGGAGTGCGGTGTATGAACGCAACACGGCGCGTCCGGTGGAGCAGGTGGTCTTCGGCCAGGTGGATGCGGTGCGCAACATCACCCAGCGCCAGATGGTGGAATCGGAGCATTCCGGCTGGAAAACTCTGGGAGGGGCCGTGCTTGGCGGGCTGCTCGGCAACCAGTTTGGCGGTGGGCACGGGCGGGAAATTGCCACTGCGGTCGGAGCGCTGGCGGGAGCGGCGGCGGTGCAGCAGTTTCAGTCAGGGGGCAGCGTGGTGGAGAACAAGTTGGTGGAGCTGCTGATCCGCAACGAGCAGAACGGGCTCATCAACGTGATCCAGGATTACGATCCGGCCATGGTCTTTGCGCAGGGCGACAAGGTGCGCATCCTCTATTTCAGCGATGGGGTGCGGGTCGACAAGACCTATTGAACGGTGAAGAAGGGATTGACCCGGCGGCCGCCACACAAGGGGCGCCGGGCGGTACTACACGGAGTGCCTCTGCTGATGCTTGTTCAGACGTCCTGACAGACTATCTTGTCTCGCCCGGTATTCTTTGCCTGATACAACTGGCGATCTGCCTCGCTCAGCGCCTCGTCCATGGAGAGCCGCCCGACATTGATGACGCCGAAACTGGCGCGTACAAAGAGCGATATCTCCCGGGACAGCGGTTGCTGGCGCATTTGCAGACGAAGCCCTTCCAGCCGCTTGAGCAGCACGGGAACGGGGCAGTGGGGCACCATCAGGGCAAATTCTTCACCACCGAATCGGGCTATCATGGCATCCGGGAAGAACTGGGTGAGCAGCCTGGCCAGGTGACAGAGCAGCTGATCGCCGATGGCGTGCCCCCAGTGATCATTGACCTGCTTGAAGTGATCCACATCGAGCACGCACAGGGAGAGCTGCGCCTGATGGCGCTGATGCTCCTCGAACCACTTTTGACCCTCGTTGAACCAGTAGCGTCTGTTGTAAAGCCCGGTCAGGTAGTCTCGGTTGGCCGATTCCTGGATGTTGTTGAACTGCTCAAGGGCCTCCAGGTTGTGGCTGACCCGGCACTGCAGCTCCTCGGGTTCAAAGGGCTGATTGAGAAAATCATTCGCCCCTTGCTTGAGGTAGCGTGCCGAGAGGCCGTGCTTGTCCGACACCGAGATGCCGATGATGGCGAGCTGCTGCTTGCTGTAGCGCTCGCGCAGCATTCGCACCAGGCTGATGCCGTCGATCTCCGGCATGTAGTAGTCCACCAGCATCAGGCGAATGGCGGGGTGCTGCTCAAGCTGCGCCAGCGCATCGCGGGCAGAATTGGCCTCGTGCACCTGCAACAACTGCTTGCGCAACTGGGCCGCGGTACGGTGACGGGAGGTGCGTGAATCGTCGACCACCAAGACTTCGATGGCTTGGTTGAGGTAGAGGCGGTGCACCAGACCGACGGCATATTGCAGGGAGTGACGTGAATCCTTCATCACGTAGTCCAGCACCCCGGCCTCCAGCCAGGCTTCCCGCTTCTCTTCGCTGATGTCGGCCGTCAGGATCACCACCGGCAGCCCACGCTCCCTCAGCACGTTGACAGCCTCTCCGCCGGGGGCGTCCGGCAGGGTGAGATCCACCAGGGCGACCACATAATCTTCCCCATGGCAATCGCGAGCCCCTTCAAGGGTATCGAACGCGTCGATTTCCAGCCCGGTCTGCTGCGCAATGGCCTGGGTCAGCATGCGGCGTACCGTCAGGCTGTCTTCCACTATCATTATTTTTCGTTTCATCCTGCTCCTTGCAATAAAAAAGGGCATGCCAACTGGCATGCCCTTTATATCCTTCCGATTATTGTGCGTCCAGATATCGCTCAGCATCGAGGGCTGCCATGCAGCCGGTCCCTGCGGAGGTGATCGCCTGGCGGTAGACGTGGTCTGCCACGTCGCCAGCGGCGAACACGCCCGGGATGCTGGTCTGGGTTGCGAACCCTTCCAGTCCGCCACGCACCTTCAGATAGCCGTTTTCCATCGCCAACTGCCCTTCGAAGATCTGGGTGTTGGGCTGGTGACCGATGGCGATGAAGACCCCCATCAGCGGCAGCTCGGAGGTGGTGTCATCCCGGGTGCTGCGCAGGCGCACGCCGGTGACGCCCATGTCGTCACCCAGTACTTCGTCCAGGGTCTGATGGGTGTGCAGGACGATATTGCCGCTCTCGACCTTGTCGTTGAGGCGCTTGATCAGGATCTTCTCGGCGCGGAACTCGTCGCGGCGATGGATGAGGTGCACCTTCTTGGCGATGTTGGCCAGATAGAGTGCCTCTTCCACGGCGGTGTTGCCGCCGCCGACCACGGCCACTTCCTGGTTGCGGTAGAAGAAGCCGTCACAGGTGGCGCAGGCGGAGACGCCGCGGCCCTTGAAGGCCTCTTCGGAGGGCAGACCCAGGTATTTGGCGGAGGCGCCGGTGGCGAGGATCAGCGCATCGCAGGTGTATTCACCGTTGTCGCCCTTGAGGCGGAAGGGGCGCTCGGTCAGCGTCACTTCATTGATGTGATCAAAGAGGATGCGGGTATCGAACTTCTCTGCATGCTCTTTCATGCGCTCCATCAGGGCCGGGCCGGTCAGCCCTTCCGCGTCCCCTGGCCAGTTTTCCACTTCGGTGGTGGTGGTCAGCTGACCACCTTGCTGCATGCCGGTGATGAGCAGGGGATTGAGGTTGGCGCGAGCGGCATAGACGGCCGCAGTGTAACCTGCCGGGCCGGATCCCAGGATCAGCAGTTTGCTGTGAGTGACTTGGCTCATGATGTGATTTCCGAGACGTGATGAGTTTGCGCGATTGTAGGTAATTCGTGATCCGGGGTCAAAGGCCAGCGCATCGATTGGGGCAATCGCCAACAAGAGGGGTGAGCCGGGGATGGCAGGCATAAAAAAACCGCCCATCGCGGGCGGATTTTCACTCATCTACCTCCCTTTGCAGGGACGCGATCAGTTCAGCAGGGTCAGGGGGTCCGTGTAAGCCAGGTTGTGGGCCACGGCAACTTCCTTGCAGGTGATTTTGCCCGCCATCACGTTCAGGCCGTGCAACAGGTGGGGATCGGCGAGCAGTGCGTTGCGATAGCCCTGTTCGGCCAGCTTGATGATGAAGGGGAGGGTGGCGTTGTTCAGGGCCACGGTGGAGGTCCGCGCCACGGCACCCGGCATGTTGGCCACGCAGTAGTGCACCACCTCGTCGACGATGAAGGTGGGATCTTCATGGGTGGTGGCATGGGAGGTCTCGACACAGCCGCCCTGATCGATGGCCACGTCCACGATGGCTGCACCGGGTTTCATGCGAGCAATGTGGTCACGGCTGACAAGTTTTGGCGCAGTGGCGCCAGGCACCAGCACGCCGCCGATGACCAGGTCCGCCGCCAGCAGATGGCGCTCCAGGGTCTCGCGGTTGGAGTAGACCACCTTGGCAGCCCCCTGGAACTCGCTGTCGAGACGGCGCAGGGTATCGACGTTGTTGTCGAGGATGGTGACGTCGGCACGCAGGCCGACGGCCATGCGGGCTGCGTTGGAGCCCACCACACCACCACCGATGATCACCACCTTGGCCGGTTCCACACCGGGCACACCACCGAGCAGCACGCCGCTGCCGCCACGGGATTTCTCCAGTGCCTGGGCACCGGCCTGAATAGACATGCGTCCGGCCACTTCCGACATGGGGGCCAGCAGGGGCAGACCGCCACGACCGTCTGTGACGGTTTCATAGGCGATGCAGACGGCACCACTGTCGATGAGATCCTGGGTCTGGGCCAGGTCCGGCGCCAGATGCAGATAGGTAAAGAGGGTCTGGCCAGGACGCAGCATGGCCCGTTCCACTGCCTGGGGTTCCTTGACCTTGACGATCATCTCCGCCTTGGCGAAAACTTCGGCAGCGGAGGCCAGGATCTCGGCTCCGGCAGCCAGATAATCTGCGTCACTGAACCCAATGCCATTTCCTGCGCCGCTTTGGACGAAAACAGTATGGTTTCGTGCTGTCAGTTCACGTACACTGGCCGGAACCATGCCTACGCGATATTCATGGTTTTTTATTTCCTTAGGTACACCGATAATCATGCTATCCCTCGTCTATCGATTGGTGGTTTATGTTGCCTAGATGTTAAGCGATATTTGCGCCTAGTATATTCAGGTATTGACAGGATTTGTGACCATTATTATAAAGTGACTGGTGATTCTTACCAAAAAATAGCCAAAGGATGGAATTAAATGATGGAAGCTAAGAGTCGGCTAAAGGATTTGGACAGGATTGACCGCAACATTCTGAATGAACTGCAAAAGGATGGCAGGATTTCGAACGTTGAGTTGTCCAAACGAGTTGGCCTGAGTCCCACACCGTGTCTGGAACGGGTTCGTCGCCTGGAGCGACAAGGGTATATCGAAGGATATGCCGCCATTCTGAACCCTCATTATCTGGACGCGTCTCTGCTGGTGTTCGTGGAAATTACCCTCAATCGTGGCGCCCCCGATGTGTTCGAGCAGTTCAACAAGGCTGTTCAGGTGCTCGAAGAGATCCAGGAGTGCCATCTGGTGTCCGGTGATTTCGACTATCTGCTCAAGACCCGCGTCAGCGACATGTCCGCTTACCGCCGCCTGCTGGGTGAAACCCTGCTGCGTCTGCCGGGCGTCAACGACACCCGCACCTACGTGGTGATGGAAGAGGTCAAACAGAGCAGTCGTCTGGTGATCAGCACCCGATAAGCGGGGTTGTGCTGTGACTTGCAAGTTCCATGACGAGTCACGATAGTCAGAAACGAGCGGCCGGTCCGCTCGTTTCTTCTTATAGAGAGTTTCAGGCCCGCCCTCAGGCACTGGCTGACAATCGGTGGGCTTTTCAGGGATACTAGGCCCCCTATCCCCGCATTCATGTTTTCACAAAGGAGCCGGAGTTTGGCCGATAAAAAGCTGTTTACTCCTTTATCAGGTACACAACGGATCTTCGAGGCCGTCTTGATCGCCATCACCCTGATGGCTGCCTATCTTTTGCTTGCCCTGCTGACCTACCATCCCGCCGATCCCGGCTGGTCGCAAACCTCCTGGCAAGGGGAGGTGAAAAACCTCGCGGGCAGCGCCGGTGCCTGGCTCGCCGACATCACCATGTTTACCTTCGGGGCCTTCTCCTATCTGGTGCCCCCTCTGGTGGTGCTGCTTGGCTGGAGCCTGTTCTGGCGCCCGAGCAAGCTGCTGGAAGTGGATTACCTCACCCTGTCGGTACGGATCATCGGCTTCGTGCTGACGGTGCTTGGCATGTCCGCCATCGCCAGCATGAACTTCAACGACTTGCAGAACTTTTCCGCCGGCGGCCTGGTGGGGGATGTGATCGCCTCCGCCGTGGTGCCGCTGTTTGGCGGCGTGGGGGCCAACCTGATGCTGCTCTGCTTCGTGGCGACCGGCATCACCCTCTTTACCGGCTGGTCCTGGCTCACCATTGTCGAGCGCATCGGTGCCGCCTGCACCGGCTCAGTCAGCGCCATCTACCATTTCCCCACCACCCTGGGCCGCTGGCTCACCGGTGGCTGGCGCCAGCCCCGCTATGAGGGGCCGGATCCCCTGCTGGAAGGGGGCGTGGGCAGCTTCGATCAGGAAGAGGATGACGAAGACCCCCACGGCAGCTGGACACGCAACCCCAAGGCGAAGAATCGCGCTCAAAAGACAAAAGCTGACGAATGGCTGCCGGAGCTTGACGAAGACACCTTCCAGTTCGATCCGCAGTTTGACGACGAAGAGGACGAGGCTCCGGCGCCTGCCGCCAAGGGCAAGCGCGTGGCCAATGGCCGTCCGCGTCCCGCCGTGCGCCAGGAAGAAGATGACCTCGACTTGCCCTGGGCGGAGGGGGATGACGAACCCGATGCTCCCGTTGCCGCTGCGCCGGTGAAAGCCAAGCGCCGTCCCCAGCCCGGTCTGGCCCCTTTACCGAGCATCGATCTGTTGGACAGGCCGCCCGCCAAGACCCAGATAATGAGCAAGGACGAGCTGGAGCGCATGGGCCGGCTGGTGGAGGCGAAGCTCGCCGATTACAACGTGCAGGCCAAGGTGGTGGGCGTCTATCCCGGTCCCGTCATTACCCGCTTCGAACTGGACCTGGCGCCGGGCATGAAGGCGAGCAAGATCACCAATCTTTCCCGGGATCTCGCCCGTTCTCTCTCTGCCAGCAGCGTGCGGGTGGTGGAGGTGATCCCGGGCAAGACGTTCGTCGGGATCGAGCTGCCCAACCGGGTACGCCAGACCGTCTACCTGCGGGAAACCCTCGACTGCGAGGCGTTCGCGGCCAGCCGCAATCCGCTCACCATGGGGCTGGGTCAGGACATCGCGGGGGAACCCGTGGTGGTGAACCTCGCCAAGATGCCTCACCTGCTGGTGGCCGGTACCACGGGCTCGGGCAAGTCGGTGGGGGTGAACACCATGATCATCTCCATGCTCTACAAATCCTCCCCCGAGGATCTGCGCTTCATCATGATCGACCCCAAGATGCTGGAGCTCTCGGTCTATGAAGGCATTCCGCATCTGCTGACCGAGGTGGTCACCGACATGAAGGATGCCGCCAACGCCCTGCGCTGGTGCGTAGGCGAGATGGAGCGTCGTTACAAGCTGATGTCCGCGGTCGGGGTGCGCAACCTCAAGGGGTACAACGACAAGGTGTTGGCCGCCATCGAGGCGGGGGATCCCCTGGTCGACCCCCTGTGGCGTCCGGGCGACTCCATGGATCAGATGCCGCCGGAGCTGGAAAAACTGCCCCACATCGTGGTGGTGGTGGACGAGTTCGCCGACATGATGATGATCGTCGGCAAGAAGGTTGAGGAGCTTATCGCCCGTATCGCCCAGAAGGCGCGGGCGGCCGGTATTCACCTTATCCTCGCGACCCAGCGTCCGTCGGTGGATGTCATTACCGGTCTCATCAAGGCCAACATCCCGACCCGTATCTCCTTCCAGGTGTCGAGCAAGATCGATTCGCGCACCATCCTGGACCAGGGGGGCGCCGAATCCCTGCTCGGCATGGGTGACATGCTCTACATGCCTGCCGGCACCTCCAACCCCACCCGTGTCCACGGTGCCTTCGTCGATGACCACGAGGTACACAAGGTGGTGGCGGACTGGAAACTGCGTGGCGAGCCGGATTACATCGACGAGATCCTCTCCGGCGAGTCGGACGGCGAGGGCGGCGGTGGCGACTTCGGCGGGGGCGGCGATGAAGAGCTCGATCCCCTGTTCGACGAGGCGGTGGCCTTCGTGGTGGAATCCCGCCGTGGCTCCACCTCCAGCGTCCAGCGCAAGTTCAAGATCGGTTACAACCGGGCGGCCCGTCTCATCGAGCAGATGGAAAACCAGGGCATCGTCAGCGCCCCGGGCGGCAACGGCCAGCGCGACGTGCTGGCACCGCCGCCGGTTCGTGACTAAGCCTAACTCCTGTATCATTCTGGCCATGCCCTCTGCGGGCGTGGCCTTTTATCGAGAACCTCCCTATGAAGAGCCTGATGAAAAAACAACTGTTGATGGGTTCCATTCTGCTGGTCGCCAGCAGCCAGGTATGGGCCGATGCGGCCAGTGATCTCAAGGAGAAGCTCTCCTCCGTCAATCTCTTCTCCGCGACATTTGCCCAGACCGTTTATGACAGCAAGGGCAAGGAGCTGCAAAAGGCGAGCGGCTCCCTGCTGGTGCAGCGACCCAACCGCTTCAACTGGCACACTACCTCCCCGGACGAGAGCCTGATCGTGGCCGATGGCAAGGATGTGTGGGTGTACGACCCCTTCGTCGAGCAGGTCACCGCCCTCAAGATGAAGGATGCGGTGCTCAACACCCCCTTCGTGCTCATCGCGGGCAACGACAACAGCCTCTGGAAGAACTATGACGTGACCCAGGAAGGGGATGTCTATACCGTCACCAGCCGCAACAAGGACGAGCTGATCGCCTCCTTTCGCATCACCTTCGACCGTCAGAACAACATCAGTCGCTTCGACGTGAAAGAGGCCCAGGGCCAGTGGAGCGAGTTCACCCTGAGCAGCTTCAACCGCAAACCGGTGCTCAAGGGCAACGAATTTGTCTTCAAGATCCCGAAGGGGGTCGAGCTGGACGACCAGCGCTGATGAGCCAGCCGTTACCGGCGTTATCGTCTGACCGGGCGTCATGGACGACCGGTCAGATGCAAGGTCAATGCAGATGAGCAATTTATCCCTGGATTTCTCCTCGGACTTTCGTCCGCTGGCGGCCCGGATGAGGCCGCAAACCCTCGAGCAGTACATCGGCCAGCAGCATATCCTGGGGCCGGACAAGCCCCTGCGAAAAGCGATCCTGGCGGGGCACTGCCACTCCATGATCCTCTGGGGCCCCCCCGGCACCGGCAAGACCACGCTGGCAGAACTGGTTGCCCACTACTGCCAGGCGGAGGTGGAGCGGCTCTCGGCGGTCACCTCCGGCATCAAGGAGATCCGCGCCGCCCTCGACAAGGCGAAGGAGAACGGCTGGCGCGGGGTGCGCACCATCCTGTTCGTGGATGAAGTCCACCGCTTCAACAAGAGCCAGCAGGATGTCTTCCTGCCCCACATCGAAGACGGCACCATCACCTTCATCGGCGCCACCACCGAGAACCCCTCGTTCGAGCTCAACAATGCGCTGCTCTCCCGGGCCCGGGTCTATCTGCTCAAGAGGCTGGAGGAGCAGGACATCCTCGCCATGATCGATCAGGCGATGCAGGACCCGCGCGGCCTCAATGACCCTAGCCTGCGCTTTGCCCCCGGGGCCAAGGAGGCGCTGGCGAAAGCCGTGGACGGGGACGGGCGCAAGTCTCTGAACTATCTGGAGCTCCTTGCCGACATGGCCGAGGCCGACAGCTCAGGGGCGCGGGTGATCGACAGTACCCTGCTCGCCGCCGTGGTGGGGGAGCACGTGGCCCGTTTCGACAAGGGCGGCGATCACTTCTACGACCTCATCTCGGCGGTGCACAAGTCCATTCGCGGCTCGGCGCCGGATGCGGCCCTCTACTGGTATGCCCGCATGGTGAGCGCCGGCTGCGATCCCCTCTACATCGCCCGCCGCTTGCTGGCCATTGCCTCGGAAGATGTGGGCAACGCCGATCCCCGTGCCATGCAGGTGGCGCTCTCGGCCTGGGACTGCTTCCATCGCATCGGTCCGGCGGAAGGGGAGCGGGCCATCGCCCAGGCCATCGTCTACCTCGCCTGCGCCCCCAAGAGCAATGCGGTCTACACCGCCTGGAAGGCGGCGCTTCACGACGCCAAGAACCTGCCGGACTTCGAGGTGCCGCCGCACCTTCGCAATGCCCCTACCAAGCTCATGAGCGAGCTGGGCTACGGCGCCGAGTATCGCTACGCCCACGACGAGCCGGGGGCCTATGCCGCCGGCGAGCAGTACTTCCCCCCGGAGCTTGCCGGCAAGCAGTACTATCAGCCCACCGAGCGGGGGCTTGAGAAGCAGATAGCCCAGAAGCTCGACTATCTGCATGAGCTGGACAAGCAGAGCCCGCGCAAGCGATAGGAAAGACCTTCAGGTTCCTTGCCCGGAAAAGGGCACGGCCAGGGCATCAGGGGAGGGGGTTCCCGGCAAAAACGGGCGCAATAGTCCCTGTTCGGGCGGGGGGGCGGTCTGCTACACTGCCCGTCTGACCCCGGTTGTCTTGGCCTTGCACCATCTTCTTGATTTCGAAGGCCCGATTCCGAAGGCAAAGGGGTGCGCCAACCGATGTTAACTTCCGGATCTGTTTCCCAACCCGGTCACGATGACCCGGGCCCAGATCCCATTAAAAAAGTAGGTAAACCATGCTGGATCCCAAATATCTGCGCAGCGACATCACCGAAGCTGCCGCTCGTCTGGCGACACGTGGCTACGTTCTGGACGTAGCGGCGGTCAATGTTCTGGAAGAGAAACGCAAGGATCTGCAGTCCCGCACCCAGGAGCTGCAGGCCGAGCGCAACGCCCGCTCCAAGTCCATCGGTGAGGCTGCCCGTCGTGGTGAAGATGTTGCCCCCCTCAAGGCCGAGGTGACCAAGATCAACGACGAGCTCGAGACCAGCAAGGTCGAGCTGGAGGCCCTGCTGGCCCAGCTCAAGGGGATCGCCGACGCCATCCCCAACCTGCCGAGCGAGACCACCCCGGTGGGCCGTGACGAGAACGACAACGTGGAGGTCCGCCGCTGGGGTACACCGCGTGAGTTCGATTTCCCGGTACGCGACCACATCGATCTGGGTGAGGCGGCCAAGGGGGTCGACTTCAAGAACGGCGTCAAGCTTTCCGGTGCCCGTTTCGTGGTGATGAAGGGCCAGATTGCCCGTCTGCACCGCGCCCTGGCCCAGTTCATGCTGGACCTGCACACCCTGCAGCACGGCTACACCGAGTGCTACGTGCCCTATCTGGTCAACCCGGACAGCCTGTACGGCACCGGCCAACTGCCCAAGTTCTCCCAGGATCTCTTCAATACCGGCATCGAAGGGGAAGGGGAAGACGAAGGCAAGGTGCGCAAGTTCTCCCTCATCCCGACCTCCGAAGTGCCGCTCACCAACATGGCCCGTGACGAGATCTTCGACGAGCAGGAGCTGCCCATCAAGATGACCGCCCACAGCCCCTGCTTCCGCTCCGAAGCGGGCTCCTACGGTCGTGATACCCGTGGCCTCATCCGTATGCACCAGTTCGACAAGGTCGAGATGGTGCAACTGGTGCACCCGGAAAAATCCTGGGATGCCCTGGAAGAGATGGTGGGTCACGCCGAGAAGGTGCTGCAACTGCTGGAGCTGCCGTATCGCGTGATGGCGCTTTCCACCGGTGACATGGGCTTCTGCGCCGCCAAGACCTACGATCTGGAAGTGTGGCTGCCGGCCCAGAACACCTATCGCGAGATCTCCTCTGTCTCCAACTGCACCGACTTCCAGGCGCGCCGTATGCAGGCTCGCGTGCGTATCGACGGCAAGCCGCAGCTCATTCACACCCTGAATGGTTCCGGTCTGGCGGTGGGTCGTACCCTGGTGGCCGTGCTCGAGAACTACCAGCAGGCAGATGGCCGCATCGCCATCCCGGCTGCGCTGCAATCCTACATGGGCGGCCTGACCCACATCGGGTAAGCGCTCGTTGCAGACGACAACGCCATGGCATGCCATGGCGTTGTGCATTCTGGGCCCGGGAAACCCGCCGCAAGGGGAAGGGATAGCTCCCTTCGGGCCTGTAACACAATTTTATCAAGCATTGCGCAATCGTTTTTGTTAGACTGCGCCGCAATTTCGCAGGACATCTTTTTCTATGGTCTGGATTGATTACGCCATCATCGGCATCGTCGGTTTCTCCGCCCTCATCAGCCTGGTGCGCGGCTTTCTCAAGGAGGCCATGTCTCTGGTCACCTGGTTCGTCGCCTTTTTCATTGCCAGCCATTTCTATCCCGATCTCGCCGTCTATTTCACCTCTTTTTCCGATGCCATGGTTCGCAACGGTCTGGCCATCGCCGCCCTGTTCGTGGCGACCCTGATCCTGGGGAGCGTGGTGAACTACGTGGTGGGCCTGCTGGTGGAAAAGACCGGGCTTTCTGGCACCGACAGGGTGCTCGGGGTCTGTTTTGGCGCCATTCGAGGGGTGCTGATCGTCAGCGCCCTGCTGTTTTTCATGGATACCTTCACCAGCCTCTCCCAGAGCGACTGGTGGGTGGCGTCCAGGCTGGTGCCGGAGTTCAAGCCGGTGATCCAGTGGTTTTTCGGGTTCATGATGAACTCGTCCAGTTTTCTTCAACAGGTACAGTGACTTCGAGGTAGCAAAGACATGTGCGGTATTGTCGGTATAGTTGGCACCACCCCCGTCAATCAGGCCCTCTACGACGCCTTGACGGTGTTGCAGCACAGGGGACAGGATGCCGCCGGGATCGTGACCATTGACAGTGGAAACTTCCGGCAACGCAAGGCCAACGGTCTGGTGAAGGATGTGTTTGAAGTGCGCCACATGCAGCGCCTGAAAGGGAATATCGGCATCGGACACGTCCGTTATCCCACCGCAGGCAGCTCCAGTGCGGCAGAGGCGCAGCCGTTTTACGTGAACTCCCCCTACGGCATGGTGCTGGCCCACAACGGCAACCTCACCAACGCCAAGGAGCTCAAGGAGCAGCAGTTCAAGGTGGCCCGCCGCCACATCAACACCACCTCGGACTCCGAAGTGCTGTTGAACGTGCTGGCCCACGAGCTGGACTTGTGCGACAAGATGGCGCTGCGCCCGGAAGATATCTTCTCGGCGGTGCGCAAGGTGCACCAGCAGATCCGCGGCGCCTATGCCGTGGTCTCTCTGGTGATCGGCCACGGCCTCATCGGTTTTCGCGATCCGAACGGTATTCGCCCGCTGATCCTGGGTCGCCGGGTCGACGAGCAGGGGCAGGTGGAGTACATGCTCGCCTCCGAGAGCGTGGCCCTCGACGCCATCGGCTTCGAGACGGTGCGTGACGTCGCCCCGGGCGAGGCCATCTACATCACCGAGCAGGGCCAGCTCTTCTCCGAGCAGTGTGCGGAGAACCCGCAGATGAACCCCTGCATCTTCGAATACGTCTACTTCGCCCGTCCCGACTCCTTCATCGACAAGGTCTCCGTCTATGCCGCCCGCCTCAACATGGGTCGCAAGCTGGGCCAGAAGATCGCACGGGAGTGGGACGATCTCGACGTGGACGTGGTCATCCCCATCCCCGAGACCTCCTGCGACGTGGCGCTGGAAATCGCCCACACCCTGGGCCTGCCGTACCGTCAGGGCTTCGTGAAGAACCGCTACATCGGCCGTACCTTCATCATGCCGGGCCAGACCCAGCGCAAGAAGTCGGTGCGCCGCAAGCTCAACGCCATCAGCTCCGAATTCAAGGGCAAGAAGGTGTTGCTGGTGGACGACTCCATCGTGCGGGGCACCACCTCCGAGCAGATCATCCAGATGGCCCGTGAAGCGGGGGCCGCCAAGGTCTACTTCGCCTCGGCCGCACCGGAAATTCGCTTCCCCAACGTCTACGGCATCGACATGCCCACCGCCAACGAGCTCATTGCCCATGGCCGTGAAGTGGAAGAGGTGTGCAAGCTTATCGGTGCCGACGGCCTCATCTTCCAGGATCTGGAAGATCTGGAAGAGGCGGTGCGGGAGATCAACCCCGAGCTGCGCCACTTCGAGACCTCGGTCTTCAACGGCCACTACGTCACCTCCGACGTGGATCAGGGTTATCTGGACCACCTCAATGCCCTGCGCAGCGACGACAACAAGGCGGTGCGCGAGTGGCAGGAAGGGACCAGCAACCTCGAGATCTTCAACGAAGGCAGTTAAACGTTTTCAGATTGCCAGCGTGATGAAAAAAGATGGGGGCCTAGGCCCCCATCTTGTATTCGTGCACTCGGCGCAGCGCCTGGACAACCCACACAAGGGTCCTCAGGCCAGATCCTCCCCGTTGCTCGCGATCACCTTCTTGTACCACCAGAACGACTTCTTGCGCCGGCGGGTCAGGGTGCCATGGCCGGCGTCGTCCCGGTCCACGTGGACGAAGCCATAGCGCTTGCTCATCTCGCCGGTGGAGGCGGAGACGAGATCGATGCAGCCCCAGCTGGTGTACCCCATCAGAGGCACGCCGTCCTTGATGGCGTCCCCCATGGCCTCGATGTGGGCGCGCAGGTAGTCGATGCGGTAGTCGTCCTCTATCTCCCCTAGCTCGTTCACTTCGTCCACCGCTCCCAGGCCGTTTTCCACCAGGAAGAGCGGCTTCTGGTAGCGATCGTGCAAGGTGTTGAGGGTGATGCGAAGGCCCAGGGGATCGATACCCCAGCCCCACTCGCTCACCTCGATGTGGGGATTGCGCAGGGACTTGACCACGTTGGCCTCGCTGGTATTGCCCGCATTCATGTCGGCGGCGGCGCAGCGGGAGGCGTAGTAGCTGAAGGAGACGAAATCCACGGTGTGCCTGAGGATCTCGTCATCTTCCGGCCCCTTCACCAGGGTGATCCCCTTGTCACGAAATACCCTCTGCGCATAGGCCGGATAGGCGCCCCTGGCTTGCACGTCGATGAAGAGGAGGTTCTCCCGATCTTTCTGGAGGGCGGTCCAGACGTCTGCGGGCTTGCAGGAGTAGGGGTAGAAGTTGCCCCCCGCCAGCATGCAGCCCACCTGGTTGGCCGGGTTCACCTCGTGGGCGATCCGGGTCGCCAGGGCGCTGGCCACCAGCTCGTGGTGGGCGGCCTGATACTTCACCTGATCCTGGTGCTCCCCTTGCTCGAACACCAGCCCCGCCCCGGAGAAGGGGCTGTGCAGCAGGATGTTGATCTCGTTGAAGGTGAGCCAGTACTTCACCAGGCCGTCGAACTGCTCGAAGCAGGTGCGGGCGTAGCGGGTGAAAAACTCCACCATCTGGCGGTTGCGCCAGGAGCCGTACTCGGTCACCAGGTGCATGGGCACATCGAAGTGGCACAGGGTCACCAGGGGCTCGATGTTGTACTTTCTGCACTCCTCGAACACCGCCCGGTAGAAGGCGATGCCCTCGGCATTGGGCTCGCGCTCGTCACCCCTGGGGTAGAGACGGGCCCAGGCGATGGAGGTGCGAAACACGGTGAAGCCCATCTCGGCCATCAGGGCGATGTCCTCCCGATAGCGGTGATAGAAATCGATGGCTCCGTGGCTTGGGTAGAACTCGTCATCTTGCAGGGTGATGCGCTTCTCCTGGCCGAGTTTGACCGCCATGCGGCGCGGGCCATGGGGGATCATGTCTACCGTGGTCAGCCCCTTGCCCCCCTCGAGATAGCCGCCCTCCGCCTGATTGGCGGCCAGGGCACCGCCCCAGAGAAAGCCCTCGGGAAATCTTGTTAACGACATCTGTTACCTCTTGTCATGTCTGAATGGGGTGTCACAGCCCGGCCTGCGCCTGGCTGGTGGCGACGGGTTGCACGGGCTCGGCGCGGGAGGCCGGGCTCTCGACCGGGATGTCCTCGAACCCCATCACCAGGGTCAGCACGAAGGAGAGCACCACCGAGAGGGCCATCACGCCGAACACCCAGGCGATGGTCATGGGGTTGGCCGGATCGAAGAACTGCACGCTGGTAAAGAGCCCGGGGGCGGCCATGGAGTGGCTGGCGAGCCCCGCCATGCCGGCGACGGCACCGCAGACAAAGCCGCTGATGAGGCTCGCGATGAGCGGACGCTTGAGGCGCAGGGCCACACCGTAGAGCGCGGGTTCGGAGATCCCCGCCATGATGGCGGAGGCGGCCGCCGCGAGCGCCGTCTGGCGCAGTTCCGGGTTTCGGGTGCGCCAGGCCACCGCCAGGGACGAGCCGCCAAGAGAGAGATTGGCGCCAATTTCGGAGGGCATCACCATGCCTTCCTTGCCGGTCTCGGCGATGGTCTGGATGATGGTCGGGGTGAAGACGCGGTGCATGCCGGTCATCACCAGCAGGGGCCAGAGCGCCCCCATGATGGCCACCGACAGCCAGCCCAGGTAGTCGTGGACCGTGTAGACCAGGCCGGAGATGGCGGTGCCAATCCAGATGCCGACGGGGCCGATGAAGAGGATGGCCAGCGGCGCCGCGATCAGCACGATCAGCATGGGTTTGAGGAAGTTCTTGGTGACCGCCGTGGTGATGCGGTCGACCCAGCCCTCGATGTAGGAGAGGCACCAGGTCATCACCAGCGCCGGAATGACGGTGTAGGTGTATTTGACCGCGGTCACCGGGACCAGGGCGAAAGTCACCTGCTCCCCTTCGGCGGCTCTGGCCATCAGCTCGATGAAGCTGGGGTGCACCAGCACGCCTGCGATGGCGATGGCCAGGGACATGTTGGTCTTGAACTTGACGGCGGCGGAGGCGGCCACCATCAGGGGCAGGAAGAAGAAGGCCCCATCCCCGGCCACCGTGAGGATGGTGAGGGTCGAGGAGCCTTTCTCCAGCACGCCGGTCATCTCCAGCACCATGGCCAGCAGCTTGAGCATGGAGCCGCCGATGATGGCCGGGATGAGGGGGGACATGGTGCCGATCAGGGCGTCGAGGATGGCAGCGCCCATGCGGCGCAGGCTCCAGCCAGCGGAAGCCTCCGGAAGCGGAGTCTGCCCGCCGCCCTGGGGCAGCAGGGCCAGCACCTCGCGATAGGCGTGGGAGACGGTGTTGCCGATGATCACCTGACACTGGTTGTCCGCCTGCACCACCCCGAGCACGCCCGTGATGGCCTTGAGGGCAGGGCCATTGACCCGGGCGGGATCGCCGAGCACAAAGCGCAGCCGCGTCATGCAGTGGGTCACGGCGACGACGTTGTCGGCGCCGCCGAGTGCGGTGATGACGGTACCGGCCAGAGCCGCATAGTTTTTTGACATCGAGGTAGATCCTTTTCACCAAGTGGGCCTGCTCGCCCCCGCCGCCGCGAAGGGCGGGAACGCGCATGAAACTGAATGTGGAACCGGTTCCACATAGAGTGCGCGGCCTGAGCGCGGGAGACAAGCACCTTGTGCAGCGAGCGTCCGGATCCGTGAATGGGATCACTGAACCCGGGCCAGCACGCCATTCGTGCGACGACAAGCCGGGGGCGGTGCAGTACACTGCGCCCCGTGACGAGCAAGGGAGAACACAATGACGACGATGCTGGAGGTGGCAAGGCGGGCAGGGGTGTCGAAGGCGACGGTCTCCCGGGTGTTGTCGGGCAATGGTTACACCAGCCAGGAGACCCGGGACCGGGTGCAGCAGGCCATCGAGGAGTGCGGCTATCGCCCCAACCTGGTGGCGAGGCAGCTGGCGACCAGGCACACCCGGACCCTGGGACTGGTGGTCACCAACACCCTCTACCACGGCGTCTACTTCGGCGAGCTGCTCTCCCAGGTGGCGCGGATGACCGAGGATCGCGGGCGCCAGCTCATACTAGCGGACGGCAAGCACAGCGCCGACGAGGAGCGCCAGGCCATCCAGTATCTGCTCGATTCCCGTTGCGATGGCGTCATCATCTATCCGCGCTTTCTTGGGGTGGAGGAGATGGACGAGATCATCGAGCAGCATGAGCAGCCCATCATGGTGCTCAACCGGCGTCTGAGCCGCCATCCGGCCCACTGCGTCTATGCGGATCAGCAGGCGGCGGCGGAGGCGGTGATGGACAAGCTGGTGGCCATGGGGCACAGGGAGATCGCCTTCATTGCAGGCTCTGCGGATTCCCCCACCGGCGCCGAGCGCCTGGCCGGTTACCGGCAGGCGCTGATCCGGCACGGCATCCCCGTGCAGGAGACCTTGATCGCCCCCGGCAAATGGACCCCCGCCTGTGGCGCGGCCGCCGTCTCGACCTTGCTGGCGCGAGGCGCTCGCTTCAGCGCCCTGGTGGCCAGCAACGATGACATGGCGATCGGGGCCATCAAACGGCTGCACGAAGCCGGTGTGATGGTGCCTGACGAGGTTTCGGTGGTGGGGTTTGACGACATCCCCCTGGCCCCTTACGTCATTCCCGCGCTGTCGAGCGTCAAGATGCCGGTGAACGGGATGATCCAGGAGACCATCAACCGCCTGATCACCATGGTGGAGGAGGGGAGCCGGGACGCACTGCCCGCCTTCAGCGGCACCCTGATCCGCCGCGACTCCCTCAGGCGTCTGACGGGCTGAGCCATGATGGCGGTGGGCAGGCCGGGCGGGATCCGTTAGCATAGGCCCCCCGGCGCCAGGCGCCGCGTGTCGTATCAACAGATGAGAGTTCAGATGGATGACCTGTTAGCCCCCGTTCGCCAGTTCCTGCATTGCGAGACCCCGGATGAGTGGGTGGAAATGGCGCGGGATCCCGCCCAGTTGCAGACCCTGCTTATCGATCACGCCAACTGCGAGAACAAGGCGGCACTCACCGCCCACAGCCTGGTGCGCCGCTACTGCCTGCCCAAGGAGAAGCGTCACCTGTTGCCCAAGCTGACCTTCTACCGGGAGCTCGATGCCTTGCCGGAGAAGGCGGAGATCCTCGGCAAGCGCACCATGGGCGAATCAGACAGGAGCGTGTTTGCCGAGCTGGAGCGCAATCCCCTGCTGTTCCCCATGGTGCGCCTCATCCAGGAGGAGCTGCACCACTTCGAGCAGGTGCTGGAGATCATGGCCGCACGGGGCATCCCCTATGGTCCCGTCACCGCCTCCCGCTATGCCCGCAGCCTGCTGACCCATGTGCGCACCTACGAGCCGGCGGCCGTGGTGGACAAGATGATCATCGGTGCCTATATCGAAGCGCGATCCTGCGAGCGTTTTGCCAGGCTGGCCCCTCATCTGGACGAGGAGCTTGGCCGCTTCTATGTCTCCCTGCTGCGCTCGGAGGCGCGTCACTATCAGGACTACCTGGCCCTGGCACAGACGTTCGCAGACGAAGACATCAGCGAGCGGGTGGCCTTCTTCGGTCGCCTGGAGGCCGAGCTCATCTGTTCGCCGGATCCGCAATTCCGGTTCCATAGCGGACTGCCTGTCAGATCTGACAGTTGTTGAGGTGACGGGGGCTGCCTACCATTCCCCTGTTCCTACTACGAGCGACGCAATCACTTTTTGAGCGCAATCCCCCGGCGACTGATGAGACATCAGGCCGGGTTTTTTTATGTCTGGCGCAAGGGGAAACGCGCCGCGGGATCAGCGGCGGTATTCGTTGTTGTAGTTCTGAATGAGGCGGCGGGTGACGTCGTGCTGGGGATCGGCGAAGACCCGCAAGGTCTTGCCGCGCTCCACCACACGGCCTTCGTGCATCACCAGCACCTCGTCGCTGATGTGGCTGACGATCCCCAGATCGTTGGCCACCAGCACATAGCTCAGCCCCATGGTCTCCTGCATCTCCAGCAGCAGGTTGATGATCTGGGAGCGTACCGAAATATCCAGGGTCGAGAGTGCCTCGTCAGCCACCACTATCTTGGGATTGAGGATGAGCGCCCGTGCCAGCCCCACTCGCTGCTGCTGGCCGGCGGAGAGCATCTGCGGATAGAAGAGGGCGTGGTCGGGCAGCATGCCCACCATGCGCAGGGTCTGGATCACCTTCTCCCGGCGCTCCTCCTCGCTCAGGGCCGTGTTGAGGCGAAGGGGGGTCTCCAGGATCTGGCCGACCCGGATTTTCCGGTTAAGGGAGGTGTTGGGGTCCTGGAAGATCATCCGCAGCAGCTTGCAGCGTGTCTGGTAATCGCCGTGGACCATGGGTTGCCCCTCGATGGTGATCTCCCCGCCGCTTGGTTCAATCATGCCGGCCAGAATGCGGGCAAGGGTGCTCTTGCCCGAGCCCGCCTCCCCGACGATGGCCAGGGTCTGGCCCACCTCGAGATCGAACGAGAGGGGCTTTATCGCCTCCACCGCGCGGCGCCTGAACAGGCCGGTGCGGTTCTGGTAGGTCTTGCACAGGCCCCTGACCTGCAACAGGGAAGGTTCGGTCACGACGTGGTCTCCTTGGGTGTGCTCGCCGGATAGAGGGGCTGACGGGGCGGGCAGGTGCCCCGGATCAGGGTCTGGTGCCGGTTCATTTCTTCGGTTCTTCCATGTTGAGCGGGAAGTGGCAACTGAACTGATGCCCCTTGACCTTGCTCATCAGCGGCGTCTGCACGCACTGCTTCTGGGCGTAGGGGCAGCGTGGGCCGAGGCGGCAGCCGATGGGCAGATGTTGCAGCGGCGGTATCACCCCGGGCAGGGTCTCGAGCCGGGACTTGTGGCGCACCAGCTTGTCAAAGTCGGGGATGGACTTGAGCAGGGCATCCGTATAGGGGTGGTGAGGGGATTCCAGGATCTGGTCCCGGGTCCCCACTTCCACCATCTGGCCGCAATACATGATGTTGAGGGTGTCGGTCAGGTTCGCGATGGCGGCGATGTCGTTGCTGATGATGAGGATGGTGGTATTGCCCAGCTTGTTCATCTTGTCCAGCAACCGCAGGATCTGGGAGTGGGTGGTGGACTCCATGGCGCTGGTGGGCTCGTCCGCCACCAGCAGGCGCGGCTGGTTGGCGATGGCCATTGCGATCATCACCTTCTGGCACATGCCGTCCGACAGTTCGTGGGGATAGGCCCGCATTACCTTGCGGTGATCCTTGACCCCAACCCGGTGCAGCAGGGCGATGGCCCGCTTCTTGCGCCACTGGAAACGCTGCCAGAACTTGCCGGTGAAGGCGCTGGTGGGGATGGCCTCTTCGAGCTGGGTGCCTATCTCCTCGGAGGGGTCGAGGCAGCTGATAGGGTCCTGGAAGATCATCGCTATCTCCCGCCCCATGATGCGGCGCCGCTCCTTGGGCGCCATGGTCAGCAGGTCCATGTCGTTGAAGCGCATCCGGTCGGCGCGCACCGTCCAGTTGTCCTTCTGGATGCCGACGATCACCTTGGCCACCAGGCTCTTGCCCGAGCCGGATTCCCCCACCAGCCCGCGGATCTCCCCCTCGTTCAGGGTTAGGCTGACTCTGTCCACCGCCTTGACCTTGCCCTGGGGGGTGTCGATTTCGATGGTGAGGTTGCGTATGTCGAGCAGGGGCATCAGCAACGTCCCCCGTTCAGGGCGCAGCCGGGTCGCTCAGGGCGTCCGGGGGCGGGGATAGATAACAAGGCTGGCAACATCAGTCGTTCCCCTCTTTGAGTGCTTCGCGAATGCCTTCGCCCACCAGGTTGGTCACCAGCACGCTGAACAGGATGGCCATCCCGGGCAGGGTCACCGTCCAGGGGGCCAGATAGATAAGATCGCTCGAATCGGCCAGCATGGCCCCCCACTCCGGCTGGGGAGACTGGGCCCCGAGACCGAGGAAGCCTACCGCCGAGATGTCCAGGATGGCGGCGGAGAGGGTGCGGGTGGTCTGGGTCACCAGGGTCTCGACGATGTTCGGCAAGATGGCCAGACGCATGATCCGCTGGGGCGGAGAGCCGTCGAGGCGGCTGGCGATGATGTACTCCTTCTGCATCTCGGCGTGGACCGCGTTGTAGGTGGCCCGGATGAAAGGCGGTATCAACGCGAGCGTGATGGCGATCAGGGTGTTGAACAGACCCGGCCCCAGGATGGCCACGACGATGATGGCCAGCAGCAGGGACGGGATGGAGAGCAGGGTATCGAGCAGGTGATGGAGCACGCTCGACTTCACCCCCTTGCTCATGCCGCCGAGGATGCCGATGGCCGAGCCGATGACCAGCGCGATGAGCACCACCAGCAGGGCGTTGCCGAAGGTGAGCCTGGCCCCGGCCACCAGACGGGAGAGGATGTCGCGCCCCAGATCGTCGGTCCCCAGGAAGTAATCGATGTTGCCGCTGTTGGCCCAGGAGGGGGCGAGCAGCAGGTGGTTGCTGTGCTGATCGTCGATGCCGTAGGGGATCACCAGGGGACCGATGAGGGTCACCAGCAGCAGCAGACCGAAGCACCAGAGCCCCGCCATGGCCAGCGGGTTGCGCCGGTAGGAAGCCCAGGTCTGCTCCAGGGGGGAGAGGATCTTGAGCTCCGGATAGATGTTCGATTTATCGTGCATGATGCAGGCTCCCGTGCTGGTCGCAAGGGGATGGGCACGCCTGTGCGCCGGTGGCCCATGGGCCGCCGTGGCTCATCCACAGACCGCAATCAATCTTGTCTTGCATAGAGTTCTTTACGCCGTGCCGGATACATGATGGTGGTCAGCAGATCGGTGCTGACGCTGATGAAGATGACGAAGCTCGCCACCACCAGGAAGGCGCCGCGGATGGCGGCATAGTCCTGCAGCGCGATACTGCTCACCAGCCAGCGGCCGATGCCGGGCCAGTCGAACACCACCTCGGTGATCATGGCGGAGGTGAGCACACTGCCAAGTTGCAGCCCCAGCAGCGGCAACACCGGGGGCAGGGCGTTCTTGAGCCCGTGACGCCAGACGATCTGGCGGCGGGAAAGTCCGCGGCTGGCGGCAGCCTTGATGTAGTTCTGTTTCATCACGTCGATGAGGGAGCTGCGCACGTGGCGGATCACCTCGGTGGTGGGCACCACGGCCAGCACCAGGGAAGGCAGTACCAGATGGCGCAGGGCATCGTGCAGGGCCGCCTCCCGCCAGGGCTCCTGGCTCATCAACACATCGACGATGGCGATCCCGGTGATGGAGGGCACGTCGTAGAGCAGGCTGATCTGGCCGGAGGAGGGGAGCCAGCCAAGATCCAGGGAGAAGAACATCACCATCAGCAGCCCCAGCCAGAAGACCGGGATGGCATAGCCGACGAGGCCGGCGGCCATGATGGAGAGGTCCGGGCTGCGCCCCTGATAGAGGGCCGCGAGGGTGCCCAGAGGGATGCCCACCAGCAGCGAGATGGCGAAGGCGGCGAGGCAGAGGGTCAGGGTCGCCGGGAAGTAGTGACGGATCTCGTCGAGGACCGGTTGGCCGGAGACGCTGGAGAGCCCGAAATCCCCGGCGGCGATGCGCTGGAGGAAGTCAGGATAGCCGTGCCAGAAATCCAGCACCTGGGTGATGAGGCGAAACTCCAGGAGGTAGGCCCCCAGAGTCAGCACCAGGAGGGTGATCACCAGCAGGGTGATGCGGCGCAGGATATAGAAAAACATGGTTATGCCTCCTGGGGACGGTGCGCCGATGGCCCGACGATGGAGTGGTTATCTGTCATGGTCACTCCCGATGGGCCTGGTTGAAGGTGGTGCCACCAAAGGGCATCAGGGTCAGCCCCTGAATGTCGCTGCGACTCACCTGGGTTCTCAGGGCATGGGCCAGGGGAATGAGCGGCAACTGCTCGTTGAGCAGGGACTGGGCATAGTAATAGTTGCGCAGGCGGAAGGCGAGCTGCGGGGTGGTCACCGCATCGTCCAGCAGTTGATCGAAGGCGGGGCTGCACCAGCGGCTGTAGTTGTTGCCCCGCTCGACGGCGGCGCAGCTCAGCAACTGGCGGAAGAAGTTGTCCGGATCCGCGTTGTCGGCGATCCAGCCCGAGAGCAGGCTGTCATATTGTCCATGGGCGAGCCGGGTCTCGATGACCGGCCAGGCCTGCTGCACTATCTTGAGGCTCACCCCTATCTTGGCGAAATCGCTGCGCATCAGTTGCGCCGTCTTGAGGCCGTCCGGGTTGTAGGGACGGGCGCCGGGTTGCACCAGCACCTGCATCTCGAAGCCGTTGGGGTAGCCCGCGTCCTTGAGCAACTGGCGAGCGAGCTTGAGATCCGGCTTGCGCTGGGGCAGGGAGGGGTTGTAACCCCAGGAGAGGGGCGGCAGCAGGCTGGCAGCGCTCTGGCCGGTCTCGAAATAGACCGCCTGCAGCAGATTCTGCACATTGATGGCGCTGGCGAGGGCCTGGCGCACCTGCACCTTGTTGAACGGGGCCTTGCGGGTATTGAGGGCGAGGAAGGCGACGTTCATCCCCGACTGCACCGACAGATCCAGGTGGGAGTCTTTGTCGATCACCGACAGCTGGCTGGCAGAGGGAGTGCTCATCACGTCGCACTCGCCGGTCAGCAGCTTGGCAAGGCGCTTGGAGGATTTGGGCGTGATGTCGTAGATGAGCTGCTCCATTCTGGCCTCGCCGCCCCAGTAGCCGGGGTGACGCAGGTAGCGCACGAACTCGTTGTGGCGATACTCCTTGAAGCTGAAGGGGCCGGTGCCGATGGGGCGGCTGTCCAGCAGCGCCGGGGTGCCGGCCTTTAGCATCTGCTCCCCGTACTCGGCGGAGAGCACGATGGCGTAGTCGCTGGCCAGGGTGGCGAGGAAGGAGGCATCGGGGCGGTTCAGCTCGAACACCACCTCATAGGGCCCCTTCTTGTAGACCCGCTTGATGAGGTTGCCGAGCCCCAGGCTGTAAAAATAGGGGTACTCGCCGCCGGAGACGGCGTGGAAGGGGTGGTGTTCGTCCAGCAGACGCTGCCAGGTGAACAGGACGTCGTCGGCATTGAAGTGACGGGTCGGGCTGAACCAGGGGGTACGGTGGAAGGTCACTCCCTTGCGCAGGGTTAGGGTATAGGAGAGGCCGTCCTCGCTGCTTTGCCAGCGGGTGGCGAGCCCCCCTTCGATGCCGAGGGTGTTGGCATTGACCTCGAGCAGGCGATCGTAGATGGGACGGGCACTGGCATCCAGGGTCGCATCCGAATTGGCAAGCTGCGGGTTGAAGGTTCGGGGTGCCCCTTCGGCACAATAGATGAGCCCGGTTTTGGAGGCTTCATCGCGTTTCTGACAGCCGCTGACCAGGACCAGGAGACCAAGCAGCAGGGGGGTGAGCATTCTCATGTTGGAACCATGTTTTCAGACAAAGTTGCCCGCCAGGGGGCGGGCGCGTTGCGGGGGGCGGCCGGGCAGGCGCTCCCGTCGGGGGTGACGTGCGCCGCGTTATCCGCGCGCACAGACCCGGTGCCAGGCATCAGCCCGCCTCCTGGTTGCCACTGTTGTCATCCCCGTCCAGCAATTGATATTTGCGCAGCATCCCCCGGAACTGGTGATAGCTCAGGGCCAGCAACTGGGCTGCTTTGCGCTGATTATACTGGGATTGCTGCATCGCTTGCTTGAGTAAATTAATCTCGTACTCCGCCACCGCCCCTTTGAGATCCAGCGGCAGGGTCGGGGCCGTCTCTGCCGAGGTCGGCGCGTCGGTGGAAGGGGCGGCGTCACCTCGGGCACGGGGGCGCCAGGGGGAGTCAAAGGGATTGAGCACCAGCTCCGCCAGCGGCAGCTGGGGGTTGCCCTGGCGATAGAGGCTGCGCTCCACCACGTTCTTGAGCTCCCGCACGTTGCCCGGCCAGGGGTAATCTTGCAGCAGCTGGGTCGCCTTGCGCGAGAAGCCGGCAAAGAGCGGATACCCCAGCTCCCGGGTCATGCCGTGGGCGAAGTGCTCCGCCAGCATCAGGATGTCCTCGCGCCGCTCCCGCAGGGGGGGCAGGGTGATGACGTCGAAGGCGAGCCGGTCCAGCAGGTCGTGACGAAACCGTCCTTTCTGTGCCAGTGCTGGCAGATCCTCGTTGGTGGCGCACACCAGCCGCACATCCACCTTGAGGGGCTTGGCGCCGCCCACCCGCTCGAACTCCCCGTACTCGATGACCCGCAGCAGTTTTTCCTGCACCCGGGCGCTGGTGGTGGCCAGTTCGTCGAGGAACAGGGTGCCGCCGTCGGCCCGCTCGAAGCGCCCCTGATGACGCTTGGCGGCGCCAGTGAAAGAGCCCGCCTCGTGGCCGAACAGCTCGGTCTCTAGCAGGCTCTCGCTCAAGGTGGCGCAGTTGATGGTGACAAAGCTTTGATCCCAGCGATCCGAGAGATAATGTAGGCGGTGGGCGATGAGCTCCTTGCCGGTCCCCCGCTCGCCGATGATGAGTACGGGCTTGCGCAGCGGCGCGAGGCGCGATGCCTGCTCGATGATTTCTAGAAATGCGTTGGATTCACCCAACAGACTTTCCGTGGCCGTGGTCATCCCTGCCCCTGTGAGTTGAAAAATCTGGTTAATCTTACCAAAAGTTGGTTATTTTAATCATCACTTGTTTCCCAGGGACTTGAACTGCATTCTGAGTGCCCATATAAATCAACAAGTTAAATATTGTTCCAGATTGGCACACAAGTTGCCATTGTCAATGGAGACACAACCCGATGCCTATCACAGGAGTACAATCATGAGCATTTTTTCTCGCCTGGCCGACATCATCAATTCCAATCTGACGGCCCTGCTCGACAAGGCGGAAGATCCCCAGAAGATGGTGCGTCTGATCATCCAGGAGATGGAAGATGAACTGGTGAAGGAGCGCTCCAACCTGGCCCGCTTCCTCGCGAATCAAAAAGAGATCGGCCGTCAGGTGAGCCGCCATCAGGAGCGGGTCGCCGAGTGGCAGGGCAAGGCCGAGCTGGCCCTGACCAAGGGGCGCGAAGATCTGGCCCGGGCCGCCCTCATCGAGAAGAGCAAACAGGCGGAGCTTGCCGACGCCCTGTCTCGGGAACAGCAGGCGGTGGACAGCGGCATCGAGAAGCTGGGGGAGGAGATCCGCCAGCTGGAAGCCAAGCTGGAAGACGCCCGTGCCCGCCAGAAGGCGATGGCCATTCGCAGCGAAGCCGCCAGCAGCCGCCTCAACGTGCAAAGCCAGGTGGCTCGTGGCGACAGTCAGGCCGTGGTGAGCAAGTTCGAGCGCATGGAGCGCCGCATCGACGAGATGGAAGCCCGCGCCGATCTGGGGCAGTCCGACAAGGCGCTCGCCCAGCAGTTTGCCGAGCTGGAAGCGGACGACCAGATCAGCCGCGAGCTGGAAGCCATGCGCCAGAAGCTGGGCCAGCACAATCCGGCACCGAAACAGGGAGAGTAACAGATGGAAGATCTGCTGGGTGTATTGATGGTTCCCATGGTGGTCTTCATGGTGGTGGTGGCCCCCATCTGGCTGGTGCTGCACTACCGCGCCAAGGGACGCATTGGCGCCGGTCTTGCCGATGGTGAGCGTGAACAGCTGCAGGGCTTGCTGGTGCGTGCCGAGAAGATGCAGGAACGGGTCGGCGCCCTGGAGTCGATTCTGGATGCCGAGGTTCCTGGTTGGAGAAACAAGGTATGACGGTTTTCAATGAGAGATGTCATGACCGTGGCAAAAAGCCGGAGCGGGCCGAAACCGTATTGGCGTCGATTCTGGATGCGGAAGTCCCCGGTTGGAGGAACAAGGTATGAACAGTGTCAGTCGTGAAGGGCGCAACCTGTACCGGGATCCCCAGCGAGGCAAGATTGCCGGGGTCTGTGCCGGTCTGGCAGAGTACTTCGGGGTGGAGACCTGGATCGTGCGGCTGCTGGCCATCAGTGGTCTCATCTTCGCCGGTTTCATCACCTTCACCGCCTATATTGCCGCCTGGTTCCTGCTCGACAAGAAGCCGGTCACCCTCTACTCCCAGGAAGATGCCGAGTTCGCCGAGGTGCGGATGAAGGCGCGCAGCTGGCAGGCTGGCGTCACACCTCATCAGGCCCTTGCCCGCATCGGCCAGGAGCTGGATGCACTGGAGCCCAGGGTGCAGCGCATCGAGAAGCTGGTGACCTCCAAGGAGTTCACCCTGCAACGGGAGTTCAGCAAGCTCTAATCGTGCCGGGCCGCGAGGATACTGCCTCGCGGCCGTCTCTCTGATGTGATCACAAGGAGAAGAAGACCCGCCTTGATACGCAACAAACTCGAACACTCCTGGTCGGTGCTCCAGCACAAGGCCGTTGACGCGGTGAACCGGGCCCGGGATCGCCACATCAGGCTGGCGGTCACCGGCCTCTCTCGCAGTGGCAAGACCGCGTTTATCACGGCGCTGGTCAATCAACTGGAGCACGCGGCCATCGACGGTCGTCTGCCACTCTGGGACGCCCAGCGCCAGGGACGCATCCTTGGTGCTCGCCGGGTGCCCCAGCAAAACGTCCACATTCCCACCTTTCCCTACGAACGGGGCCTCGATGCCCTGTTTGGCGATCCGCCCGCCTGGCCCGCGCCGACCCGGGGGGTGGCCGAGGTACGCCTCGAGATCCGTTATCGCACCCGCCATCCGCTGCGTCGGCACCTGGGGGAGATCTCCACCCTCTATGTGGATCTGGTGGATTATCCCGGGGAGTGGCTGCTGGATTTGCCGCTGCTGGATCTGAACTACGAGCAGTGGAGCGAGCAGGTGCGGGAGCAACTGTGCCGCCCCGAGCTGCAAGCCCTGGCGGCAGGCTGGTTGACGCCGCACTGGCAGGCGGATCAAGCCTTCGAGGAGCGGGCCGCCAGCGAACTGGCCGCCCGCTACACCGATTATCTGCACGCCTGCAAGCAGGCGCTCGGGCTTCACCTCATCCAGCCCGGGCGTTTCGTGTTGCCCGGCGAGTATGCCGGTGCGCCGCTGCTGCAATTCGTGCCCTGGGTATGGGAGATGCCCACACACTCCCCCGAAGACGGCACCCTCTACGCCACCTTCAAGCAGCGCTTCGAGCAGTACAAGCAGCATCTGGTACAGGGCTTCTATGAGCAGCACTTTGCAGGCTTTGATCGCCAGATCGTGCTGGTGGACTGCCTGGCGCCCCTCAATGCCGGTGCCGCGAGCTTTGGTGACATGCAGCAGGCCATCGCCCGCATCATGGAGAGCTTCGCCTACGGCAAGAGCAACTGGTGGCGCCGTCTGTTCGCCCCGCGCATCGACAAGCTGCTGTTTGTGGCGAGCAAGGCCGATCACGTCACGCCGGAGCAGCACGGGCCTCTGGTGTCGCTCCTGCAGCACCTGGTGAGCCGTGGCCGGGGTCAGGCCCGCTTCGAGGGGATAGAGACCGAATGCCTGGCGCTGGCCGCCATCAAGGCCACCGAGGTGGGCAAGGGGGTGGCAGACGGACGGGAATTTCCCGCCATTCGTGGCACTACCCTCTCGGGCGAGCCCTTGCTGCTCTTCCCGGGGGAGGTGCCTGCCCAGATCCCGCCTGCGCAGTGGTGGAAAACTCAAGGGTTTGATTTTCAGGCCTTTCGCCCGTTGCCCATGAGCGCCCATCAGGCGCTCCCCCATATCCGGCTCGATGCGGCGCTGGAATTCCTGCTCGGGGATCACCTCGAATAACGGGTGGGTGGCCCGCTGTGCTCGAGGGGCGCCCACAGGAGAGAATGCGATGAACGATCAGACAAGATGGCGCACCGATGACGCCGCTCCCCTGCAAGGCAAGGTGACGCTGGAGCCCGCGCCCTCGGTGGCAAACGAAGCGCAGCCACCGGCCCCGGCCCGGCGGCTGGAAGAGGAGAGCTTCGAGCCTCTGGACGCGCTGGACGAGCTCACCGAGGTGGAACCCGCGCTTCACGTCAGGCCTCGGCGCCGCCATCGTCTGCTGGCCTGGGGGCTGGGCGGGGTGGGGCTGCTGTCGCTTGGCCAGTTTGGCGCTTTTCTGGTGGATCAGTTTGCCGCTTCCCCCTTCTGGGGCGGCGCCTGGCTGCTTGCCTCCGGCCTGGTGGCGGTAGGCACCGCCGGGGTAGCGGGGCGCGAATGGCTGCGGCTGCGCACCTTGAAGCGGCGCCAGGATGTGCGCTCAAGAGCCGAGGATCTGCTGGCCCACCAGGGGGTCGGTCAGGGGCAGGCCTTCTGCGAGGCCCTGGCCGAGAAGAGCGGTGACAAGGGGCGGGAAGGGTATCGCACCTGGTTATCCCAGCTTGACGAGAGCCACAGCGATCGGGAAGTGCTGACCCTCTACAGCCAGCTGGTGCTCACCGAGCGGGACAAGTTGGCCCAGGCCCGCGTCGCCAAATGGTCGGGGGAGGCCGCCGTGCTGGTGGCCCTGAGCCCGCTCGCCACGGTCGACATGATGCTGATGCTCTGGCGCAACCTGCGGATGATCGAGGACATCGCCGATGTCTACGCCATCGAGCTCGGCTACTGGAGCCGCATCCGCCTCATTCGTAAGGTGTTTCGCAACATGCTCTATGCGGGGGCCACCGAGCTGGTGACCGAGGTAGGGATGGATCTGCTGGGGGCCGAGCTGACCGCCAAGCTCTCCGCCCGCGCCGCCCAAGGTGTCGGGGCCGGGTTGCTCACCGCGCGCCTCGGGATGCGTACCATGGAAGCCTGTCGTCCGCTCCCCTGGTGTGCCGACGAGAAGCCGAAACTGGGGGAGTTGCGCAAGCGGCTGATCGGCCAGTTGGCGGGTTATCTCAACAAGTCGTGAGGTGGCTGGCACCCGACATGGATGTCACAAATTATTTACAATTGTCAAAAGCAGCCGACCCCGGGGTCGGCTGCTTTTTTGAGGGGCAAACCGTTACAGTGATCCCATGACTCAACGGCCAGTGACCGCCCGGATGGCGGCTGGCACCCGAAGGATGGGAGCACTCATGGCAAGTCTCTACACGGCCCGCCAACCGGATGGGCAGGGCCGGATCCACTACACGGACGAGGAGCATGGCACCTGGCGGATCCTGATTGCACGCCAGCTTGCGGCGCTCGATGGCAAGGCCTGCGACGAATACCAGGCCGGGTTGGCACGCCTCGACCTGCCTCTGAACCGTATCCCCCAGCTGGGCGAGATCAACGCCGCCCTGATGCCCGCCACCGGCTGGTCGGTGGCGGCGGTGCCGGCCCTCATCTCCTTTGATCACTTCTTCGCGCTGCTCGCTGATCGCCGTTTTCCCGTCGCCACCTTCATTCGCCGCCGGGACGAGCTCGACTACCTGCAAGAGCCCGACATCTTCCACGAGATCTTCGGCCACTGCGCCATGCTGACCAACCCGGCCTTTGCCCACTTCACCCACCTGTATGGTCGGCTCGGACTCCATGCCAGCAAGGAGGAGCGGGTCTATCTGGCGAGGCTCTACTGGTTCACGGTGGAGTTCGGTCTCCTGCAGGGGGAGGAGGGGCTGCGTATCTACGGCGGCGGCATTCTCTCCTCCATCGGCGAGACCGCCTATGCCCTCTCGGGCAAGCCCGAGCTGCAACCCTTCGATCTGCTGGAGATCCTGCGTACCCCCTATCGCATCGACATCATGCAGCCGACCTATTTCGTGCTGCCTCGTCTCGATACCCTCTATGGTCTGGAGGGGCAGGGGATCATGGCGGCCGTGGCCGAGGCCCGTCGTCTTGGCTTGCGTCCACCCCGCTTTGCCCCCGTTGCCGGCAAGCAGGCGAGCTAACCCGAATTCATTCCCACGATGTTTCATGAAAGGAGTCCCGAATGACTGAACTGGCGAGTCAACGATGCGAGGCGTGCCGCGCCGATGCCCCCAGGGTGAGCGATCAGGAGCTGGGGGAGCTGATGCACCTCATCCCCGACTGGCAGCCCCTGGTGGTCAACGGCGAGCTGCAACTGCGCCGTGAATTTGTGTTTCGCAACTTCAAGGAGGGGCTGGCGTTCACCAACCGCCTCGGAGAACTGGCGGAGGCGGAGTTCCATCATCCGGCGATCTTGCTTGAATGGGGCAAGGTGACCGTGAGCTGGTGGACCCACAAGATAGGCGGCTTGCATCGCAACGACTTCATCATGGCAGCCCGCACCGACGGGCTGATGAAGTAACCGCCATCTGGCGCCAACGCAGACAGGGCTTGCCCGGTGAAAGCGGGGCAGGCCCGCATTTTTATGGGGGAGCGCTCGCACTGGCGGGATCGAGTCTGTATTATCCCGTTATTCAGAATGTTAGCTAGGAAGTGTGTGCCGAATGCGTCTTGAAGTCAGCTGTGAAGACCGTCTGGGCCTGACCCGGGAATTGCTCGACCGACTGGTGGAGCACAACATCGATCTGCGCGGCATCGAAATCGATACCTCAGGCATCATCTATCTCAATTTCCCCGAGCTGGAGTTCCGTGACTTTCAGCATCTGATGCCGGAAATTCGCCGCATTCCCGGCGTCTATGACGTCAAGACCATCCCCTACATGCCCTCCGAGCGGGAACACCACGAGATAGAGGCCCTGCTCAAGGCGCTGCCGGACCTGGTCTTCTCCCTCGACAGCAAGGGGCGGGTGACCCAGGCCAACCAGGCCGCCCTCACCACCCTGGCGTTGCCACCGGACGAGGTGCGCGGCGTGGCGATCGCCTCCCTGGTCAAGGGCTTCTCGTTTGGCCGCTGGCTGGAGTCGGGGGAGATCAAGCCCCAGACCTGCAAGCTGAGCCTCGGTGGCGAAGAGTACCTGGGCGATCTGATGCCGCTGTTCGTGGCCGAAGAGAAGGGCAAGCAGGCTCTGGCCGGCGCCGTAGTGGTGCTCAAATCCGCCCGCCGGGTCGGCATGCACTTCAGTGCCCTGCACGCGGTGGAAGTGGGGGGCTTTGAGCACCTCCAGGCCGAGAGCCAGAAGATGAAAGAGGTGCTGGCCCAGGCAGCCAAGCTCGCGATGCAGGACGCTCCCTTGCTCATCGTGGGGGAGACCGGCACCGGCAAGGAGTTGCTGGCCCGGGCCTGCCACGGCGCCAGCCTGCGCTCCAGCCACCCCTTCATGGCGCTCAACTGCGCGGCCATGCCGGACAACGTGGCCGAGAGCGAGCTGTTCGGCTATGCCCCCGGCGCCTTTGGCAACAACACCGAGGGCAAGCGCGGGGTGCTGGAGCTGGCCAGCGGCGGCACCCTGATGCTGGACGAGATCGGCGACATGTCCCCCCATCTGCAGACCAAGTTCCTGCGGGTGCTGCAAGATGGCGTGTTTCGCCGGGTCGGTGACGAGCAGGAGGTGAGGGTCAACGTGCGCTTCATCTGCACCACCCAGAAGCAGTTGCTGGATCTGGTTCATGAAGGGAAGTTTCGCGAAGATCTCTACTACCGCCTCAATGTGCTTAGCCTCAATCTGCCGCCGCTGCGCGAGCGCAAGGCGGACATCATGGCCCTGGCCCAGCAGTTCGTGTCGCGCTTTGCCAGCGAACTGCAGCGCCCGCGTCCGCGCTTTACCCGCAACATGGCCGAGTACCTCACCGCCTACCGCTGGCCCGGCAACGTGCGCCAGTTGCGCAACTGCCTCTATCGGGCCATGACCCTGCTGGAAGGGGACGAGATTGGACCCGAGCACGTGGACTTGCCGGTGGCGGCCGATGCCATGCCGCTCATCGACGAGTGGTTCGAAGGGGGGCTCGACGAGGCGGTGAAGCGTTTCGAGAGCCGCCTGCTGGAGCGGCTCTACCCGGCGTTCCCCTCCACCCGCCAACTGGCCAAGCGGCTCGGTGTCTCCCATACCGCCATCGCCAACAAGCTGCGCGAATATGGGATTGGCAAGAAGTAGTGTCGATGGACGGTGTCTGCCTGGGGCATTGAGCGCCTTGCTGGCACGGCTGCGACGCCCGGTGACGCAGCCGTGCCACTTGCCTCTGGGGGCTGGCCACCCGGCTGGTAAGCTCGGTGCGGTGCCATGCAGGCACTCTCATCATGGGCGTCGGGTTACCCCGGCGCCGACCTTGACACTCTCGCGGGCACCATGCAGATGTTTTGTTACCTCCGGTTACTGATGTGGCTGGCGCCACTGTGCTGCATGCTGATGCTGGCAAACCTGACCGTGGCGGCGACCTCCGCCGAGGCGCGCAGTGACATGGTGCGCCAGACCGTGCTCGATATCCTCAGTTACACCCGCTGGCCCAGCGAGCCCGCCAGACTTCGGCTCTGCATCACGGCGCCGACGGAATATGCGTCATCCCTTCTGACCATCGAACGGCAGGCCAATGGCCGACCGGTGGAGGTGCATCGCTACGACATGGGCGATGAGGCGCTGATCCAGCGCTGCGATGTCATCTATCTGGGGGTGCTGGCACCGGCACAGCGCCTCTCCCTGTTCGAGCGCCTGCGCGGTCACGCCATCCTCAGCATCAGTGAGCAGAGCCGCGAATGCATCGCCGATGCGGTCTTCTGTCTGCAGGCCGGGGAGGAGAGGGTGCGTTTTCGGGTCAATCTGGATGCGCTGGCCCGCAGCGGTGTGCGAGTGCACCCGGCCGTGCTCAAGCTAGCGCGAGCCGATGAGGAGGTGCGATGACGGTCCATCACGCCACTCCCCGGCTTACCCTGCGACAGAGTCTGGGGCGCACCCACATGATGATCTCCCTGACTGCCGTCTGCATGGCCGGGTTGTTTCTGACCGTCACGGCGCTGCTGGCGCTGCGCCTTTATGCGGATCACAACCTCAAGCTGGTGGCGCGGGCCATCAGCTACACCACTGAGGCGGCCGTGGTCTTCCATGACAAGGAGGCGGCACTGGATGCCCTGGAGACCATCACCTCCCGGGAAGACATAGCCAGCGCCAGCATAGTGCTGCCGGACGGCCAGGTGCTGGCGAGCTGGCGCCGGGACATCACTACCCCCTGGACCACCCTGGAGCAGCACCTGGCCCGCCTGATCCTGCCGGGGCCCGTGGCGCTCCCCATGGTGCGCGAGCACAAGGAGATAGCCAGGGTGCATCTGGTCGGTCACGGCCAGTACCTGTTGCGATTCCTATTGCAGACCTTGCTGGCTACCCTGGTGTGCCTGCTCATCAGTATTCTCGGGGCACTCCATGTGGCGCGCCGGATGCAACGCTCCATCACGGCACCCCTCAAGGCCCTGACCGAGGTGGCTTACAACGTCAGCCGCCAGCGGGCCCTCAAGGAGCGGGTGCCGGCGGCCAATATCGCCGAGCTGCACGAGCTGGGCGAGGATTTCAATTCGCTGCTCGATGAGCTGGAAGCCTGGCAGGCCCACCAGAAGCGGGAGAACGCCAGCCTGCTGCATCAGGCAACCCATGATCCCCTGACCGGTCTGCCCAACCGCGCTCTGTTCGAGGCTCGCATGGAGCAGGCCATCCTGGCAGGCAACAAGGGGCATGAAGGTTTTGCCCTGCTCTATCTGGATTGCGATCGTTTCAAGCAGATCAATGACAACCTGGGCCACAGCATCGGCGACGAAGTGCTGATCGCCGTGGCGCGGCGGGTGCAGCATCAGCTCAGGCCCCTGTATCTGGTCTGCCGGCTGGGGGGAGATGAGTTCGTCATCCTCCTGACCCCGATCCATGGGGAGGACGAGGTGCGCGAGGTGATAGGGCGAGTGCAGCAGGCCATGAACACCCCCGTGGTATTGAGTGACGGTCGCCATCTCGGGGTGGGGATCAGCATCGGCTCTGCCCGCTATCCCGAGCAGGGGAAGACGGCGGATGCCCTGCTGCAATGGGCAGACGACGCCATGTATCAAGCCAAACGACAACGCAGGGAGGAGAGAGAAACACGAAAAACGAGCACGTGAAGTTGAACCGGAAATAGTGAAAGGATGATAAGAATGCGCATGTTGAACCCGATCAAAGCGGGCCTGGTGGCACTGTTGCTGAGTGTGCTGGCGGCGTGCCAGAGCCCTCCCCAGGGGCTCACGGCGGAGCAGATCGCCGCCTTGAAGGAGCAGGGATTTCACCTGACCGACGAGGGATGGACCCTGGATATCTCCAACAAGGTGCTGTTCGCCAACAATGTGGGGGCCCTCAACCCCGAGACCCGCCAGGTGGTGGAGAAACTCGGCAAGGCCCTGATTGAGGTAGGACTGAACCGGGCCCGGGTGGACGGTCATACCGACTCCAACGGTGATGAGGCCTACAACCAGCAACTCTCCCTCAAGCGGGCACGGTCGGTGGCCGATGTCCTGGTGTCGGTGGGTATGCCACAGGGGAACCTGGATATCCGCGGCCGCGGAGAAGAGGCGCCCATCGCCGACAACGCGACCGCTGCCGGGCGAGCGGAAAATCGCCGGGTTGCCATCATCATCGGCAATGGCTGACCCCCGTCAGCCGGTATCGGCGCGGCGCTCCCGTCAGGAGCCTTGAATCAACCGCCCGATCCTGTGTGTGCCACCACTCTCCAGTGGGAGAGTGGCTCTCTTCCCTTGTTGTTTCACGCTTTCCTTGCCTGACGCGCTGTTGCCCTGATGGGGACAGAGTGACGGCTCAATCCTTCCCGACTTGATCCAGCACAAATACCTGCAACTGATATTCGTTATCATTTGCGTTATTTACGCAGGGTAACCCAGTGACGACTCTCCAGCTTTCTTCGACCATGACGGGGCTTTGTACCCCGGATCCCCTCAAATTCGCCTTCACCGCCAAGACGTCGGCCCATGCCAGCCGGGGAGGGACCGCCCCCCTGATGCTGGACGATGCCGGCTGGCAAGCCTGGTGGCAGCAGGAGAGCGAGGCCAAGGCCCGAGCGCTCTATATCCATATCCCGTTTTGCCGCAAGCGCTGCAGTTTTTGCAACTTCTTCGAAAACGGCGCCAATCCGGCGCGCATGAGCCGCTACATGGAGGCACTCTGCGGGTCGCTGCGCCAGGCAGCCGAGACGCCGCTTGTCCAGAGCCGGCCTTTCTCGGCGGTCTATGTGGGGGGCGGTACGCCAACCGACATGGCGGCGGGCGATCTCGCCCGCCTGGCCAGCGTCATCCGCCGTTTTCCCCTGACCGTGGATGCGGAACTGACCCTGGAGGGGCGACTCAACGGCTTTGATGACGAGAAGTGGCAGACGGCCCTGGCGGGCGGTTTCAACCGCTTCTCGTTCGGCGTGCAGAGTTTTGATACCCGCGTGCGCCAGCAGGCGGCCCGCTTCGATGACAGGGAGACCTTGCTGTCCCGGCTGGCGGCGCTGACCCGCCACAACGAGGCGGTGATCGTGGCGGATCTCATCTTCGGTCTGCCGGGGCAGGATGAGGCCGTGTGGCGCCAGGATATCGCGGATGTGATGGCGAGCGGGGTGCACGGGGTTGATCTCTATCAACTCATCTCCATGGCGGGCACCAACCTGGCGCGCGCCGACGAGAAAGGCACCCTGGGCTGGGCCGCCGATGGCCAGCAGCGGGCAGTCATGTATGCCGACGGGGCCCGGACGCTGGAGGCGGGGGGCTGGGAGCGGCTCTCCTGCAGCCACTGGCGGCGCACCGATGCCGAGCAGAGCCGCTATAACCAGATGGCCAAGTGGGGCGCCGAGATCCTGCCCTTCGGCGCAGGGGCGGGGGGCAACATTCACGGCCACGGCCTCATGTACGGCCGGGATCTGGCGCCCTGGCACGAGGCGCAGGCGGGGGGCGTGCGTGCTCCCGGCATGGTGATGAGGCCCAATCCCGATGCCCGTCTCGACGGGCTGCTGCGAGGGGGGCTCGATACCGGATGGCTGGCGTTGTCGCAATTGCCACAGGGGCTGGTCTCCCACCTGATGCCGCTCTTTGAGGCCTGGCAGCGACACGGGCTGGCACGGCTCTCGGCCGATCGTCTCGCCCTCACCCTGGCGGGGCGTTTCTGGAACGTCAATCTGCAGGCCGGGTTGTTCGAGTATCTGAGGTGCAATCCACCGGGGGGGATCAAGGAGGGCGCGAAGCCATCCGGCCACCCGGGCAAGATGGCCGGTCATGCCCTGGTATAACGGGCTATCGGAGCACAGAAAGGAGGCGGGGGCCTGGTGCAGGCCCCCGCTTTTTGTCAGCGGTTGTCGACCTCGTCCACCCGTACCCGCAGCACTCCCTCTGCGAGGGTGGTGATCAGGGTCTGGCCTGCATTGACCTGGGATGCGCGGCGGATCACCTCCCCGGAGGGGGTGCGCACGATGGCGTAACCGCGCCCCAGGGTGGCCAGCGGGCTGATGCCGTCGAGGCGGGCTCCCAGCATGGCGAGGCGGTGGCGGGCGAGATCCTGGCGTTTTGCGATGAGGGCATGGAGGCGCTCCTCGGCCAGCTGGTGACGACGTTTGCCGATGGCCAGCCGCTTTTCGGGGCTTCTGGCCTGCAGGCGCATGGCGAGGCCCGCGAGGCGCCGCTCCCCCTGGTGCAGGCGATCACGCAGGTGCTGCTGCAAGCGGCGGTCGAGCTCGTCGAGGCGCTGGGACTGCTGCTCCAGCCGTCGCTTGGGATCCTGATGATCGAGCCGCTTCTGCAGCAGGACGAAGCCATGGCGGGCGGCGACCTGGTGACGGCTCATGGCCTGGGTGAGCCGCTGGCGCAGGTGCACGAGGCGCTGGGCGCGGGTGCTCCTGTCCGGCGCGACCAGCTCGGCGGCGGCAGAGGGGGTGGGGGCACGAAGGTCGGCGGCAAAGTCGCTGATGGTGACGTCCACCTCATGTCCTACGGCGCTCACCACGGGGATGGCGGAGCCTGCGATGGCCCGTGCCACCGCCTCTTCGTTGAAGCACCAGAGATCTTCAAGGGAACCGCCGCCGCGTCCGACGATGAGCACATCCACCTCGGCGCGGCGGTTGGCAAGCATGATGGCCGAGACGATCTGGGCGGTGGCGGCGCTCCCCTGCACCTGGGTCGGGTAGATGAAAACGGGCAAGTCCGGGGCGCGGCGTTCAAGCACCGTCAGCATGTCGTGCAGGGCGGCGCCTGTGGCGGAGGTGACCAGCCCGACGGCGCGGGGTTCCCGGGGCAAGGGGCGCTTGCGCCCTTCGTCAAAGAGCCCTTCGGCCCCGAGGCGGCGCTTGAGCTCCTCGAAGCGCAGGGCCAGCATGCCATCCCCGGCGGGCTGCATGGACTCGATGATGAGCTGGTAGTCGCCCCGGGGTTCATAGAGGGAGACTCGCGCCTGCACCAGCACCTGCATGCCATCCTGGGGACGGAACGGCACCCGGCGGTTGTTGCCCTTGAACATGGCGCAGCGCACCTGGGCCGACATGTCCTTGAGGGAGAAGTACCAGTGGCCGGAACTTGGCATCGCCAGGTTGGAGAGCTCGCCGGTGAGCCACACCAGCCCCAGATCCTGCTCCAGGATCATGCGCACGGCGCTGTTGAGGCGGGTGACGGTGAAGATCTGCTGTTGTCTGCTCTGACTGGCGGGTTCGAGGTGATTCAAGGCTGGCCCTGCTGTGGTGTCCGCCGGGGCGGGAGAAACGATGGGGGTCATCTTACCCCAGTTGCGCCCATCTGCCGAGCCATGGGCCCGGCAGATGACGCGGAGCCTAGGCTTGTGCCTTGGCCGACTTGACGGCTCTGGCGGGGCTGGTCACCAGCCAGACCGCGAGGCAGACCACGGCGCCGCCGAACACGAAGCCGCCGGTGAGGGTTTCCCCCAGCACCAGATAGCCCCACAGGATGCCGAAGGGCGGAATGAGGAAGGTGACAGTGAGGCTTCGCAGGGGGCTGATGTCGGCGATCAGCCTGAAATAGAGAAGATAGGCGAAGGCGGTACAGAGGAAGCCGACCGCCAGCACGCTGGCCCAGACCCCAGGCTGGGCCCAGTCGACGGCGGGGCCGGTCGCCAGGGTGTAGCCGAAGAAGGGAAGCAGGAAGAGGACGGCCCCTATCTGGCTGCCAAAGGCCACCAGTTTGGCGTCCAGGCCTCCCCGCTCGGTGACCCAGCGTCTCGTCAGGAAGCCGGCGCAGCCATAGCAGGCGGTGGCGATGAGGCAGGCCAGCACCCCGATGGCCAGTTGGCCGCTCAGGTCGACCTCCCCGGTGGTGGTGATGAGCCCGATGCCCACCAGCCCCAGCATGACCCCGGCCCACTTTCGCAAGGTCAGCGTCTCGTGAAAGAAGGAGAAGCCGATGAGGGCGCCCATCAGGGGCGTGGTGGCGTTGAGGATGGCGGAATACCCTGCGGGCAGCCAGAGGGCCGCCACGGCATACATCAGGAAGGGGACGCCGGAGTTGATGATGCCAAGCACCATGATGGATTTGAGCTTGCCCTGAAACTGCATGGGGGTGCGCAGCAGCAGGAGCATGGCGGCGAGCCCGACGAGGGCGAAGAAGACCCGCAGGAAGGTGGTGTTGACCGAGCCGAACGCCGGCGCCGCGATGCGCATGAACAAAAAGCTGGCACCCCAGATGGCTGCCAGCGCGAGCAATCTCCCGTAATCCGATGGTCTCATCGTTTCTCCCTGAATGAACCGCCCTGTTGCCCGAGATGGCAAGGGGGATTGCATCATGGGGGCAAGTGTCCCCGGTGGCAACGGCGCCGTGCAGGAGGCAGGGGCTGACCCTGTGCCCGAGGTGGTCGCGGAGGGCGGCCATCTTGCTCTCCCCGATGGGGGTGCCCCTCACTTCTGCGCCAGGAAATGAAAGCGCTATCAATCACATACAGCCCATGACGAGGTCGACAGTGGTCACATTTTGCGCGTGCTGGCCATTAATTGGCCATGGGGGACTCTAGACTGGTCGGGCTCATCTGAAGGCGGGACGTTGCGGATGGGGGAATGCCGGGACACACCGGCATCACACACAAACAATGAAAATAAAGGACTATCAATGGCTAGATGGATACTCGCGGCCGGATTGTTGGGAACCCTGATCACGGCGCCGAGCACGGCGGCGGAGTGGTTCTTCCGGGGCACCGCGAATGGATGGGCGGCGACCGCCATGACGTCGACGGACGGCGTCAATTTTGATACCTGTCAGCGCTTCGTGAGCGGGGATGCCAGCGGCGGCCCGCGCTTCAAGATAGACAGGTACGGCAACTGGCAGCAGAGCTACCCGGCGGCCGACTACGGGGTCAATGCCAACACGGCGTACCAGATCCGCATCAACGCGAGCACCCAGGCGGTGAGCGTGACGGCGGTGGCCAGTTGCGAGGCTTCGGGGTTTGCCAGCACCTTGCCGCAGCTCAACGTGCGCGGCACCTTCAACGGCTGGGCCAGCCTCCCCATGACCCTGGTAGGGGATCACCTGTGGCAGGTGGAAGCCTACCTGGATGGCAAGGCGAGCCAGCGCCTCAAGTTTGATCAGGCTGGCGACTGGGCCGTCAACTTTGGCGACAGCAACGGCGACGGCGTGCTGGAGAAAAGTGGCGGCGACATCTTCTGGAGCGCCGTGGGCACGGTGCGCATCCAGGTCAACGATCAGACCCTGGCCTACAGCATCACCCCCCTCGGGGATGACAACCAGCCGCCGCTCGCGGTCATCACCCCGGGGGGGACGGTGAACGTGACCCAGGGGGCGTCGCTCACCTTGAGCGGCAGCGACTCCACGGATCCCGACGGCCAGATCGCGAGCTATCTGTGGAGCAGCGGCGAGACCACGGAGAGCATCGTCGTCAACACCACCCAGACCGGCACCTTCACCTATGGCCTCACTGTCACCGACGATCAGGGCGCCAAGGGCAGCAGCAGCGTGAGTGTGGTGGTCGGGGCAGGACAGAGCAGCGACAGCTGGTACTTCCGGGGCACGGCCAACAACTGGGGGCTCACCCCCATGACCAGCGAGGATGGCACCACCTTCTGCACCGAGCAGGCCTTTGGCAGCAACAACCCCCGCTTCAAGATTGACCACAAGGGGGACTGGAGCGAGGCGTATCCGGCCCAGGATTACCTGGTCAGCGCCAACACCAGTTATCGCATCTGCTTTGACAGCCTGCGCAAGGCCATCGAGGTGGAGACGCTGGCCGGGGCCGATCTGCAGGCCCCCACGGTGACGGCCACCCCGTCTCCGGGGAGTTATGTGGACAGTCAGTCCATCACCCTGGGAGTGAGCGACGATCAGGACAGCGCCCCCGCCGTGCATTTCACGACGGACGGCAGCCAGCCCACCACGGCATCGGCCCGCTATGCAGGCCAGCCCCTGGTGGCGAGTGACAAGGGGAGCGGCACCGATCTGGTGATCCGCACCTTTGCCATCGACGCCAGCGGCAATCAGCGCGAGCAGCGCTTCGAGTACCGTATCGGCGAGCAGGGGGTGGCGAGCGGCGATTTTCGCGCCGAGAGCATCTACTTCCTGCTGACTGCCCGCTTCTATGATGGCGATGCCAGCAACAACTACTACAACCGGGATCGCTACAAAGCGGGGGATCCCCAGTGGCGTGGCGACTTCAAGGGGTTGATCGCCAAGCTCGACTACATCAAGGATCTCGGCTTCACCGCCATCTGGGTGACGCCGCCGGTGGAGAACCGCTCCGGCCTCGACTACCACGGCTACCATGCCTACGACTTCTACCGGGTCGATCCCCGTCTGGAGTCGCCGGGGGCGGGTTACCGGGAGTTCATCCAGGCGGCTCACGCCAAGGGGCTCAAGGTGATCCAGGATGTGGTGCTCAACCACTCGAGCCAGTACGGCCTGCGCGGCAAGACCTGGATCGATCGCCTGCCCGTCAAATACTACGTACCGGCGGGGTCGAGCCAGGGGCTCATCAACAATGGTCCCTATCAGGGCAATCTCGGGGATTACGCCAGCGCCAATCGCTGTGACGACGACAACCCGGCGGCGCCCGACTGGTACAAGGCCCGCTGCCAGTCCGATCCGGCGGGCACCCAGCCCCTGGTAGACCCCAAGACCGGCGCCACCGTGCCGAGCGCAGGCTACAACCCAAACCGCTTCTTCGGCATCGACGCCCAGACCCTGGATCCCGCCTGGTATCACCTGGACGGTTTCATGTCAGGCGGTGACTGGGAGAGCCCGCTCGCCCTGCAGCGCAAGCACATGGCGGGGGACTGCATCGATCTCGCCACCGGCAACCAGAACGTCAAGGACTACCTCAACGGCGCCATTCGTCAGTACCTCGACATGGGGGTCGATGCCATCCGTATCGATACCTTGAAGCACATCGAGCGGGACGAACTGCTGACCTATGTCCATGACTGGCAGGCCCACAAGCCGGGGCTGTTCGTCTTTGGCGAAAACCTGGTCAAGGGCACCGGCTGGGGCTCTGAGCTCGCCAACGACAATGCCTCGGCGGTGATCCGCCCCTGGTGGTATACCCGCACCACGCCGAACCCGGCCAATCCCCGTGCAGGGGGTGATTCAGGCCTCTCGGTGCTGGACTTCTCCCTCTTCTCCACCTTCCGTGACAACGTCACCCGGGGGAACTTTGGCGGGGTAGGGGGGATCTTCGCCATGGACTGGGTCTATGGGGATGCCACCAAGCTCATCACCTTCTTCCAGAACCACGACGTGGGGCCGGACAATGACTTCAAGTACCGCTACGGCGGGGAAGAGGGGAATGCGGCCATGACCTACAACCTGCTCTGGACGGCGCGGGGGATCCCGACCCTCTACTACGGGGAGGAGGTGATGTTCCAGGCGGGCAAGCCCCAGGACATCGACGGGGCCACCATGACGGTGGATCAGACCGGTCGTGCCTACTACGGGGAGGTGCTGGACAACCCCGCCACCCCGAGCCACCCGCTCTATCAGCACATCAAGCGCCTGAACCAGATCCGCAAGGCGGTGCCCGCCCTGCAAAAGGCGCCCATGAGCCAGGTGAACGAGTGGGGGAGCGGCATCAGCTTCGTGCGTGATCTGAGCGCCCAAGGGAGCTACGCTGCCGTGGGCGTTGCGGCCAACTCGGCCCAGCAGATAAACCTGAGTGGCCTGAAGAACGGCACCTACACGGACGCGGTAACCGGTGCGAGCCAGAGCGTCAGCAACGGCAGCCTGAGCTTTGCGGTGCCCGCCTATTCGGCGCGGGTCTGGGTACTGAACGGCCCGGGCAAGGTGGGCGCGGACGGCAAATACCTCAAGTAAGGAAGCCCTGTCACAGGGAGCAGCGAGTCGGCCTTCGGGCCGACTTTTTTATTCTGCCTTCTGCCTATGCCTGAATGGATGCCCCATCCTGATGGGACTCTGGCTGCGGAGGGGCTGGTGAATGGGCAGACCTGTGGACTCGCGACCAGCACGCTCATGGGCAGGGGGCTAGAGGGAAGGGGAGTGGTGCATCCGCCGCCCGAGTCACTCCATGCTCTGCATATTGCAGTGCTCATGGCAGTGAGCAAAGCGGTGCCCATACCGCCTTTGCGCCGCGGTGCAAGGCAAACTGTGCCACTCGGTTGATCTATATTGGTGCAATTGCACTTTATTGGTGCGATCCATCCACATCCGCCCCTGGAGCCCGCCCCGAAGAAACACGCCGTATAGCCCTCGGGCTTACCCCATGACAGGCATCATCCATGCTGAAAAGCGGCATCGTATCGACATGATCTGCCGAAAAACCGGACTGTGAAGGGGATACCACGAGGCCTTTCTCGGTGACTCGGGTAAACATGCTGCGCCACCATGATGGCCGATCACTGAAGTAGTGCATTCGGTCTGCACATTGCGTATTTATCAGAATTTAAATCCGATTATTTATGGTGTCGCGGACTCTTGTTTTGATTGGCGCTCTTTTTGCTGTGCCTTGTCATCCCCATGATGGCGACATCAGGGGGCGGGGGAGCGCAAGATTGGGGGTTGGGACGGCAAGGTGAATGGGTCGCCGCCATCAGCCCCAATGCGGCCTGGTTGTCGGGCAACGGATGCCACCATCAAATCGGATCTAAGGAGTCATATGGAAGGTGAAATGACCATGCAGCCAGCGGCCGCGGGCAGGGGGCTGGCCCATACCCTCAAGGACGATGTCTACGGCATGGTGCTCGGGGTCATGTTTATCGCCGTGGGGCTCAATCTGCTCAAGTGTTCCGGCATGATCACCGGCGGCATCGCGGGCATCGCCCTGCTGATCGCCCATGTCAGCACCCTGCCCATCGGCGTGCTCTTCTTCCTGGTGAACCTGCCCTTCATGGTGTTCTGCTACGTCACCATGGGGCGCGCCTTCACCCTCAAGACGCTGATCGTCAACGTCGCCCTCTCGGCGGCCACCCAGGCGGTGCCGCTGCTGCTGACGGTGAGCTATGTCCATCCCCTGTTTGCCGCCCTGGTGGGGGGAACCTTCCTCGGCATGGGGGTCTTGTCTCTGGCGCGCCACAATGCCTCCGTGGGGGGCACCGGCGTGGTGACGCTCTGGCTGCAACGGCGCACCGGCATCAATGCAGGAAAGAGCCAGATGGTGCTGGATGTGCTGGTGTTTGCGCTCTCTCTGCTCACCCTGCCGCTTCCCCTGCTGCTCTGGTCAACCCTGAGTGCGCTGGCCATGAACGCCATGCTGATGAACTGGCACAAGCCGGGCCGCTATCAGGGGAACTGACCGCCGGTCTGGCTGACGGCTGTGAGTGGAAAAAAGGCCGTTCCGGGAGACTGGCGGCAGAAAGGGGCTCAACGGCAAAAAAGATCATCTTGTCGGGAAAAACGGCATGGTTACGGCTGAATTTATTGGTTTTTTGCCCTGTTGGTGGCGTTAAATCGGGCTACGCCATAAAAAATTCAAAAAACTTCTTTACCACTGCCCAATGCATGAGTAAAATTTGTCGGCAATATTTTACACCCCCACTCCTCAACGGTGAGATATTGCCATGCTCAGGATTGCCAAAGAAGCGCTGACCTTCGACGATGTACTGTTGGTTCCAGCCCACTCCACTGTTCTCCCCAATACCGCCGACCTGCGTACCAAGCTCACGTCTGCGATCACGCTGAATATCCCGATGATCTCCGCTGCCATGGACACAGTGACCGAAGCCCGTCTGGCTATCGCACTGGCCCAGGAAGGCGGCATCGGCTTCATTCACAAGAACATGTCCATCGAGCAGCAGGCTGCCGAAGTGCGCAAGGTCAAGAAGTACGAGAGCGGCGTGGTCAGCGACCCCGTTACCGTGCGCCCTGACATGACCATCGCCCAGATCAAGGAGCTGAGCCACAAGAACGGTTTCGCCGGTTACCCCGTGGTGACTGACGGCAACCAGCTGGTGGGTATCATCACCGGCCGTGACGTGCGCTTCGTCATCGATCTCTCCCAGACCGTCGAACAGATCATGACCCAGAAAGATCGTCTGGTGACCGTGCGTGAAGGGGCCCCTCGTGAAGAGGTGGTGGCTCTGATGCAAAAGCACCGCATCGAGAAGGTGCTGGTGGTCAACGGCGACTTCAAGCTCAAGGGCATGATCACCGTGAAGGACTTCCAGAAAGCCGAGCGCAAGCCCAACGCCTGTAAAGACGAGCGTGGCCGTCTGCGGGTCGGTGCCGCCGTCGGTGCCGGTGCCGGCAACGAAGAGCGCGTCGCCGCCCTGGTGGAAGCCGGTGTGGACGTGCTGCTGATTGACTCCTCCCACGGCCACTCCCAGGGCGTGCTGGATCGCATCAAGGCGACCCGTGAAGCCTATCCTGACCTGCAGATCATCGGCGGCAACGTCGCCACCGCCGCTGGCGCCAAGGCGCTGGTGGAAGCGGGTGTCAACGCCGTCAAGGTCGGTATCGGCCCGGGCTCCATCTGTACTACCCGTATCGTGACCGGCGTGGGCGTGCCCCAGATCACCGCCATCTCCGACGCCGTCGACGCCCTGGAAGGCACCGGCGTGCCGGTGATTGCCGATGGCGGCATCCGCTTCTCCGGCGACGTGGCCAAGGCCATCGCCGCGGGCGCAAGCTGCGTCATGGTGGGCTCCATGTTTGCCGGTACCGAAGAGGCGCCGGGCGAGATCGAGCTCTATCAGGGCCGCTCCTTCAAGTCCTACCGCGGCATGGGCTCTCTGGGTGCCATGTCCAAGGGCTCCAGCGACCGTTACTTCCAGACCGACAACGCCGCCGACAAGCTGGTGCCGGAAGGGATCGAAGGGCGCGTGCCGTACAAGGGCCGCCTCAAAGAGATCATCCACCAGCAGATGGGCGGCCTGCGCTCCTCCATGGGTCTGACCGGCAGCGCGACCATCGACGACATGCGCACCAAGGCCGAGTTCGTGCGCATCTCGGGCGCCGGGATGAAAGAGTCCCACGTTCACGACGTGACCATTACCAAAGAAGCCCCCAACTACCGGATGGGCTGATGAAACGGGGCTCTGCGCCCCGTTTTTCCACCCTTTTTTTATCCCGTGCTTTTTGTGACAACATCAGCCTGATGCAGGAATAAAATGACTAAAGACATTCACGCCCACCGTATCCTTATCCTGGATTTCGGTTCCCAGTACACCCAGCTCATCGCCCGTCGCGTCCGTGAAATCGGCGTCTACTGCGAGCTGTGGGCCTGGGACGTAACCGAAGAGCAGATCCGCGAGTTCAATCCGAGCGGCATCATCCTCTCCGGCGGCCCGGAATCAGTGACCGAGGCGGGCAGCCCGCGCGCCCCCGAGTACGTGTTCAACGCCGGTGTGCCGGTGTTCGGTATCTGCTACGGCATGCAGACCATGTCCGAGCAGCTCGGCGGCAAGGTGCAGTCCTCCAACCTGCGTGAATTCGGCTACGCCCAGGTCGAAGTGCTGGGCCAGTCCGGCAAGACCAGCGCCCTCTTGCGCAACATCGAAGACGCCATTGCCGACAACGGCAATGCCCTGCTGGACGTCTGGATGAGCCACGGCGACAAGGTCACCGAGATCCCCGCCGGCTTCACCACCATCGCCCAGACCGCCACCTGCCCCCATGCCGCCATGGCCGACGAGGCCAAGCGCTTCTACGGCGTGCAGTTCCACCCGGAAGTGACCCACACCCGTCAGGGTGCCCGTATGCTGGAACACTTCGTCAAGGACATCTGCGGCTGCGAATGCCTCTGGACCCCGGCCACCATCATCGACGACGCCGTTGCCCGCATCCGCGAGCAGGTGGGTGACGACGAGGTGATCCTGGGCCTCTCCGGCGGCGTGGACTCCTCCGTGGTCGCCATGCTGGTGCACCGCGCCATCGGCGATCGCCTGACCTGCGTCTTCGTCGACAACGGCCTGCTGCGCCTGAACGAAGGCCAGCAGGTGATGGACATGTTCGGCGATCACTTCGGCCTGAACATCATCAAGGTCGACGCCGAAGAGCGCTTCCTCTCCGCCCTCGCGGGCATTGACGAGCCGGAAGCCAAACGCAAGACCATCGGCCGCGTCTTCGTCGAAGTGTTCGACGACGAGTCCAAGAAGCTCAAGAACGCCAAGTGGCTGGCCCAGGGCACCATCTACCCGGACGTCATCGAATCCGCTGCCAGCAAGACCGGCAAGGCCCACGTCATCAAGTCCCACCACAACGTCGGCGGCCTGCCGGAAGAGATGAAGATGGGTCTGGTGGAGCCGCTGCGCGAGCTGTTCAAGGACGAAGTGCGCCGTGTCGGCCTCGAACTCGGCCTGCCCTACGACATGCTCTACCGTCACCCCTTCCCGGGTCCTGGCCTGGGCGTGCGTGTGCTTGGCGAAGTGAAGAAAGAGTACTGCGACCTGCTGCGCAAGGCTGACGCCATCTTCATCGAAGAGCTGCGCAAGGCCGACCTCTACAACCAGGTCAGCCAGGCGTTCGCCGTCTTCCTGCCGGTGCGCTCCGTCGGCGTCATGGGCGATGGCCGCAAGTACGACTGGGTCATTGCGCTGCGCGCCGTCGAGACCATCGACTTCATGACCGCCCACTGGGCCCACCTGCCGTACGACTTCCTCGGCCACGTGTCGAACCGCATCATCAACGAGATCAACGGCATCTCTCGCGTGGTGTACGACGTCTCCGGCAAGCCGCCCGCAACCATTGAGTGGGAATAAAAGGCGTGGGAATAAGCGGCTAACGCCTCTCTCCCAGCGGTAACGCAAAACTGTCAAAAAGGCGCCCTTGAGGCGCCTTTTCTTTTTCCAATCGTTTGCGAGAAAATTTTGCTCCTGGCGAAGGGGTGAGGGCTCTGTTGCCAATGTTGTCGTGGTGAGTGCCCGAGTCGATCGGCAGAACCTCATCTATCGCATCCACACACGGCGGCAGGTTGTGGTTTCTCCGGGCAGAGGAAAGGCTTTGCTGCATAGCCTCTGAAGGCCATCCACGAGTGTTATGCCCAGAAAGTTAAGTGCCACTGTGTCCAGCATCAAAAGATGGGAAGGGAGCACTCCTTCAAAATCCCCCCAAGTGATAGCAGGCGTACCAGTTACCGTTTCAAATGCAAAACCATGGTGCCGCTGCCCAACCCGATCCACGGGGAAGCCGTGGTGCAGATCTTCCAATCCCTGGATGGTTCGGCCCATATCACCGCCATCACCCCGATCTGATTTGGCTACGGGGCAAAGCGGGGAGGGGTCATAGCCTCCAACCAGTTGGCTCCAACACCCAACAATAAGAAAGACACCCGAGTAGTGTCTTTTCATTTTCATATCGTTTGCGTGGTAAAGTAGATTTCCTAAGGAAGGTGCGAATAAGCGGGGAAATTCTTCTCGGCTGACTCAGTCATTTCATTTCTTCATGTTTGAGCCGATTTTTTCTCCCGTAAATGCCTTGAATCAGCCTATTTAGACCGTTTCTTCGCCATTTAAGGCGTTATTCCCAGTTTTTAG
>NZ_JAPCIS010000027.1:0-61637 GCF_027707425.1 Aeromonas sp. QDB63
AGGGCACTGTCCGCGAGCAAGGCATCATTGGCCAACCCTTCTGCACAGATGTTGAGGCGCCGAGCGACCTCGGAGATGGGCTCATTGCGGAAAAAGGCCATCCCCACGACGAGCCACAAGACCATATCAGAAGGTAAGCGGCGTCGGCGGATAGTGGCCTTTTCAGACAAGGCGGCAGCGGCAGTAATCCATTCGTCGGGAATATGGTCGGCAAAAATGGCCAGCCGAGCCAGCATGTCGCCAGATGCCTCAACAACATCGTTCAGATCGTTTGCAATAGACATAAAAAATCCGGAACCAGTGATTGGTTCCGGATTGTCCTACAGCAGAAGGATCGGTCAATGGATCCTTAACTGATCAGCATTGCGGCCAGGCCGGGGTGTTTCGTGTGGGCTCTGTGCCATGACGGCGCGGATCACTGCTCCTTGCAGTCGTTGTAGCGGCTCTGCCACTCCCCGGCGTCATCGCGCATCTCGACGAACCCCTCCTTGCCCTTGTTCCACCAGACCACCTCGTGATCGTCGGTATAGCGGGCGCCGGAGGCGGAAACCGCCTGTGGCAGGGTGTAATCCTTGCCATCGGGGAGGGAGAGCTTGACGAAGTTCAGGCTCTCGTCCGAGAGGGAGAAGTAGCGAACCTGCACTTTCTGGTTCTGTTCACACAGATAGGTGACGGGATCGCCGCCGGTCACTCCCAGCTTGCCGCTGCCCAGATCGCAGCCGCCGAGCAGGGTGATGGCGCCCGCCCCCAGTAGAAAGAGCTTGGCGTGTTTCATGTTTGATCCTCACAACGGTGTCATATGGCCTTGAGCCTAACAGGATGAGGCACAACTGCAACCTCGTGGCAGGAGCCCTGCGTCGGGATGCGTCCGTCTCCCTCTGGTCCGTGGGGCAGGCAAAAAAACGCCCCGGCAGGCAAGCGGGGCGAAAGGGAGCCATCCAATGGCTGCAGAAAAGGGTCAGTGGCCGAACCGTGTCGCCTCGAAGCGATTGAGCAGCCGGTGGATGAGGTAGCAGGCGAGCAGGGTGACCACGATGGCAAAGAGGATGCTGCTCACCCGATAGAGGGCGCTGAACACCAGGTCGTTGCCCGGGGTCAGGTACTGGCCGAACAGGATGCCGAGGGTGGTGAGGGCACCGAAGCCGACTCCGGAGCCGCTTGCCTCCTTCACATGGGCATAGCTGAACAGCATGGCGCCGAGCCAGAGCACCGGGGTCACCAGCAGCAGCAAGCCGGACCAGTCATAGAGCACCAGCTGCCCCAGGATGCCGAAACTCACCCCCAGCAGGGTGCCCATGGCCCGCTTGCGGGCATAGTCCAGGGCGCCGTTCCAGTGCATGGGGAAGAGCAGCAGCAGGGTGGTGGCCTGGGCAGACATGGAGTCGCGCAGGTCGAAGATCTGGAACACCAGGAACGAGAGGGTCGCGATGGACGCCCCCAGCAGGGCTTCGTGGCGCATCCGGTGCGGCGCCTTGGGGGAGGGGGCCGGCCTGGGGCACTCCTCCACGTCCGGAATGAGGGCCGTCATCAGATAGGCGATGAGCACCGACAGGACGCTGGCCCAGAGGTTGCTGAAGATGAGGTCGTTCAGATCAATCCCGGGGTAGCTGGCAAAGTGCAGCATGATGCTGAGGCTGAGCACCCCGTTGGCACCGAACAGGAACAGGCTGCCCCGGGACATGGCGGCGAAACGGTAGAGGAAGAGCAAAAAGACCAGGGGGGTCATGAGCCCCGGGTGGCCGCCAAACAGGCCGCCGAGCAGCCCCACTTCCAGACCGCACATGGCGGCGGAGGCGATGAGCTGGCGGGCGGCGTGACCGTTCATCACCGGCACCAGGCCGAGCAGCAGCACCGGGGTGACGGTGAAGAAGACCCCGTTGCTCCAGCCGAAGATCTTGCACAGCACAAACCCCAGGGTACAGCCAAAGGCGATGCGCAGACACTGGCGCAGTTCGTTGGGGGTGAGGGGTCTGTGCCACAGGTTCATGGTCGTCATCTCAATAGATGTAGTGCAGCAGGCTGAGCAGACGGATCTGGCCGCGGGCCAGCAGCCCGGTCAGGGTGTTGTCCGGCAGCAACTGCACCGTGGCGCGGGCCCCGGCCGGCAGGTGGGCGGGCAGTTGCTCCAGGGTCAGGTGCAGGCGCAGGCGCTGGGCATCGCGCACCCAGCGATCGGACTCGACGGGGTTCGCAAGCTGGCCGTTGGCGTCAAACTGACCGGCGCTGACCCCGGCATCCAGGCTGGCGACGCGGGCAGGATAGAGACGACCGGGCTCGCCGTCGAAGGCGACGAGGGCCTGACTGCCGGCGCTGACGTGGCGCAGGCTCTTCTCGCGAAAATCGGCGATCACGTCCACCTGCTCGGAGACCAGGGCCAGCAGGGGGGAGCCTGCATTGGCCACGCTGCCAGGCTTGAGCTGCAGGTTGGTGATGATGCCGTCCTGGCTCGCATGAACCCGGCTGTAGGCGAGGTTGAGCTCGGCCTGGGCGAGGCGGTTGCGGGCCTGGCGCAGCAGCAGGTTGTCTTCCCCTGGCAAGCCGCGGTTGACGCGGGCCTGCTCTACCCGGGCCTGGCTGCCGAGCAGGTTGGCACGGGCGGTGCGGGCGGCGCTGTCGGCGTCATCTTTCTGCTGTTCAGAGACCATGTGACGGCGGTAGAGGGCGTCGATGCGCGCCGCTTCCCGCTGTTTCTGGTCGGCCTGGGTGCGCAGCGAGCTGTACTCCGCCTCGTAGGCGGTCAGGGTCGCGTCCAGCTGGCGGTTCTGCTGCCTGGCCTGATCCAGGGCGAGCCTGGCCTGATCCACGGCGAGCTGGAAGGGTTCCGGGTCGAGGGCGAACAGCAGATCCCCCTGCTTGACGTGCTGGTTGTTGGCGACGGCGACTTCGACCACCTTGCCGCTGACCTGGGGGGCCATCCGGGTGACGACCCGGGTGGCCATGGCCTGGGGGGTCAGGGGCATCTTGATGTCGGCCAGCAGAAAGTAGCCAAACACCAGGACGAAGCAGATGATGGCCCACTTTATCCAGCGCTTGAATTGTTGATCCGGTGTCATCTTATTCTCTCTCTTCGTGCTGTGCGGCTATCTTGCCGAGGGCGTTGGCGGAGATGCGGTGCACAATGTCTTCAAACTGGGCCAGCTCCTGCTGGCTGATGCCGGTGAGCAGCTCCCGGCGCACGGCGATGATGCGGCCCTCGATCTGATCGAGCAGCGCCTTGCCCGCCGGGGTCAGGGTGACGATGCGGGCCCGCTTGTCCTGGCTGCAGCAATGGCGCTCGATCAGCCCCTGCTCCTCGAGCTGACCCAGGGTCCGCATCAGGGAGGGGAGCTCTATCTCCAGGGCCTCGGCCAGGGTCTTCTGGCTGAGGTGGCCGCCGAGGCGGCTGAGTTTCCACAGGGCGGTCCAGCGGGGATGGGTGAGCCCTAGAGGTGCCAGCTCGAGATCGGCCACGGTGCGCCAGAGCCGGTGCAATCGCCCCAGCTGCTCGGCGAGGGAGAGTTCTCGCAACATCTCCAGATCCTTTTTCATGACGGGCACCTCAATTACTTAGCTTGCGAAGCATTATATTTATTTCGCAGGCTAAGTAAATAGTGTGATACAGCTCACGTTCAGGTTTTTTGCCCGGGCCGTGGTGTTTAAGTTTTTATATGGCTTTGCGGGCCAGCTAACCGACAACGGCCGGGGGAGGCGCTAGAGTGGCCACCTTTGAGGTGCGCCAGGCTGGCCACTGACCCGGCCGGGGGACACCCTCACCCTGGGCTTTCCTGTCCGCTGCAAGGTTGAACGATGAAACTGCGCCACCAGCTAGTCACCCTCTCGCTTGGCTTGTCACTGCTGCTGATCCTGATCCTGGGCTGTCTGCTCGCCCTCTTCATGCGCCACCTGCTGGAGAACAACCTGAAGGAGAAGGGGAGCGATCTGGCCCGGGTGCTGGCGGCGGACAGCCGGGTGGTCCGGGCCCTGGAGAAGGGGAGCGATCCCGGGCTGCGGGATTATGTGCAGGGGATCTGCAGCCGCACCGACGCCGCCTACATGGTGGTGACCGACGAACATGCCAGGCGCCTGAGCCACCCCTCGCCCGAGCTGGTGGGCCAGACCTTCCGGGGGGAGGACATCTGGCCTGCACTCCAGTCGCGCGAGAGCTACTGCTCCCGGGACGTGGGCACCCTGGGTCCCGCCATCCGCTGCTTCGCTCCCGTAGTGGGGCCCGATGGCCAGGCCATCGGTGCAGTGGCGGTGGGTTATCTGATGCGCACCGTGGAGGGCACCTATCAGGAGCGGATCGCCCTGCTGGTCGGCGCCATCGCAGCGGTGCTGGGGTGCGGCCTGCTGCTGGCGCTCTGGGTGCAGCACCTGCTGCGCCGCACCCTGCTGGATCTGGAGCCGGAGACCATCGCCAATCGCTTCGCCCAGCAGGATCTGGTGCTGGAGGGGATCTCGGAGGGGATAGTGGCCCTGGACAACCAGCACAGGATCACCATGCTCAACAGCGCCGCCTTCTATCAGTTGCGACTGCCCGGCACCGGGCGCCACGCCCTGCTGGGCCGCTCCCTGGCGGAGCTGGCCCCCGGCCTCGTGCCCACGTTGCAGCAAGGGGGGGCGGTCAGGTTCACCGTGCAGGGGGATGACTTCGTCGGCCACTGGCAGGAGCTCAGCGGTCGCGAGCCGGGGCGCATGCTCATCTTCAGCCGGCCAGACGGCACCGGCAGCCTGGGCATGCAGGTGACCCACCTGCGCCAGTACGGCGAGATGCTGCGCATCCAGACCCATGAATTCGCCAACAAGCTCAGCAGCCTCTCCGGTCTGCTCCAGCTCGGCCACGTGGATCAGGCGGTAGACCTCATCCAGCAGGAGAACGAAGCCTGCCAGAACATGTTGCAGGATCTGCTGCGGGTCATCGAGAACAAGCCGGTGGCCGGGCTCATCCTCGGCAAGTTCAGCCGGGCGCGGGAGCTGGGGGTGGAGCTGGTGCTGGATGCGGGGTCGGCCCTCGGGGAGTATCCGGCCGAGGTGTCGGCGGATCTCATCACCTGCATCGGCAACCTGCTGGACAACGGCATTCGCGCCGCCTGGGGGAACCGCGAGCACGCCGCGCCCAGGGTGCTGCTCTCCCTCTATGATCTGGGGCGGCGGCTGGTGATCGAGGTGGAGGACAGTGGCGAGGGGGTGGACGAGGCGCTGGCGGATCACCTGTTCGACTACGGTGTCAGCCGCCAGACCGGGGATCACGGGGTCGGCCTCTTCCTGGTCAAGAAGACGGTGGCCAGGCGGGGGGGCGTGATAGAATGGCGTCGCACCGCCGAGCAGACGACCCTGTTTGGTATCTATTTGAATAAAAACCAATTGGTGTAAGTCATGAAGCCAATTTTCACGCTGATTATCGAGGATGACGAGCGGATAGGCGCCATGTTGGGGGAGCTGGTCTCCTCCACGGCCGGGTTCTCCCTGATGGGGCGGGCCGGCACCCTGGCCGAGGCGGATCGCCTGATGGCGGGGAGCGAGCCCCGCTTGCTGATGGTCGACATCTCCCTGCCCGATGGCTCGGGCCTGGAGTGGGTGAGCCGGCTGCGCAGCTACAACCGGGAGGTGATGGTGATGATGGTGACCGCCTCCTGCGACGTGGAGACCATACAGCAGGCCCTCAACCTGGGCGTGCAGGACTACGTCATCAAGCCGCTGCGGCTGTTTCGCATCCAGCAGAGCCTGGAGGAGATCCTGGTCCTGCATCGCCGCCTGTGCGAGCCGGGGGAGCTGGCCCAGAGCGACCTGGACCGCCTGATGGGCAAGGCGCGCAACCAGGGTCGGGAGGCGCGGGAGACCCCCAAGGGGATCGACGCCATCACCCTGCGACAGGTGCTGGATCTGCTGGCGGGGGAGCCGGACAACACCTTCTCCACCGACACCGTGGCCCTGCGCCTCTCCCTGAGTCGCACCACGGCCCGCCGCTACCTGGAGTTTCTGGAGTCAGAAGATCGGCTGGACGTGGAGCTCAACTACGGCCAGCGTGGCCGCCCGGAGCGGCGCTACCACTGGCGCCGGGAGTCGTGACCCCGCCGCGGGCACAACGCCGAAGAGGCCGCGCACACCATGCTGCGCAGGCCGCGCAGATAAAAGGGAGCCTTTGAGCTCCCTTTTGTTTTGCCCCGATGCGACCCGGCCCTTCTATCTGGGATCGCCCGAGAAGGGGTGCAGGGCGGTGCGGGCGCGCTCGAACAGGGCGATGAGATGATCCGCCACGGCTCTCACCCGCCGGGAGTGGGCGAGATCGCTGTGGAGCACCAGCCAGATGGGCTGATCCACTCCGAGCTCCGGCAGCAGGCAGACCAGATCCGTCTGGCGGGCCAGGTAGTGGGGCAGCACCGCGAGCCCCAGACCGGCCTGGGCGGCGGCGAGCTGGGCCGCCAGGGTGCTGGTCTCCACCCGGCAGGGGCGGCCGCGCAGCATGCGGGTCATCCATCTGGCGGCGGGCAGGTGGCTCTGGGTTTCGTTCCATCCGATGAAGTCATCCTGATCGAAGCTGGCGGCATCCAGCCCGGGGCTGCGGGCATCCAGGTAGGCGCCGGTCCCGTAGAGGCCAAAGCCCAGGGTGCCCAGGCGCCGCAGGGTGAGGTGGCCGGCATCGGGCTTGACCATGCGCACCGCGAGATCGGCATCGCGCCGGTGCAGGTTCACCGTCTGCACCCCGGTGACCAGCTCCACCCTCAGCTCGGGGTGCTGGGCAAAGAGCGTCGGCAGGGAGGGGATGATGAGGGGATTGGCCAGGTTCTCGGCAGTGGCGAGGCGCACGGTGCCGGCCACCTGTCCCTGCAACTGCCCCGCCTCGCCAAAGGCCAGTCCCGCATGTTCCAGCGCCTCGGCTCGCTCAAGCAGGGCCTCCCCGTCGTCGGTCAGGCGATAGCCCTGCTGGTGGCGGCTGAACAGGGGGAGGCCGAGGGCCGCCTCCAGCCTGTCCAGGCGCCGGGAGACGGTGGCCACCCCCATGCGAAGGGCGTGGGCGGCACCGCTCAGGGTGCCGCTGCGGGCGATGGCCAGGAAGACGCGGGCGTCGTCCCAGAGCAGGGGATCGTGCATAGTGTTTCCATAATCGGAAAATGGGTTGCCAGTTATCTCTATATCTCATTAATTTTCGGAAGACCATACTCCCCTGCAACTTGTCAGGGAGAAAATGCGATGCAACGACGAACACTGGGAGCCAACCTGCAGGTCTCTGCCCTGGTGCTGGGCTGCATGGGGATGAGCGAATTCTACGGGCCGCGGGACGATGAGATGTCCTTGCGAGTGCTGGCGGAGGCGGTGGAGCGGGGCATCGACCTGCTCGACACCGCCGACATGTACGGCCCCCACCACAACGAGGCGCTGATCGGGCGTTTTCTCGCGACCCGGCGGGGGCAGGTGAAGGTCGCCACCAAGTTTGGCATCGTGCGCCAGCACGGGGAGTACAGGCGTACCCTCGACAACAGCGCCCGCTATGCGCGCCAGAGCTGCGAGGGCTCCCTGCGCCGCCTCGGCATCGAGCAGATCGATCTCTACTATGTGCACCGCCTCGATCCGGCCCATCCCGTCGATGAGACCATGGCCGGGCTGGCGCAGCTGGTACAGGAGGGCAAGATAGCCCGCATCGGTCTGTGCGAGGTGAGCGAGGCCACCCTGAGGCGCGCCCATGCCGTGCACCCGGTGGCGGCGGTGCAGACCGAATACTCCCTCTGGACCCGGGAGGTGGAGGCGGCGGTGCTGCCCGCCTGCCGGGAGCTGGGGATTGGTCTGGTGGCCTACTCCCCCCTGGGGCGCGGGTTTCTGACCGGGCGTTACCAGCAGGAGGCGGTGTTCGAGGAAGGGGATTTTCGGGCCAGTCTGCCGCGCTTTCAGGGGGAGAACCTCGCCACCAACCGCACCCTGGTGCAGGCGGTCATGGCCCTGGCCCGGCAGAAGGGGTGCACGGCGGCGCAGATAGCCCTGGCCTGGCTGCTGGCGCAATGGGAGGGGATAGTGCCCATCCCCGGCACCCGGCGCCTGACCCACCTTGAGGATAACCTCGGCGCCCTCTCGGTGCGCCTCTCCCCAGCGGAGCTCGGGGCCCTGGGCCAGGCCATCCGGACCCTGCCGGTGGCGGGGGAGCGCTATACTGCCGAGGGGATGAAGGGGGTGAACGCATGAGCGGCTCGCACACGGATCGCCATGAACGGGCGTTCGCGCTGCTGGCCCGGCTCGATCCCCAGGCACCCACGCGAGTCGCCGCCAGCCTGGATGCCCTGCCACCGGAACTTGCCGAGCTGGTGCTGGGGTTTGCCTTTGCCGATGTGCTCGCCCGTCCCGGCATCGATCTCTGCACCCGCGAGATACTCACGGTGGCGACCCTGATGGGAATGGGCACGGCGCCCGGACAGCTCGAGTTCCATATCCGGGCCGCCCTCAATGTGGGGGTCAGCCGGGAGACCATCATCGAGATCCTGCTCCAGGTCGCCGTCTATGCCGGAGTGCCCGCCTGCATGAATGGCATCCGTGCGGCCCGCAGCGCCTTCGCCGCCCATGACAAGGGGCGGGGGGGCAGGGATTAAGGTGGAGACGTCACCCTGGCGAAAAGGTCAGGTGTGCCCTGACGAGGGCAGCAAGAAGGGAGCCGAGGCTCCCTTCTTTCATGGTGCTGGCCGGCTCAAGCCCCTTCTGGCAGAGGACGGCGTACCCTCGGCTTGAGCTGGGAGAGCATGACCCCGGTCAGGATGAGGCCGCCCCCCAGCAGGTGATAGCCGTGGATGGGCTCCCCCAGGGTGATGACGGCGATGAGGGCCGTGCACAGGGGCATCAGGTTCATGAAGACCGAGGTGCGCTCCGCCCCCAGGGTGGCGAGGCCGCGCATCCAGCAGTAGGCGGCGAAGATGGAGGAGGCGAGGCCGGCGAACAGCACCATGCTCCAGCCCTGGGCGGGAATGGCCAGGGAGTCGGCAGAGAGGGCCACCGGGATGAGCAGCATCACCGCCAGCAGGATCTGCAGGTAGAGGTTGAGCAAGGGGCCGAACGGCAGTTGCCAGCGGCGGATCAGCAGGCCATAGAGGGCATAGCTGGCCGCCCCCAGCAGCATCATGCCGTCGCCGGGGTTGATGCCGCTGTGCAGCAGTGCCAGGGGATTGCCCTGACCCAGCAGCCAGAGCACCCCGAACAGGGAGAGGCTCATGCCGAGCAGCGCCTGCTTGCCCGGCTTCTGGCCAAAGCAGCAGGCCCCGATGAGCAGGGTGAGCAGGGGCAGCAGGGAGCCGATGACCCCCATGTTGGTGGCCGAGGTGCTGTGGGCGGCGTAGTAGGCGAGGCACTGGTAGAGCACCATGCCGAGCAGGGAGAGCACCAGCAGCTTGCCGAGCCAGAGGCGGATGTCGGCCCGGCGGCGCCAGAGCTGCGGCAGGCAGAAGGGGGAGAGCGCGAGGGCGGCGATCACCCAGCGATAGAAGGAGATGGCGGCGGGATCCAGCACGCCGGCGGCGGCCTTGGAGACCACGGTATTGGCGGCCCAGATCAAGATGGCGAGCAGGGGGAAGAGAAAAGGCATAAGCACTCCTTGGTACGATGGGGAGAGTCTAGCCTTGTCTTGAACGAGGTAAGTAGCGTAAATAAGACATGTCATAACCGCTTTGGGACAATCTGCATGGGCACCCTCACCCTGGCCGAGCAGGATCGCCTGCTGGCCGACCCCAACCCCCTCTACTTTCGCTACAGCCAGATCCAGGGGGGCAAAGCCTGCGCCGAACACGCCCACCCCTGGGGTCAGCTCAGCCTCATCAGCCTGGGGGTCATGGTGGTGGAGGTGGGGGGAGAGCGGCTGGTGGCGCCCCCGGACTACCTCATCTGGGTGCCGGCGGACCTGCCCCACACCGCCTTCAACGAGCAGACCCTGGATTACACCTCCATCTACGTGAGCCACGCGCTGGCACCGCGCCTGCCACGGGAACCCCAGCTGCTGGCCCTCACCCCCTTGCTGCGGGCCCTGCTGGAGGACTTCACCCAGCGCCGGGTCGGGCACATGGAGGATGAGTGGGATGCCCGTCAGGGTGAGCTCTTCATCGAGAAGCTGGCCCGCACCCGTTGCCAGCCGAGCTACCTGCCCCAGAGCCGGGATCGCCTGCTGGCACCCTTGCTGGCGGCATTGCAGGCGGCGCCGGAGGACAACCGCACGCTGGTGGAGTGGGCCAGGGCGCTGCACACCACGGAGCGCACCCTGGCGCGGCGTTGCCAGAAGGAGCTTGGCATGAGCCTGGGCCAGTGGCGCACCCGGCTGCGGCTGGTGAAGGCGCTGGACTGGCTGCGGGGCGAGATGCCGGTGCAGGAGATCGCCTGGCGCCTCGGTTACGCCTCCACCTCGGCTTTCATCGCCATGTTCCAGCGCGAACAGGGCTGCGCCCCCCAGCGCTATCGCCAGCAGCTGGGCCAACCCGTGGCCTGAACCGCATGAAAAAGGGCGCCCGCAGGCGCCCTTGTGGATCACGGGATGGGCTTAGAAGAAGCCGAGGGGGTTGATGTCGTGGCTCACCAGCAGGTTCTTGGTGTTCTGGTAGTGGTCCAGCATCATCTTGTGGGTCTCGCGACCGATCCCCGACTTCTTGTAGCCGCCAAAGGCCGCATGGGCCGGGTAGGCGTGGTAGCAGTTGACCCAGACCCGGCCGGCCTGGATGCCGCGCCCCATGCGCCAGGCCAGATTGCTGTCCCGGGTCCACAGGCCCGCCCCCAGCCCGTACTGGGTGTCGTTGGCAATGGCCAGGGCATCCGCCTCGTCCTTGAAGGTAGTGACCCCGAGCGCCGGCCCGAAGATCTCCTCCTGGAACACCCGCATCTTGTTCTGGCCCGAGAAGATGGTGGGCTGGATGTAGAAGCCCCCCTCCAGCCCGCTCACCTTGGCCGGGCCGCCGCCCAGCAGCATCTTGGCCCCTTCGCCGCGGCCGATCTCCATGTAGCTCAGGATCTTGTCGAACTGCTCGCGGGACGCCTGGGCCCCCACCTGGGTCGTGGTGTCGAGGGGGTTGCCCTGCACTATGGTGCGGGCGCGGGCCAGCACCCGGTCCATGAAGTCGTCATAGATGCTGGCCTGCACCAGGGCGCGGGAGGGGCAGGTACACACCTCGCCCTGGTTGAAGAAGGTCATCAGCATCCCTTCCACCGCCTTGTCGATGTAGCTGCTCTCGTGCTGCATCACGTCGGCGAAGTAGATGTTGGGGGACTTGCCACCGAGCTCCACGGTGGAGGGGATCAGCTTGTCGGCGGCGCAGCGCAGGATATGGGCGCCCACCTCGGTGGAGCCGGTAAACGCCAGCTTCTGGATCCGGTTGCTGGTGGCGAGCGCCTGGCCCGCCTCGGCACCAAAGCCGTTGACCACGTTGACTACGCCAGGGGGCAGGATGTCCTTGATGAGATCCATCATCAGCATGATGGTGACCGGGGTCTGCTCGGCGGGCTTGAGCACGCTGCAGCAGCCGGCCGCCAGTACCGGGGCCAGCTTCCAGGCGGCCATCAGCAGGGGGAAGTTCCACGGGATGATCTGGCCGACCACGCCGATGGGCTCCTTGAAGTGGTAGCTGACGGTGTTCTGGTCCAGCTCGGCGGCGGAGCCCTCCTGGGCGCGGATGCAGCCGGCGAAGTAGCGGAAGTGATCTACCACCAGGGGCAGGTCGGCGGCCAGGGTCTCGCGCACCGCCTTGCCGTTCTCCCAGGTCTCGGCGACGGCGAGCACTTCAATGTTCTGTTCGATGCGATCGGCGATGCGCAGCAGCAGGTTGCTGCGCTCGGTGACGCTGGTCTTGCTCCAGCTGGCGAACGCCTTGTGGGCCGCGTCCAGGGCGAGCTCGATGTCGGCGGCGTCGGAGCGGGCCACCTCGCAGAACACCCGGCCATCCACCGGCGAGATGTTCTCGAAATAGCGGCCGGCGCGCGGCGCCACCCAGTCGCCACCGATGAAGTTGTCATAACGGGATTTGAAGCTGACCAGGGCACCTGCCTGACCGGGAGCGGTATAAATCATCTCATCATCCTTATGTGTGTGTGGTCCTGACCGGCCTGGTGGGCAGTCCGGTTGCTTCCTGTCATCGCAAGGGGCGTGCCAGCGGGCGGCGCTCTACACAAAAAGGTTGCAAAAACGTTATCAAACGGGGTGCCAAGGGGTATCTTGGTTAACCAGTGCCCCCCAGGGCGGCCCCCAAACTGTGCCGTTTCTGAACATCGGGTGTGACACTGTGCCGTTTGTGAACAGGAGACGTGATGAAGGCGCTCCCCCAAGGCGGCCCTATTCGCGAGTGTGTAGAAGGAGGTGTGATGAGCGAGTTGCCTCAATCCGGTGCCAGCCCAATCCAGCGCTCCTGGGAGCGCTGCCTGCATCAGGGGCTGAGCCGCCAGCAGAGCGCCGAGCTGGACTTGCTGCCCCAGGGGGAGCTGTCGGCTCGCCAGGAGCAGCACAGGACGCTCATCGCCTGCTTCCAGCGCTTCGTGCTGCCGCTCTTTGGCCAGTTGCTGGCGGGCAGACCCTGTCGTCTTCTGCTGTGTGACGGCGAGGGGGCCATTCTTGCGGTGAGCGGAGACGACCGTTTTGCCCGCCATGCCGAGCGCATTTTTTTGCGCAGCGGCGCCCGCTGGGGGGAGGCGAGCAAGGGCACCAACGCCATCGGCACCGCGCTGGCCGAGCAGAGCGAGGTGCAGGTGCTGGGGGCGCAGCACTTCTTCGCCCAGCACAGCTTTCTCAGTTGCAGCGCCTGCCCCCTGCTCGGGCCGGACGGGCAACTGCTCGGCGTGCTCGACATCTCCACCAATGCGGCCCACCACGGCGGCGACATGCTGGGCACCGTGCGCCTCCTGGCCATGACCCTGGAAAACGCCCTGCTGGCCCGCCAGCCGGGCTGGCTGGTGGATCTCGATCCCCAGAGTCTCTGGTCTGCCCGCCTGCTGCTGGGGGAGGGGGGCGAGCTGCTCGGGGCCAACCGGGCCGGTCGGCTCTGGCTCGGCCAGCACCCCTTCGACGGTCAGCAGTTGCTGCGCGAGCGCCGCGGCCTGCGGCTGGTGCCGGAGGCGGGGGAGCGCGCCGCCAGGCTTCCCCTGCCGAGCGCGGTTGAGGAGGGGAGATCGCAGGCGCAGCAGGTGCCGCTCAAGATGCTGGAGCGGGGCATCTCATTGCTCATCGAGGGGGAGACCGGCAGCGGCAAGGAGCACCTGGTGCGCACCCTGCACGCCAGATCGAGCCGTCGGGAGCGGCCTCTGGTGTGCGTCAACTGCGGCGCCCTGCCGGCGGAGTTGGTGGAGGCCGAGCTGTTCGGCTACGTGGGGGGGGCCTTCAGCGGTGCCCGCAGCCAGGGCAGCCAGGGCTATCTGCGCGCCGCCCACGGCGGCATCCTGATGCTGGATGAAATTGGCGAGCTGCCGCTCCAGGCCCAGACCCGGCTGCTGCGGGTGTTGCAGGAGCGCGTCGTCACCCCGGTAGGCAGCCACAGACCCGAGGCGGTGGATTTCTGGCTGGTCAGCGCCAGCCATCGGGATCTGGCGGCCATGGTGGCGGCCGGCACCTTTCGCGAAGATCTCTACTACCGCATCTGCGGCTGGCGCCAGCAACTGGCACCCCTGCGGGCCTGGTCGGTGCCCGAGCGTCAGGGGTTGATCCTGAACCTGCTCGCCCAGATGGACCCGGCGCTACAACTGAGCCGGGAGGCGGAGCAGCGGTTGCTGGCTCACCCTCTGCCCGGCAACGTGCGCCAGCTCAAACAGGCGCTGGAGGTGGCCTGTGTACTGGCAGAGGGGCAGGGCTGGATTGAACCTGCCCATCTGCATCTGCCCGCCGTGGAGGGGGGGCAGAGCTCACCTTTGGGAGGGAGTACCCTGCGCGAGCAGAGTCGGCAGCGGGTGCAGCAGACCCTGGCAGAGTGCGGCGGCAACGTGAGCGAGGCGGCGCGCCGTCTTGGCATCAGTCGCACTACCCTCTATCGGGCACTGCGGGAGGAGGGGTGAAGGGTGTCGCGCCATCCAGCGCTTGTGTAGACTGCGAAGGCAAGGACGTTTTTTCGTTATGTTTCCATCGCAGGGAGTGCGCAATGATCCATCTTACGACCGACGAGGCTCCCCGCCTCTCTCCCGCCAGCTGGCCGATGCCGCTTGCGCCCCATGGGGCCCGTGCCGGTTAGTCGGCACCCGTCTGCGCCCGGTGCGGCGCGTGTAATAACCTTGGATCTGGATCAGCGCGGTCCGGCGCTTCAAGGTGTAGGGTAAAAGCCCTTTTTCAGGTGTGATGCCGATGATCCCTTCCTATTCCCGCATGACGACGCTGTTGTTCTGGTGCCTGCTGGCGGCGAGCCTGCTGGCCATGGTGTTATTCGAATTCGGACCCGAGCGGCGGCTCGACATCCTGAGCCAGGCCGGTTTGTCCGTGCGTGCCCAGGATGACAGGGCCCACAAGGGCTCCTCCGTCGCCACCCTGAGTCAGGGGGGCGACAGACCCGCCATCCAGTGCACCCTGCGAAGCCAATATGCCTATCCTTTCTGCGAGCTGGTTCTGACCCTGACCGACCCCGAGCGGGGGCTGGATCTCTCCGGCTTCACCGGGGTGCGGGTGAGGCTGGATGTAGAAGGGCAGGGGGTACAGGCCTGGCGCCTTTATCTGCGCAACTACGATCCCGTCTATTCGACGCGGGAAGACGAGAGTTCCCACAAGTTCAACGAAGTGCTCTTCACCGCCAGGGATTTTGGCCGCGAGCAGGATGTCCCCCTGAACGTCTTCGCCCCCAGCTCCTGGTGGGTGCAGCAGTACGACATTCCGCTGGTCCAGCAGGGGCCGGATCTGCACCATGTCTATGCCATCGAGATCGCCTCCGATGACAAGATGCTGCCGGGGGAGTACCGGTTGCGGCTCGAGCGGCTGGAGTTCTATGGCCGCTGGTGCAAGCCGGGGGACTTCTATCGCTATCTGCTGCTGGGGTGGCTTGTCTACGGCGTGCTGCTCTTCCTGGTCCAGAATCTGATGTTTGGCGATCGGCTGCGCAAGGCCAGGGAGGCGCGCCTCGCGGCTGAAGCCCTGAGTGCGAGCCTGTGCGAGCAGAACCGGCGTACCGAGGAGGAGGCCCGCTACGATCCCCTGACCGGGGCCCTCAACCGGCTCGGCGGCGAAAAGCTGCTCGGGGAGCTCGGCGAGATGCCGCTCTCCTTCATCTATATCGACATCGATCACTTCAAGGGGGTCAACGACGGTCACGGCCACCCGGTGGGGGACGAGGTGCTCAAACACATGGTGAGCGAGCTGCTGCGCCATTGTGACAGCCTGTGCCGACTGGTGCGCTGGGGCGGGGAGGAGTTCGTGCTGGTCTGCCTCCATTACGACGAGGGACGAGCCGCCGCCCTGGCGGAGCGGCTGAGAGGGGCGCTGGAGGGGTACAGGCACTGGCCGCTGGGGCTCGGTATCACCGCCTCCTTCGGGGTGGCCGAGCGGCGCAAGGATAGCCTGGAGCAGGCGCTCAAGCGGGCCGACGAGGCGCTCTATCAGGCCAAGCAGAATGGTCGCAACCGGGTGGAGGTGGCGCCCGACTGATCCGGCGCTGGAGCCCATGGCCGGGCGGGGCTATCATGCGCCCCATCATTTATCCGAGGAGAGATGCCATGGCACAACACATTGGCGCCCTGACGCTGCTGGTGGCGGATTACGACGAGGCCATCGCCTTCTTCACCCGGGGAATGGGCTTCGAGCTACTGGAAGACACCCCCCTCGACGAGCCGGGCAAACCGGGCAAACGCTGGGTGCGGGTCGCTCCCAAGGGGGCTCCCGGCTCCGCCCTGCTGCTGGCCCGCGCGGCCAACGAGGAGCAGCGCGCCGCCATCTGTCGCCAGGGGGGCGGTCGGGTCTTCCTGTTTCTCGAGACCGACGACTTCTGGGGCGATTACGAGCGGATGCAGGCCTATGGCGTTCGTTTTTGTGAACAGCCGCGCCTCGAACCTTACGGCACCGTGGTGGTGTTCGAGGACATCAGTGGCAATCGCTGGGACCTGCTGCAACTCGCTGCTGCCAACTGAATCTGAAAACGTTTATCATCCCGCCCGTCATAAAGTCATAAAAGTGTCACAGAAAGTTCTAATAATTGGCGCACCCATCTTCACAGAGGAGAGAGAAGGGATATGGCTAAGCGAATTCTGGTGGTCGAGGACGAGGCACCGATCCGCGAAATGCTCTGCTTCGTGCTTGAGCAGAAGGGATATGAAACAGTAGAAGCAGAAGATTACGCCGATGGACTGGCAAAGGTGCGCGAACCCTACCCCGAACTCATCGTGCTGGACTGGATGATGCCAGGCGGCAGCGGTATCCAGTTCCTCAAGCAGCTCAAGCAGGATGAGATGACTCGCCAGATCCCGGTGGTGATGCTGACCGCCCGGGGCGAGGAAGAGGACAAGGTGCGCGGGCTCGAGGCCGGTGCCGACGACTACATCACCAAACCCTTCTCCCCCAAGGAGCTCACCGCCCGCCTGCACGCCGTGATGCGCCGTGTCTCTCCCACCTCGGTGGACGAGGTGATCGAGGTGCAGGGGCTCAAGCTGGATCCCGTTTCCCACCGGGTCAGTGCCGAGGAGAAGGCCCTCGACATGGGGCCGACCGAATTCAAGCTGCTGCACTTCTTCATGACCCACCCCGAGCGGGTCTACAGCCGCGAGCAGTTGCTCAACAACGTCTGGGGTACCAACGTGTATGTCGAGGACAGGACGGTAGACGTACACATTCGCCGCCTGCGCAAGGCCATCGAAGAGACGGGGCACGACAGATTGATCCAGACGGTGCGCGGGGCTGGCTACCGCTTCTCGACCCGTCTCTAGGTCAGGGCCAGTGCCGCCAGCGCCTGCCGGCGGGCATTGGACCCGGCTCTTTGCTGTCTCTAGGAGATCTTAATGTTGCAACCTTACGCCTGGCGGCGACAGTTGTGGCGAATGGCGTTCTTCTACAGCCCCTTCGTCTTGGTAGGTTGGTTAATCGATCATCTCGTTCTCTGCCTGCTGGTGGCCACTGTGGTGCACCTGGTCTGGCACTACCGCTTCCAGAAGCGGCTGTCGGACTGGCTGTGGCACGATCGCAGCCTGGTGCCGCCCCACGGCAGCGGCAGTTGGGAGCACATCTTCAACGGCATCTACAAGTTGCAGCAGCGTCACCGGGCCCGGCGCCGGGAGCTGGCGGGCCTCATCCGCCGCTTTCGGGAAGGGGCGGAGGCGCTGCCCGATGCGGCCGTGGTGTTTCGTACCGACGGCAGCATCCTCTGGTGCAACCGGCTGGCGGAGCAACTGCTCGGCTTTCGCTGGCCCGAGGATGCCGGCCAGCACATCGGCAACCTGATCCGTCACCCCGCCTTCGTCGCCTATCTGGGCAAGGGGCAGTATGACGAGCCGTTCGAGATGCACTCCCCCATCAACGAGGAGAAGTTCCTCGAATTTCGCATCATGCCCTATGCGGAGGACCAGGCCATGCTGGTGGTGCGGGACGTGACCCGGCTGCGCAGCCTGGAGAAGACCCGCAAGCACTTCGTCTCCAACGTCTCCCACGAGTTGCGTACCCCGCTCACCGTGCTCAAGGGGTATCTGGAGATGACCGAGGAGCCGCCGCCCCCCGCCATGTGGGCCAAGGCGCACAAGGTGATGATGGAGCAGACGATCCGCATGGACAATCTGGTTAACCAGCTGCTCACCCTGTCGCGCATCGAGGCGGCGCCCACCGTGGATCTCTCCCATCTGGTGGACATGCCCGCCATGCTGGGGCTGCTGGAGCAGGAGGCGCGGGCACTCTCCGGCGAGCGGGCCCACGAGATCGTCTTCATGGTTCAGCCCAATCTGCTGGTGCGCGGGGATCAGGATCAACTGCGCAGCGCCGTCTCCAACCTGGTCTACAACGCCATCCACTACACCCCGGCGGGGCGCAAGATCACCGTGGAGTGGCGCAAGCAGGGGAGCATGGCGCTGTTTGCGGTGCAGGATGAGGGGGAGGGGATCCCCCCCGAGCATCTGGCGCGGCTCACCGAGCGGTTCTATCGGGTCGACAAGGCCCGCTCGCGCCACACCGGAGGGTCCGGGCTCGGCCTTGCCATCGTCAAGCACGCCCTGAGTCATCACGATGCCCATCTCGATATCGAGAGCCGGGTCGGTGCGGGCAGCCGCTTCAGCTTTCTCATTCCCGCCCGCATGGTGCTGGTGAAATAATATTTTGTGTCAATGTGTTAGCAACGAGAGAAGGGCTGCATCGCAGCCCTTTTTTCATCCGGGCCACTCTCGGCCCATGTCATCAAAGTGTCATATAAATTCCATAAATTTGTCACTGCCAGGCCAGATACTGGCGCCGTCTTAAAGAACGGACCTTCTGTAACACTGGAGAAGGAGTGGTGCTGGCCCACGGATCATTGCGATCGGGTGTCAACCACGTTTAGACGTCAACCTGACGATTGCCTTCTGCAACCTTGGACTTGGAGAGATTGGATGAAACTCAACAAACTGGCTGGTGTCATCGGATTCACCGCAGCAACCCTGTTTTCTGTCAGCGCTCTGGCTGCCGGTGTGGATAAAGACCTGCCGGAATACACACCGACCAGCGGCATCTCGGGCAACCTGTCCTCTGTCGGCTCGGACACCCTGGCCAACATGATGACCCTGTGGGCCGAAGAATTTAAGCGCATGTATCCCAACGTCAACGTGCAGATCCAGGCCGCCGGTTCTTCCACCGCACCGACTGCCCTGACCGAGGGCGTCGCCCAGTTTGGCCCCATGAGCCGTGCCATGAAGGCCGGTGAAGAGGAGGCATTCGAGAAGCGCTACGGCTACAAGCCGACCGCCATCCGCGTCGCCGTCGATGCCCTGGCCGTGTTCGTCAACAAGGACAACCCCATCAAGGGGCTGACCATGTCGCAGATCGACGCCATCTTCTCCAGCACCCTCAAGTGCGGCGAAGCCAAGGCGGCCACCAAGTGGTCTGATCTGGGTCTGGACGGCAGCTGGTCCGGCAAGGATCTGCAACTGTTCGGTCGCAACTCCGTGTCCGGTACCTACGGTTACTTCAAGGAACACGCCCTGTGCAACGGTGACTTCAAGAGCGGCGTGAACGAGCAGCCGGGCTCCGCCTCCGTGGTACAGTCCGTCTCCTCCTCCCTGAACGGCATCGGCTACTCCGGTATCGGCTACGTCACCTCCGGCGTGCGCGCCGTTCCGCTCTCCAAGGATGGCAAGACCTTCATCGAGGCGAGCTCCGACAACGCCATCACCGGCAAGTACCCGCTGTCGCGCTTCCTGTACGTCTACGTGAACAAGCATCCGAACAAGCCGCTCTCCCCGATGGAGCAGGAGTTTGTGAAGATGATGCTCTCCAAGGCGGGCCAGACCATCGTTGCCAAGGACGGCTATGTGCCGGTCCCGGCCAAGGTGGTTCAGGCCGACCTGAAGAAGCTGGGCATCATGTAACAGAACATGCCCTTGCAGAAAAACGAGCCCCATGCGGGCTCGTTTTCATTGGTGCGCCCCAGGATCTTTTTGGTCGCATGGCGCAGCGCCCGGCTTGCGCCGGGCGGCGGCATTTCCGAGAATAGGGCAACTTCACGGCAAAGGACCCTCTCATGCGCGCATCTTCCCTCTCCAGACTGGCCCTGACGGCCTTGTGCAGCGCCCTGCTGGCCGGCTGCGCCCAGTCACCGACCGGTCGCAACCAGATGCTGCTCTTCTCCCCCCAGCAGATGAACCAGCTGGGCGCCGACTCCTTCACCCAGATGAAGCAGCAGGAGAAGGTGAGCACGGATGCCAGGATGAATGCCTATGTGGGCTGCGTGGCCAAGGCGGTGACCGCCCAGGTGCCTGCCAGCTATGGCATCACCAGCTGGGAGGTGGTGGTGTTCGACTCCAAGGAGATCAACGCCTTCGCCCTGCCCGGCGGCAAGATAGGCGTGTACAGCGGCCTGCTGAAAGTCGCCAAGAATCAGGACCAGCTCGCCACCGTCATCGGTCACGAGCTGACCCACGTGCTGGCCCAGCACTCCAACGAGCGCCTCTCCCGGGATCAGCTGACTGGTATCGGGCTGGCGGTGGCGGACGCCGCCATCGGCAGCAGCGACAGCCTCGGGGGCGCTGCCACCATGGCCGCCCTGGGCCTCGGGGTCCAGGTGGGGATAGCCCTGCCTTATGGCAGAACCCAGGAGAGCGAGGCGGACCGGCTCGGCCTCGAGCTGATGGCCCGCGCCGGGTTCAACCCGGCCGAAGCCGTCACCCTGTGGCAGAACATGAGCGCCGCCTCCGGTGGCAAGGCACCGCCCCAGCTGCTCTCCACCCACCCCAGCGACCAGAGCCGGATCGCCAACCTGCAGGCCCAGCAGGCCGAAGTGCAGCCACTGTACCAGCAGGCGAAAGCATCAGGGCTGGTTCCCCAGTGCAAGGCGTAAGCCTGCGCCTGGCGCGTCCCGCCGATGCCGCCGCCATGACGGTGATGCAGCGGGCGAGCTGGCTGGCGGCCTACGGGGAGGTGCTGGGGGCCGACATGCTGGCCCAGCTGGCGGTGACCGACCACCTGCAGATCTGGCGACACCGGCTCGCCGAGCCCGGCCCCGTTCCCATGCTGGTCTGTCAGGACGACGTGGTCATAGGCCTGCTCTACTGGCAGCCCTCTTTGGAGGAAGGCTTGATGACGGCGCGGATCCGGGCGCTCTACCTTCATCCCGATCACTGGCGTCAGGGTCATGGCAAACGGCTGTGGCAGGCGGTGGCGGTGCAGATGCGCCGGGCCGGTTGCGAGTGTGTCAGGCTCTGGCTGCTGGATGGCAATCACATCGGCGAGGGATTCTACCTGCGCCGCGGCTTCATGTTCGACGGTCAGGAGCGCACCCTGATGAGCCTCGGACACCCTTGCCAACAACGACAAATGTTCCGTTTGCTTTGAGCTGGCTCCCGTTTTTCGCCCCTGGTCACTTTATTTTTTTTGCGAATTAATACAATGTGCCCCATCTGGACAGACCGAGGTGGCCGGGTCCACCGCAAGGGAGTGTGGCATGTACTACGGATTTGATATTGGCGGCACCAAGATTGCCTTCGCGGTGTATGACGACGCCCTGACCCTCTGCCATGAAGAGCGGGTGAGCACGCCGGGCAACGACTACCCGGCGCTGCAGCAGCTTGTGCGCGAGCGGGTCGAGGCGGCGGATGCGCGCTTCGGGGTGAAAGGGGCCGTCGGCATCGGGTTTCCGGGGATCCTCAATCGCCTCGACGGGAGCATAGTGGCGGCCAACCTGCCCGCCATCCATGGCCGCCATCTGGGGGCGGATCTGGCCGAACTGCTGGGCCGACCGGTCAAGGTCGACAATGACGCCAACTGTTTCCTCTGGTCGGAAGTGCATCAGGGGGCCGCAGACGGTGCTGGCAGCGCCCTCGGCGTCACCATAGGTACCGGCATCGGCGGCGCCGTCTACCTGGCGGGCAAGCTCATCCAGGGGCGCAACTGGCTGGCGGGGGAGATAGGTCACTACCCGCTGCCCGCCACCATCCTGATGAAATACCCGGATTTGCCCCGTCCCCGCTGTGGCTGCGGGCGCCTGGTCTGTTTCGAAACCTATGCGTCGGGCACGGGCCTGGAGCGGCTATACCACCATGTTCATGGAGAACGGGTGAGCGGCCACCAGATCGTCGCCCGTGCCGATGCCCGTGAGGCGGCGGCCCTCTCGACCATCGACTGCTGGCTCGAGATCATCGCCGCTGGCCTCGCCACCGCCATCTCGGTGATTGATCCCGATGTGGTGGTGCTGGGGGGCGGCCTGAGCGCCCTGCCAGCCCTCTATGAGGAGTTGCCCAAACGTCTGCCCGGCCACCTGCTGCCCGGTGTCGCCCTGCCGGCGATCCGCGAGGCCCGCTTCGGTGGAGCCGGCGGTGTGCGCGGTGCAGCCCTGCTCAATCTGTGAGATCGGACAGAGGGTCTGATCTCCCCGAACAAGGAGTCATCATGACCCGTCTTGAAATCTGTATCGACAACCTCGAATCCCTGTTCACCGCCCAGGCGGCCGGCGCCGATCGCATCGAGCTCTGCTCTGCGCTGGGGCTGGGCGGTCTCACTCCCTCCTATGGTTTCATGCAGCAGGTGGCGCGCCACGCCACCGTCCCCGTCTACGCCATGATCCGTCCACGCGCCGGAGATTTTTGCTTCAACGACGGCGAGTTCGAGATGATGCTCTTGGATATCGCGGCCGCTCGTGCTGCGGGCCTGCAAGGGGTGGTGGTCGGTCTGCTGGATGAAGATGGACGGGTACCCGAAGGCAAGCTCCGGCAACTGGTCGAGGCGGCGGGGCCGCTCGGCGTCACCTTCCACCGGGCCATCGATCTCTCCTCCGACTGGCGGCTGGATCTCGAGACGATCGTCGCGGCAGGTTGCGAGCGCATTCTGAGCTCCGGCCATGCGCCGACCGCGCTGGCGGGGCTCGAAACCCTGCAGGCCATGCACCAGGCGCTGGCGGGTCGCGCCAGCCTGATGCCCGGGGCCGGGGTCAACGCCGACAACGTGCGCACCATCATCGAATTCACCGGCGTCAATGAAGTGCACATGTCCGGCATGGGCTGGCGCGGCGGCATGGTGCCCCATGGTGTGAACATGGGCACTTCGGACGATGGCCGGGTCAACATCACCGACGGCGCCAAGGTCGCAGCGGTGAGGGCACTGCTGGACAGGGCCTGATACAGACCGTGCGGCGCCATGGTGCCTCTATCTGTGACGTCAACATGGGCACCTCGGACGACGGCCGGGTCAACATCACCGACGGCGCCAAGGTCGCGGCGGTGCGGGCTCTGCTGGACAGGGCCTGATACAGACTGTGCGGCGCCATGGTGCCTCTCTCTGTGACGTCAACATGGGCACCTCGGACGATGGCCGGGTCAACATCACCGATGGGGCCAAGGTCGCGGCGGTGAGGGCGTTGCTGGACAGGGCCTGATACAGACTGTGCGGCGGCATGGTGCCCTGTTTTGCTCCCTTCTCCCCTTGCGGGAGAAGGGGCGGGGATGAGGGGGCCGATGTGAGGCGTCTCCCACCGGCGGGCAATTGAGGGGCGTCTTGGCAGCACGGTGCAAAAAAGTCTGTTATCATCCCGTCTCTTTTACCATCAGGACCCGGAGCAACCTCTCAATGTCCCAATACGACTCTATCGAACAGAAGGCCAGCTACGGCATCGGCCGCAACATGGGCGACCAACTGGCTCAGCAAGCCTTCGCCGGTCTGGATATCCCGGCCCTGCAACAAGGTCTGGCTGATGCCCTGAACGGTCTGGAGTTCGCGGTCAGCCGTGACGATATCAACGATGCCTTCCAGGTCATCACCGCCCGTATGCAGGAAGAGCAGGAAGCTGCCGCCAAGGCCGCTGCCGCCGAAGGCGAAGCCTTCCTGGCCGACAACGCCAAGCGCGCCGAAGTGAAGACCACCGACTCTGGTCTGCAATATGAAGTCATGGTCGAAGGCAATGGTGCCGTGCCGGTTGCCGGTCAGTCCGTGCGCGTGCACTACCACGGTACCTTCACCCACGGTGGTGTGTTCGACAGCTCCGTTGCGCGCGGCCAACCGGCCGAGTTCCCAGTGACCGGCGTGATCGCCGGTTGGGTGGAAGCGCTGCAGATGATGCCGGTTGGCTCCAAGTGGAAGCTCTACATTCCGCAGGATCTGGCCTACGGTGCCCGTGGCGCCGGCTCCATCCCGCCGTACTCCGCTCTGGTATTCGAAGTGGAGCTGCTGGACATCCTGTGATCCGGCTGGCGTGATGCAAACGGCGACCCTGAGGTCGCCGTTTGTTTTTGGACCGCCCAAACGGGCCATGTGCCTACGGCGGGGATTTGGATATAGTCAGAGCGTCGTCCATTCCGGCCATGTGAGGGAGACACGCCATGGCAGCCATCATCGAGGTCGTCGATCTCGTCAAGCACTTCCCCGGCGCCAAGGCGGTGGACGGGCTCAGTTTTGCCATTCCCGCCGGCAGCTGCTTCGGCCTGCTCGGCCCGAACGGGGCGGGCAAGACCACGACCATAGAATTGCTGGAGGGGCTCCTCACCCCGGACAGCGGCCAGATCCTGTTTCACGGCGCCCCGCGCGGCCCGGATTATCGCTCCCGCATCGGCATCCAGTTCCAGCACACGGCGCTGCAGGATTTCCTGACGGTGCGCGATACCCTGCGCCTGTTCGCCAGCCTCTACCCCAATCCCTTGCCACGGGAGCTGCTCATCGATCTGTGCGCCTTGGGCGAGTTCATCGACAGGGACAGTCGCAAGCTCTCGGGGGGCCAGCGTCAGCGCCTGCTGCTGGCTCTGGCCCTGCTCGGGGATCCCGAACTGCTGTTTCTGGATGAGCCCACCACAGGACTGGATCCCCAGGCGCGCCACCACTTCTGGCAGCGAATAGAGGCGATCAAGGCCCAGGGCAAGACGGTGGTGCTCACCACCCACTACATGGACGAAGCGCAGCAGCTGTGCGATCTGATTGCCATCGTCGATCACGGCCACCTGCTCAGTCTGGATACGCCGGCTGCCTTGCTGGCGCAACACTTCGACGGCGTGCTGGTGCGCCTTGGGGGGCACCCGGCCCTGGCTGGGCTCGGCTATCCCCTGCGTCCGGTCGGCGATCAGGTGGAGCTCTGTTGCCCCGACGTGGCGACCCTGTTGCCAGCCTTGCTGGATCTTGGTGTGCCGCTCACCGGCATGCAGGTGCGCTCCCCCAATCTAGAAGATCTCTTCCTGAACCTGACCGGCCACAGCCTGCGGAGCGGCGCATGAGAGGGATGACCGAGTTCTGTCTGACCGTGGCCCCCGTGTTGCGGTACGCCTTGCCGACATGCAATCCCGGGAGTGGACGATGAAGGGATCCCTCAAGCGCATCGGGGCGCTCTTCTATGCCCGCACCCTCGAGTTCGTACGCGATCGCGCGGCCCTGGTGTGGAACCTGCTTTTCCCGCTCCTGCTGGTCATCGGCTTCTCCCTCATCTTCTCCGGCCCGCCCAAGCCGCTGGTACAGATCGGGGTGGTGGGGGAACTGCCTGCAACCTATGCCCCACTGCGCGCCGTGCCGCTGCTCAAGATCATCCCCTATGACGAGGCGTCGAGAGGTCAGCTCAAGGTCCGTCACCATCAGCTGGACCTGCTGCTCTCACCCGCCGGGGGGCGTTACTGGATAAACCCGGACGCCCCTCAGGGGGCCATGGCCGAGTATCTGCTGCGCCAGGCGGTGCAGGGGCCCTTGCAAAGAGAGACCCTGAGCGGGCGCGCCATTCGCTACGGCGACTGGCTGCTGCCCGGGGTGATCGGCATGAACCTGATGTTCTCCGGCCTGTTCGGGGTCGGGTTTGTCATCGTGCGTTATCGCAAGAACGGGGTGCTGAAACGGCTGCGAGCCACGCCGCTCGGCGCGCTGGAGTTTCTCTTCGCCCAGTTGCTGTCACGGGTGCTGATCACCCTGGTGGTGAGCCTGCTGGTCTTCTGCGCGGCCTACTGGTTGCTGGATGTGCCCCTCATCGGGTCGGGGTGGCTGCTGCTGGTGATCGCCCTGGCGGGAGGAACGGCCATGGCCTCCCTTGGCCTGCTCATCGCCGCTCGCCTGCAGAACGAGGAGCTGGCGAGCGGTTTGCTCAATCTCATCAGCTTGCCCATGATGTTTTTATCCGGTGTCTGGTTCTCGCTAGAAGGCGCGCCCGCCTGGCTGCAGCAGCTTGCGGCCAGGCTGCCCCTCAGCCAGATCATCGAAGCAGCCCGCGCCGTGATGCTGGAAGGGGCGGGATGGCAGGAGGTGGCAGGCCCTCTGGGCCAGGTCATGGTGTTCGCCCTGGTGTGCATCTCGCTGGGAACCATGCTGTTCAAATGGAGTGCAAAATGAAACCTGTTCTGTGGTTGTTGCTGGTGGCGGCCTTGCCTGTGCAGGCAGGTACCCTGCGTTGCAAGAACGCCTTGCTGACCGAGGGAGACACCACGGCAGAGCTGCTGGTTCGCTGCGGCCAGCCGATGCTCAAGGAAGATCTCACCCGCTTCGAGGAGAACGGCTTCGGGGCGAGAGTGACGGTCAAGTATGCCGAGCGCTGGACCTACAACTTTGGCAAGCGGGAATTCATGCAGTTTGTCACCGTCGAAAACGGCGTCATCACCGACATTGCGGATGGTCCACGGGGAGGATGACCTCCTGGTTTTCTGAAGCCCAGCCTGCGGGAGATGAGGTCGCCATTTCCCCGCCTTTTACCTCTTTTTCTGTTGCTTTTCCCTGCCTGTTATCGCCATTTTTCCATATGGGCTCATGCTGCCTCACTCTGGTGCTTTTGGCATAAAACTGAATCTGATGAGTCAGTTGTCAGCAGAAATGGCTGCCCCAATGCGGTGCAGCCGATTTATTTTCGAAAAATAATCCTCATGCCAAGAAGGGTTTTAAGCAGCAGGCTATTTGGCAAATAAGGGTCTACTTTTGATTCTGAGAGTGCATATTCCCCCGTTTAGATATTTTGTTCTGTTGCACCATGGTTGGGCCGGATTGCACCGATTGACAGGTTTTTCTGCGGCTGGATAAGCTGCCAAAAAGCAGGGAAACGATGGCATCTCGCTAGATTTTGATGCCTGTTCGAATCAAACCACAGGGAAGAGTGACATGAAGCAGATACACAAGGCAGGTATGGTGATGGCGCTGTCGCTGATGGCAGCCAATGCGTGGGCGGACGGTACGCTGGATGCCGTCAAGAAGAAGGGATTCGTGCAGTGCGGGGTCGGTGACGGCCTGCCCGGGTTCTCCAACCCGGATGCCAAGGGAACCTGGACCGGGCTCGACGTGGATGTGTGCCGCGCCGTGGCCGCCGCGGTACTGGGGGACGCCAGCAAGGTCAAGTATGTCTCCCTCACCGCCAAGGAGCGCTTTACCGCCCTGCAGTCCGGGGAAGTGGATCTGCTCTCGCGCAATACCACCTGGACCCTGACCCGGGATGGGTCGCTGGGCCTCACGTTCGCCGGGGTGAACTACTACGACGGGCAGGGGTTCCTGGTCAAGCAGTCCCTCGGGGTCAAGAGCGCCAAGGAGCTTGACGGTGCCGCCGTCTGTATCCAGTCCGGTACCACTACCGAGCTCAACCTGGCCGACTATTTCCGCGCCAATGGCGGCATGAAGTACACCCCAGTGGTGTTCGATACCTCGGATCAGACCGTCAAGGGCTTCGAAGCTGGCCGCTGTGACGTGCTGACCTCGGATCAGTCCCAGCTCTATGCCCTCAAGATCAAGCTCACCAAGCCAGAGGAAGCCGTGGTGCTGCCGGAGGTCATCTCCAAGGAGCCGCTGGGCCCAGCCGTACGTCAGGGTGACGATCAGTGGTTCAAGGTGGTGCGCTGGAGCCTCAACGCCATGCTCAATGCCGAGGAGGCCGGAGTCACCTCTGCCAACGTGGACGAGATGCTCAAGTCCACCAATCCTGACATCCGTCGTCTGCTGGGGCTGGAAGAGCCCAAAGGGACTGTGCTGGGGCTGGATGACAAATGGGCCTACAACATCGTCAAACAGGTCGGCAACTACGGTGAATCCTTCGATCGCAACGTCGGTGCCGGTTCCCCCCTCAAGATTGATCGCGGCATCAATGCCCTCTGGAACAAGGGCGGTCTGATGTACGCGCCACCCATCCGCTGAGTCGACAGTCACCGGGGGGCCTGGCCCCCCATGTTATCCCTGGCTTTGTCGGAGTCATCCTCATGGCGTTACACGCATCAAACCATAGGAAAGAACAGGGCCGCTGGTGGTATGACGCCAAGGTGCGGGCGCTGCTCTTCCAGTGCCTGGCCATCGCGGCGGTTATCGGGTTTCTGTTCTACATCGTCAACAATGCTCTGACCAATCTGGCCACCCGTGGCATCACCACAGGCTTTGATTTTCTGGGCAACACGGCCGGTTTCGGCATCTTGCAGAGCCTCATCCCTTACGACGAGACCTATACCTTCGGTCGCACCTTCGTGGTGGGCTTGCTCAACACCCTGCTGGTCTCCGTGCTCGGCATCCTGTTTGCCACCCTGCTCGGGTTCGCACTCGGGGTCGCGCGCCTGTCGCGCAACTGGCTGGTGGCCAAGATAGCGGCCGTCTACATAGAGACGTTTCGCAACATCCCGCTGCTGCTGCAGATCTTCTTCTGGTATTTCTCGGTGCTGCGTACCCTGCCTTCCCCGCGTCAGAGCGTGGATATAGGCGGGCTCGCCTTCCTCAACGTGCGGGGCTTCTATCTGCCCAAGCCCCTGTTCGAAGAGGGATTCGGCTACGTGATCTGGGCACTGGTGCTCGCGGTGCTGCTGAGCTGGGGGCTGGGCCGCTGGGCTCGCCGCCGTCAGGCCCTGACCGGCAGGATCTTCCCGTTCTGGCGCTGTGTGGCCGCCCTGGTCATGCTGCTCCCGGGGATCACCTTCCTGCTGGCGGGCAGCCCGCTCAGCTGGAGCGTGCCTGCGCTGCAAGGGTTCAACTTCCGGGGCGGGCTGACGGTGTTGCCGGAGCTCGCGGCCCTCTTGCTGGCGCTCACCATCTATACGGCGGCCTTCATCGCCGAGATAGTGCGATCCGGCATCCTGGCCATCAGCAAGGGGCAGACGGAGGCGGCTTCCGCCCTCGGGCTCTCGCCCATCAAGACGCTGCGGCTGGTGATCATTCCCCAGGCCATGCGGGTCATCATTCCTCCCTTGACCAGCCAGTATCTGAACCTCACCAAGAACTCCTCCCTGGCGACCGCCATCGGCTACCCGGATCTGGTCTCGGTGTTCATGGGGACGACTCTCAACCAGACAGGGCAGGCCATCGAGGTCATCGCCATGACCATGGGGGTCTATCTCGTCATCAGTATCACCACCTCGGTGCTGATGAACATCTACAACCGCAGAATGACGCTGGTTGAGCGCTAGGGAGCTGTCATGTTCGTGAATGAATTGCAGGAGGCGCTGCCGCCTCCCAACCACCGTCGGGGGCCGCTCGCCTGGATCAGGCAGAACCTTTTCCCCAACTGGTGGAACGGCCTGCTGACCCTGGTGCTGGCCTATCTGTTGCTGCCACTCATCTGGTCTGCACTGGACTGGGCGCTGTTCTCGGCCACCTGGCAGGGGAGCAGCCGCGAGGCCTGCGTCCAGGGCGGTGCCTGCTGGATCTTCATCGAGAGCCGGCTGGGGCAGTATCTCTATGGCTTCTACCCGGCCGATCAGTACTGGCGCATCAACCTGACCTTCGCCGGTCTGGCGGCGCTGCTGGCCTTGCTCATCTGGCCAAAGACCCCGCGCAAGGGGTGGCTGGCGCTCTTCACCCTGCTGGTGTTCCCTGTCATCGCCTTCTTCCTCATCCATGGGGGAGCGGGGCTGGAGGTGGTGGAAACGAACCGCTGGGGCGGGCTGATGCTCACCCTGGTGCTGGCGGTGGTGGGCATAGTGGTCGCACTGCCGTTCGGCATCCTGCTGGCACTGGGGCGCCGCTCCCACATGCCGGTCATCTCCAGCCTCTGTACCGTCTACATCGAGTTCTGGCGGGCGGTGCCGCTCATTACTGTGCTCTTCATGGCGTCCGTCATGCTGCCACTGTTCATGAGTACCGAGGTGGAGCTCGACAAGCTGCTGCGGGCGCTCATCGGCATCATCCTGTTCCAGGCGGCCTATGTGGCCGAGGTGGTGAGAGGGGGGCTGCAGGCGATCCCCAAGGGGCAATATGAGGCTGGGGATGCCCTCGGGCTCTCCTACTGGAAGGTGATGGGCCTCATCATCATGCCCCAGGCCCTCAAGATCACCATTCCTTCCCTGGTGAACACCTTTATTTCCCTGTTCAAGGACACCAGCCTGGTGCTGATCATCGGGCTGTTCGATCTGCTGGCCATCTCCAAGGTGGCCCTGGCGGATCCGGCCTGGCTGGGGTATTCCACCGAAGCTTATGTCTTTATCGCCATGATCTTCTGGATGTTCTGTTTTGGCATGTCCCGCTACTCCATCTATCTGGAGCGCAAACTCAACACGGGCCACAAGCATTAGGAGTCGTTCTGATATGAAAACGGACGCAGTTGTCGAACTGAAAGAGGTCAACAAGTGGTACGGTGAGTTTCACGTGCTGCGCAACATCAACCTGCAGGTGGGCAGAGGGGAGAAGATCGTCATCTGCGGACCATCGGGCTCGGGCAAGTCCACCATGATCCGCTGCATCAACCGGCTGGAAGAGCACCAGAGCGGAGACATCCTGGTCAAGGGCACGGCCCTGACCTCGGATCTCAAGAACATCGAGACGGTGCGCCGGGAGGTGGGCATGGTGTTCCAGCACTTCAACCTCTTCCCCCATCTGACCGTGCTGGAGAACTGTTGCCTGGCACCCATCTGGGTCAAGCAGTTGCCGCGCAAGGAGGCCGAGGAGATCGCCATGAACTTCCTGCGCCGGGTGCGGATCCCCGAACAGGCGCTCAAGTATCCGGGGCAGCTCTCCGGTGGCCAGCAGCAGCGGGTCGCCATCGCCCGCAGTCTGTGCATGAATCCCCAGGTCATGCTGTTTGACGAGCCGACGTCAGCGCTGGATCCCGAGATGGTGCGGGAGGTGCTGGATGTGATGGTGGAGCTGGCCCACGAGGGGATGACCATGCTCTGCGTCACCCACGAGATGGGGTTTGCCAAGCAGGTGGCGGACAGGGTGATCTTCATGGACCGGGGGCAAATCATCGAAGAGAACGTGCCGGATCAGTTCTTTGACAACCCCCAGTCCGATCGGACCAAGCTCTTCCTCTCCCAGATCCTGCAGCACTGAGGCAGGGCACAACCTTCAGAAAAACAGCCCGCACGCTCGAATGAGCGGCGGGCAAATGTGTACATGGAAGTCGACGACAGACAGAAAGGAGTATGTCAGCCCGGCAACAGGGTGGTGGTGCGCAGATCGCGCACGGCCAGGTTGATCTGCCGGGCCAGGCTCAGCGCCTGATGACAGCTCAACGGCTTCACATCGATGATCCCCCCTTGAAACTCAAACCGCCCCAGTGCTTCAACCATGAAACTTCCATGATGGAAGCTCTTGATATATCGAGCAATTCGACGGGGAGACCACTGCTTGAACACCTTCATGGCAAGAGACCCTGTTGTTTGGACAGGGCACACTATGCCGACGGACCGTGACACTGATGTGACACTTGATAAAGATTTGTATGAATCTGTCTTGTGATCGGCTGGCGTGCAGCCCCGGCGTTGAAAAAGTAGTGAGAGTCCGGGTCCGGGGCCCGATATACTGCGGCCATTGCAGACATGACAAAGGTGCCGCACGTGGAGTGGGTGGACATAGTAGACGAGCAGGACAGGGTGATCGGGGTGGCCGAGCGCGCCAGGGTGCGTCAGGAAAACCTGCGCCATCGTGCCAGCTACATCCTGGTGCTGGATGAGGCTGAGCGCATCCTGGTGCAGCGGCGCACCCCGAGCAAGGATTTTTGCCCCGGCATGCTGGATGCCTGCGCCGGTGGCGTGGTGACCACGGGGGAGGCCATGGCCCTTTCCGCCCGGCGAGAGCTGGCCGAGGAGCTGGGGATCCGCGACGTGCCCCTGCAGGATTACGGCACCTTCTATGCCGAAGGGGAGGCGAGCTGCAGCCGCTACCGGGTCTGGGGCGGCCTGTTCAGTTGTCACTATCAGGGGCCGCTGCAACTGCAGGCCGAAGAGGTGAGCGAGGTGCACTGGATGAGCCTGGGCGAGATAGCCGATCGGGCGGACGAGTTCACGCCTGACTCCCTGCTCGCCATCGCCACCTGGCAGGCAAGGCGCCTGCCATCAGGCCAGAAATAGGGGCGACAGGCGTTCGCTCCCCGATCGCTTGGTTGCTGCTCGATGGACCCCTTCGCCTTCTGGTGGAATGGGGTAGACTGGGCCTCTTTGAACCACAGAAGGATGCGTCATCATGATCACGGTCGGTCAATCCCTGCCCGCAGGGGAATTTACCTTTATCACCGCCGAGGGCAAGCAGGTGAAGGATACCCAGGCCCTGTTTGCCGACAAGCGGGTGGTGCTCTTTGCGGTGCCCGGCGCCTTCACCCCCACCTGCTCCAACGCTCACCTGCCGGGCTACGTGGTGCTGGCCGATCAGTTCAAGGCCAAGGGGGTGGAACTGTGCTGTCTGTCGGTCAACGACGCCTTCGTGATGAAGGCGTGGCAAGAGGCCCAGAACGCCTCTGCCATCACCATGATGGCGGACGGTGACGGCAGCTGGACCCGGGCACTGGGTCTGGCCAAGGAGACCGGCGCCTTCGGCGGCGTGCGGGCCCAGCGTTTTGCCCTCATCGCCAACGACGGTGTGGTGGAGCGGCTCTTCGTGGAGGCGCCAGGCAAGTTCGAGGTGTCGGATGCCCAGAGCCTGCTGGCGGCGCTGTGAAAGATTAATCGGCGTTTGATTACACCTTGAAATAGCAAGCGACCCCGTTACACTGAGGCCGCGTTTGGATGGAGCCAGGCAACTTGCCTGGCTCTCGTGTTTGCCGTGGATGAGATAGAACAATATGACCCTGGCTTTTGTTGCCCTGATTGCCGGACTGGCGTTGCTGGTCTGGAGTGCCGACAAGTTCGTGGACGGCGCCGCCGCCACCGCCCGTTACGCCGGTATGCCGCCGCTGCTGATCGGCATGGTGATCATCGGTTTTGGTACCTCGGCCCCCGAGATGGTGGTCTCCGCGCTGGCGGCCTCCCAGGGCAATCCCGGGCTCGCGCTCGGCAATGCCTATGGCTCCAACATCACCAATATTGCCCTGATCCTGGGTCTGACCGCCCTGATCAGCCCCATTGCCGTCGCCTCCCAGGTGGTGCGCAAGGAGATCCCCATCCTGCTCGGCATCACCCTGCTCTCCGGCGCCCTGCTCATCGATGGCAATCTGGGCCGGATGGATGCCGCCATTCTGGGGGCTGTGTTCGCAGTGCTGATGGGCTGGTCCATCTGGGCCGGCATGAACGGCAAGGGGGATGCGCTGGATACTGATACTGAGGAGGACATCGTCTCCGAGGGCATGTCTCTCAAGAGCGCCATCCTCTGGCTCATCGTCGGCCTGGTGCTGCTGATCGGGGCTTCCCGTCTGCTGGTGTGGGGGGCGGTGACCATCGCCCAGGGCTTTGGCATCAGCGATCTGGTGATTGGCCTGACCATAGTTGCGGTGGGGACCTCCCTGCCGGAGCTGGCATCGTCCCTCATCGCCATTCGCAAGAACGAGCACGATCTGGCCCTTGGCAACGTGCTGGGTTCCAACCTGTTCAACACCCTGGCCGTGGTGGGCATCGCCGCCGGCATCCACCCGCTCGAGGTGGCGCCCGAAGTGCTTTCCCGCGACTGGAGCATCATGATGGGGCTGACCCTGTTGCTGCTGGTGATGTGTCTGGGCCGCAAGGGGCAGGGGCGCATCAACCGGCTGGAGGGGGGCGTGCTGCTCGCCTGCTTCGTCGCCTACACCGGCTGGCTGCTGACGAGCCAGTTCATCTAGTCTGGTGATGAAATGAAAGAGGGGACGCCGCGGCGTCCCCTCTTTTTTGTGCGCGGGTCCTGGTCTCAGGCCACGGCAACCAGCTTCTGCTTCTGGGCGCTGTCCAGGATCAGGATGCTCGCCTTGGGGAAGAAGTTGAAGGTGGAGGCGGAGGCCCAGGTGTAGGCCCCCATCACCCGACCCACCACCAGCTCGCCGATCTCGAGATCCGGCAGCATGATGCTGTCGCGGATGACGTCCACGCTGTCGCAGGTGGGGCCGGAGAGCACCGCATTGTGCAGTTCGCCGTGGGCATAGGGCGTGCTCACCGGGTAGGTAACGTGGTCGTAGAGCTGGCCGTTGTAGCTGCCGTAGAGACCGTCATCCAGGTAGTACCAGATCTTGTCGCCGCGGTGGGCCTTGCCCATCACGCTGGAAACCGAGGTCATGGCCGGCGCGCTGATGAAGCGGCCCGGCTCGGCAATCTTCTGCACCGTGGCGGGCAGCTTGGCCAGGGCCTCGCGGATCGGGGCGCAGAAACCGTCGATGTCGAACTCGCCGCCGTCATAGTCCACCGGAAAGCCGCCGCCGATGTCCAGCACCCAGGGCTTGAGCCCTAGCTCCCAGGCCTGCTCCATGATCTCGCGGCAGGCGTCGATGGCCTGCACGTGGCGACGGGCATGGGGCACCTGGGAGCCGACGTGGAATGACAGCCCCATCACCTTGATCCCCTTGGCCTGGGCCAGTTGCAGCAACGGCAGTGCCTGCTCCGGGGTGCAGCCGAACTTCTTGGAAAGATCGACCTTGGTCTCGGGGTTCGGGAAGCTGACCCGCAGCAGCAGTTTCACCTCGTCCTTGTAGGGCAGGAATTTCTCCAGCTCCAGCGGGTTGTCATAGACAAACACGGTGCAGCCGAATTCCAGGGCATAACGGATGTCGCTGTCGCGCTTGATGGGATGGGTATGGATGCAGCGCCCCGGGCGAACCCCTTGGCTGCGCACCAGATCCACTTCGCCATTGGTGGCCAGATCGAAACAGGCCCCCTCTTCCTTCAAGACAGAGACCACCGCCTCGTGGGGCAGGGGCTTGAGTGCATAATGCAAGCGCACATCGGGCAGGGCGGCCGCCAGGGCCCGATACTGTTTGCGGACGGCTGCCTTGTCGAGCAGCAGCAGGGGGGAGCCGAATTGTTCAACCAACTGACGGTAATCTTGTGCGACCAGGGTCTCGTTCATTCTCTTTTGAAAATCCTTAGGGGGCGTGATATGCCCAAGCCATATGCGATTGAACCGGCGACGGCCGGCTCAGGCGAGCGGTCCGGAGGGACCAACCAGGCACAATGCATAACTCCCTTGCGAAGTGCTTAGTTATGCGCGGGATTATCGGCTTATTGAGTTTGTGTGCAAGCATTTTGATTGGATATGTTGGCAAGTTTTTCTGGTCGAGACGAAACAGGCTCTTGATACGGGGAGCGTTCAGGGCCGTGATGGGGATCGCCCCCGAAGGGAGCTTGATAAGCTGTTGATAGTTAACGAACTAATAACATCAGGCCTGGGTGTTGCGGCCATGTAAAAAGGGGGCGCCGGGGCCAGGGAGTGCGAGACAGCTCACAGTTTTTGGATTACCATGCCCGCTTCCTAATCCAAACTAGTTCGGATGAAGGTAGCAGGAGAGCGATGGGCAACCATCCACCGAAGAAGTGAATCTTTCAGGTACCGGGCAACCGGTGTGGACTGCTACTGGACGATACTCTGGAGAGACCCGTTAGATCGGGCGCCGAAGGAGCAAGGCACCACGATTGCATCGCAATCTGGCGCCGGAAACTCTCAGGCAAAAGGACAGAGGGGATGGGATGGTTGTACCTGAGCTTGGAACTGTTCACAATCTGTCACGAGAGGTCGTCAGCAAGGTAAAGCGCCGCGCAGGAACCGGGGTGTATGTGAGTACATGAGCCTCTCGGTCCCACATAAGCGAGCTGCGCATGAGCCTTGATCACGGCCTCGCAGTAAGAGTGTGAACACATTCTTGGCCTGCATCCGATCGCCTCTGGCCGATCGCGACACCTATGGGAAGATCATCCTTCTCCTCCTTAATCGTTGTTTTTTTAAGGAGGATGCATGTCATCAATTCAATCGGCGCTCGCCGCCATCGATAGCTTTGTCTGGGGTCCCCCCCTGCTGATCCTGCTGGTCGGGACCGGTATCTACCTCACCCTGCGTCTGGGTCTGCTTCAGATTGTGCGTTTGCCGCTCGCCCTCAAGCTGGTCTTTGGTCGCGATCAGGGACAGGGCAAGCAGGGGGATGTCTCCAGCTTCGGCGCGCTCTGCACCGCCCTCTCCGCCACCATAGGCACCGGCAACATCGTCGGGGTCGCCACCGCCATCAAGCTGGGCGGCCCCGGCGCCCTGTTCTGGATGTGGATGGCCGCCCTGTTCGGCATGGCCACCAAGTACGCCGAGTGTCTGCTGGCGGTCAAATATCGCCAGCAGGACGCCAACGGCCAAATGGCGGGCGGCCCCATGTACTATCTGGAGAAGGGGCTCGGCTCCAGGCCGCTAGCCAGGCTGTTTGCCCTGTTCGGCATCGGCGTCGCCTTCTTCGGCATCGGTACCTTCCCCCAGGTCAACGCCATCAGTGATGCCATGAGCCTCTCCTTCTCGGTACCCCGTGAAGTGACCGCCGTGGTGCTGACCCTGATCGTGGCGCTGGTGACCCTGGGGGGTATCCAGTCCATCTCCAGTGTGTCGAGCAAGGTGGTGCCCTTCATGGCCATCTTCTACATCGTCGCCTGTGCCGGGGTGCTGGTGAACAATGCAGGCGCCCTGCCCGATGCGGTCATGCTGGTGATCGGGAGCGCCTTCACCGGCCATGCGGCCACCGGCGGTTTCGTCGGCGCCGGCATCATGCTGGCGATCCAGTCCGGGGTGGCGCGCGGGGTCTTCTCCAACGAGTCGGGGCTGGGTTCGGCCCCCATCGCGGCGGCGGCGGCCAAGACCGATTCCTGCGTGGAGCAGGGGCTGGTCTCCATGACCGGCACCTTCATCGACACCCTCATCATCTGCACCATGACCGGCCTGACGCTGGTGGTGACCGGGGTGTGGAGCGGCGATGCAAGCGGTGCGGCCATGACCAGTCTGGCCTTTGCCCAGGGGCTGGATGCCCATGTGGGCCAGTATCTGGTGAGCATCGGCCTCCTGTTCTTCGCCTTTACCACCATCCTTGGCTGGAACTACTACGGCGAGCGCTGCACCGAGTACCTGTTCGGGGTGAAGGCGATCAAACCCTACCGCCTCATCTATCTGGTGCTGGTGGCGAGCGGTGCCTTCCTCCATCTGGACCTGATCTGGCTCTTGGCCGACATCGTCAACGGCCTGATGGCGGTGCCCAACCTCATCGGCCTCATCGGCCTGCGCCACGTGGTGATTGCCGAGACCCGCGCCTACTTCAGTCGGGACCGGGATACGGAAGCCGAGCCCGAGCCGCAGACGGCCTGATGAGAAGCGGGCCTGCGGGCGGCCCTGTCACCGGGCCCCTGTCCATGGCGTCAACCGGGATCCGGGCTGGGATGGCAAAACCCGGGGCTTGATCCCGGCTCCTCTGACAATATCTGTGCGAAATACGCAAAAGCCACGACGCTCATCGTGGCTTTTTTGCATTTTACGCAATGAATGGCGGCGCTTGTTGCCCTCAGGGGGTCAGGGGGAGGGAATATCTCCGGTGAGCCGCTGCGCCAGCGCACTGCTCACCCGGCTCACCAGGGCCGCCTCATCCCCCTGCCAGCCAATGGCGTGGGCCAGGGTGGTGGAGGTGCCCCGAGCAAAGCGCAGCTCGCCCCCGGCCAGTTCGTAGAAGCGGCTTGCCATCCGGGTGCCCTCGTCCACATCACCCGCCACCAGCAGCATGGCCTGGGCCAGCACGGCGCCGTCGTGATCCCGGCCCGGCGCCAGCCAGCGCTGGGCGGTGCCGGTCACCTTGCGCCCTCCGATCACCAGGTTGTACTGGCCGTCGCAAAACGAGCCGGGCACGAAGTCGTAGCTGCCCGCAAGACCGTATTCCCCCAGCAGGGCGAGCAGGGGGGCCCCCAGCAGCCGGTAGTAGTGGGCCAGATCTGTGGTGGTGCGGGGCAGCATGAGGGAGAGGTTGAGGATGCCGGCGCCGTGGGGCACGGCGGTGCCGCCGCTGTCGCGCACGAACACCGGCCAGCCCTCGGCGGCAAGCTGCTCGCAGGCGGCCTGGTAGCGAGGCAAACGGGTGTCCTTGCGGGTGACGATGAGGCATTGGGGGCCCTGCCAGAGGAGGGCTCTGGGCTCGCCGTCACCGGCGCACTCCCGTAGCCAGCGCTGCTCCTCGGCCAGGATCTGGTCGGGTGTCTGGTGGGCGAGCGGCGGGGGCAGCAGGGTATAAGGCATGAAAGGCATCCTTTGGCAGAGGCTGCCAAGCACAGTACGCGCGGGGGCAAACAAGGTAAAGCCCCGCGTGGCGGGGCATTGGTGCAAGGATGGCGGAGTGTCAGGCCTGTGCGGCGGCGCGCCTGGGCAGCAGCAGATTGAGCAGGATGGCGGTGAGGCCGCCGGTGGCGACGCCGTAGGAGAGCACGCTCCTGGCCAGCTCCGGCAGGTGTTGCAGCACCTCGGGCACTTGGGCCACTCCGAGACCCATGGCGAGCGACACCGCCAGGATCATCAGGGCGCGGCGGTCCAGCTCCTCGCGGGAGATGATGCGCACCCCGGCGGCGGCGATGGTGCCGAACATGACGATGGTGGCGCCGCCGAGCACGGGTTCAGGTATTTGTTGCACAAGGCTCGCCACCGCCGGGAACAGGCCGAGCAGGGCCAGCATGGCGGCGATGAAGAGGCCGACATGGCGGCTGGCCACCCCGGTCAGCTGGATGACGCCGTTGTTCTGGGCGAAGGTGGACATGGGGAAGGTGGAGAAGACCGCCGCCAGCATGGAGTTGGCGCCGTCGGCCAGCACGCCCCCCTTGATCCGCGCCATGTAGACCGGCCCTTCCAGCGGCTCGCCGGAGATGTCGGAGGTGGCGGTCATGTCGCCGATGGCTTCCAGCGCCGTCACCACGAAGATGATGGCGAGCGGCACGAACAGCTGCCAGTCAAAGCCGAGCCCGTAGTGCAGCGGAACAGGCACCATCAGCAGCGGGCCGTCGAAGGTGGGGGCCGCCACCTTGCCCAGCAGCAGCGCCACCGCATAGCCCGCCAGCATGGCGATCATGATGGCGGAGAGGCGCAGCCAGGGGTTGCGACTGCGCTGCATCAGCACGATGAGGCCGAGCACCAGCAGGGAGAGAAAGAGGTTGGTGTGGCTGGCGAAGCTGCCGTCCGCCAGCGCGCCGTAGCCGCCCCCCATGCTGATGAGCCCTACCTTGATGAGAGTCAGGCCGATGAGCAATACCACGATGCCGGTCACCAGCGGGGTGATGATCCGTTTGACCAGGTGCAGGAAGCGGCTCATGACGACGATGGTGAGGGCCGCTGCCAGCATGGTGCCGAACAGGGTACCCAGCAGATCGTCGGTGGGCATGGCCGCCTGCTTGAGGGCGAGGCCGGAGGCGATGATGGGACCGAGGAAGTTGAAGCTGGTGCCCTGTACCGAGAGCAGGCCGGAACCGAGGGGGCCGAAACGGCGGGTCTGGATGAAGGAGGCGATGCCGGACATGACCAGGGACATGGAGACGATGTAGCGGGTGTCGTCGGCGGGGAGGCCGAGGGCATTGGCGATGATGAGGGGCGGGGTGATGATGGCGACAAACATGGCGAGCATATGCTGCAGGGCGGCGAACAGGGTCTGGGGCAGGGGGGGGACATCCTCGATGCCGTAGACCAGTTCGCTGTGGGCTCGACTGGGGGGATGGGCCTCTCGGATGGCGCTTGGGGCGGCAGCCTGTTCCATAAATACCTCGAATGTGTGGGGGGAGGGGAGAAAATTGGGCGCTATTTTAGTGATTGGCATCGCGCTTTCCAGCGCTAATTGAGCGCAAACTCGTTTATTTCCTGATGGGTTGAAACGTTTTCCTGTGGCGATTAAGATCCGCCGGTTTGTGTGAGACCGATCCCTCACAAAGGGGAGGGAGGCTGATGCATCAGGATGGGGACGGTGTAGAATGAGCCCTCGGTTCGAAGATGGAGACTCTGGATGCTGAAGCTGTCGGAGTTCTGGAGTGCCCGCGCCCACTCCGAAGATTTTACCCTGACCCGGATGGGCTTCATGACGGTGCGGCTGCGGCTGCTCACCTGTCTGCTGATGGCGGGGCTCCCGAGCTGGGCCCTGGTGGACTGGCTGACCCTGCCAGCCATCCAGTTCGAGGCGCTGTTCCAGGTCAGGATCTTCTGCCTGCTGGCCCTCTCGCCCCTCATCCCCCTCTCCTATCTCATCCACTTCAAGCGCGAGCGCATGAAGCTGGCGCTCGGTTACCTGATGGCGGTGATGATGCTCTTCTCCCTCATCTGCCTGCACAGCTTCGGCGCGGATCAGGAGATGCAGGCGGGCTACATGGCCTTCCCCTATCTGCTCATCAGCCTGTTCGCCATCTTTCCCATTCCCCTCTCCCTCAGCCTGCAACTGGCGGGGGGGATCCTGGCCACCATGCTGGCGGGCAACTGGTTGCTGGTGGGCCAGCCTCTCTGGAGCGTGCAGACCCTCAACCAGGTCTGGCTGCTGGGGCTCTTTGCCATCGCCAGCGCCTGGGTGCAGTGCGGCCAGCTCAACATGCTGCTGCAACTCTATCGGGAATCCACCACGGACGAGCTGACCGGCATGATGAACCGCCGCCTGCTGATGAAGCAGCTCGAGAAGGCGAGGGCCGCCATGATCCGCAAACAGGCTCCCTTCGCGGTGCTGCTGCTGGATCTGGACCGCTTCAAGCGCATCAACGACACCTTCGGCCATCTGGCGGGGGATGCGGTGCTCAAGGAGGTGGCGGCCACCCTGTCGGAGCAGCTGGAGCCCGGCATGGTGCTCGGGCGTTACGGCGGGGAGGCGTTTGCCATCCTGTTGCCCGGTTGCACGGATCTGGCACAGGCCAAGCGGGTGGCGGAGCGGCTGCGGGTCGCGGTGGAGGCGAGGTTGGTGAAAAGCCCCACCTCCGACGAGCTGCTGGAGGTGACGGTGAGCATCGGTCTGACCCTGGCCCAGCGTGGCGAGGGGGTGGCGGATCTGCTCAACCGGGCGGACGAGTGCCTCTACATGGCCAAGATGGCGGGTCGTAACTGCGTGGTGGCCGAGGCAGGGAAACCCGCGGGCGATGCAGGGCGCACAAAAACGGATGCCGCCTGAGGGCGGCATCCGGTGATGACGGGGCTGGCGTCAGGCCAGGGTGTATTTGCCGGAGAGCTGCTGGGCCAGCAGCTTGAACATGTTGAACACCGCCATGGTCTTGCCGGTCGGGGTGCCGTCCTCTGCCAGGAAGAACTCCCCCTTGAACACCAGAATGTCCCCCTTCTGCTCCACCGAGTCGGCGCGCATGCCGTGGATGAAGTCCTCGTGTTCACGAATGATCTTGTTGGCCATCTCCAGCAGGGCAGTCTCGGTGATCCGCTCTTTTTGTGGTTGCATGCTCGTCTCCTTAAACGACTACTGGGCAGGGGCACAAGGGTCGGCATGGCCGGCGCACCCCGCCTCTGATTGAAGAGGGGGCCAGCATACTGCAAAGCGGGATTTTCTGTCATTGATATGACCCCGCATTTTCCCGCTTTGCGCTCTTCCCTTATCCCAGCACCAGATTGCGCAGCCAGCGCCGCTGGCGAATGCGGCGCTGCACCAGCAGCACCTTGGAGAGCTCCTCCAGCAGGACCACCGCCACCACCCAGGAGAGGGGCCAGCCCAGCAGGCTGACCGCCACCCAGGCCAGCGGCAGGCCGATGCACCACATGCCGACGATGTCGATGAAGATGCTGTAGTTGACGTCCCCCCCCGAGCGCAGCACCCCGACGATCCCCACCATGTTGAACACCTTGAGCAGCATGCCCAGACACATGATGGCGAGCACCTGGCCGGCCTCAGTCATCAGCTCGCCCGGCAGGTTGCCGACCCATTGCAGCAGGCTGCCCTGCATCAGCCAGACGGCGGTCCCCACCAGCAGGGCGCCGACGGGGGCAAGCAGCAGGAAGAGCTGGGAGTGCTGCCAGGCCTCGTCATACTCCTCTGCCCCGAGCCGGTGACCGAGCAGGGTGGAGCAGGCCACCGCCAGCCCGAAGAAGAGGGAGATGAGGATGCTCTCCAGCGTGCCGAGGGTGGTCATGATGGCCAGGGCGTCGGTGCCAAGGTGCGCGTAGAGGAAGCCGTAGAGCAGCATGCCGAAGGCCCAGAGCCCGTCGTGCAGCAACAGCGGCAGGGCGATCAGGGTGAAGCGCACCACCTCCTTGCGCCTGAAGGCGGCGAGCCAGTCTTGCTTGCGCGGGATGAGACGGGGCTCTGCACGCCACACATAGGCAAGCAGCAGCGCGGTCTGTAGCAGGCGCGAAAGGGTGGTGCCCCAGGCGGAGCCGGCTACTCCCATGGCCTCGGCGCCGAAATGGCCGAAGATGAGGGCATAGTTGAGGATGACGTTGGCGATGATGGCGATGATGCCGATACGGGTCGGCGCCGCGGCATTGCCCACCGAGCGCAGGGCCGACTCCAGGGGCACCACCACGGCGGTGCAGAGGATGGTGGCGCCGGTGATCATCAGGAACTCGTCGGCCAGCTCGCGCAGCGCGGGCTCCTGGCTGGCAAACCCGAGCACGCTGCCCGGTGAGAACACATAGACGAGGGCAAAGGGCAGGCTCACCGCCAGGGCGCCCACCAGGGCCAGGGCTAGGGAGCGGCGCACCCCGGCCATCTCGCCACGGCCGAAATATTGTGCTGCCAACACCGAGACCCCGCCCGAGAGCCCCGCTATCACCAGCAGATTGAAGAAGAAGACCCGGTTGCCCAAGCCGACCGCCGCCACAGCCGTGGTGCCGAGCTGGCTCACCATAATGATGTCGATGAGGCCGAGCAGGGAGAACATCATGGATTGCAGCGAAACCGGCAGGGCCAGTCGCCACAGTCGCGTCATGAACTCGCGATCGGTGGTTTGTTTTAAAATCGCTTGCCAATAATTCATTTATGTTAACCGGGTTGGTAAAAATCAGGGTTTGTCGTGGGTATGATAGGGGTGATATCGGGAGGCTTCACTGTGAGCCTCTCTCGGCTTTCTTGTGCAAAACTATCCTGTTGAGGTGCTATGCCATTTATCAGCGAGTGTCTGGAAATCGCCCCGGCCTGCGAAGAGCGGATGCTGGGACGCGAAGGGCTGCCCCTGCTTGGGGAGGCAGGCGTCTTCCTGACCGGCCTCTCGACGATACGGGAGCACTACCTTATCCGCCGCAACCGACCGGAGTTTCATATCCTGATGGTGAGCCATGACGAGGGGGGCGCCCTGCTCACCGATGGCGGGGAGCAGCCCATCCCGGCGGGAGCCCTGGTCTTTCTCCCGGCCGCCGTGCCGGGGGGCCTCAGGCTGGTGGGGGAAGCCTGGCATACCAGCTGGATCCTGCTGGACGACGTGCCGCGCTGGCAGCATCTGCACCGGCTTGGCCATCGCATCTGGCAGGGGGAGGAGGGGGAGCAGCTCTACCACCTGCTCAGCCTGATGCAGGGGGAGGGAATACGTTCGCCGCTCCAGCCCCAGCTGCTGAGCCTGCTGCTGGCGCTCTTGGAGCGGACCCTGCAGGGGGAGGTGCGCGGCACGCCGGAGTTGCGGCTACAGGCGCTGTTTCGGCGGGTGGAGGCACGTCTGGACGAGCCCTGGAGCGTGGCCCTGCTGGCCGACCAGATGGCCTGCTCGGTGCCCCATCTGCACCGGCTCTGCCAGCAGGTGTTCGGCATGGGCCCCATGGCCTGGCTCACAGGGCTTCGCATGAACAAGGCGCGCCAGTTGCTGCTCTACACCAACTGGCCGCTGGCCGAGCTGGCGGCCCGGGTCGGATACAGCGACGGCGCCAACTTTGCCAACCGTTTTCGGCGTCTGACGGGTCAGACTCCGGGGGCCTTTCGTCGACTGGGTCGCAAACCTTTCGCAAGGGAGGTGCAAACCCTTTGAAATTGTTGGCTCAAGCCCATAGGATCGACGGGCCACACAGTCAAGGTACAGATCCATGTTTGAAGATAATAATCAGAAACGTCCCCTCTACATTCCCTACGCAGGTCCAGCCCTGCTGGAGACGCCGTTGCTCAACAAGGGCAGCGCCTTCACCAGCGAAGAACGCAGCAGCTTCAATCTGGAAGGTCTGCTGCCCCAGAACATCGAAACCATCGAAGAGCAGGCAGAGCGTGCCTATCGCCAGTTCATGGCGTTTGGCAATGACATGGATAAGCACATCTATTTGCGCAACATCCAGGATACCAACGAAACGCTCTTCTACCGCCTGCTGAACAACCACCTCACCGAAATGCTGCCGGTCATCTACACCCCGACGGTCGGCAAGGCGTGCGAGGAGTTCTCCAACATCTATCGTCGTGCTCGCGGCCTCTTCATCTCCTATCCGGACAAGGACAGGATCGATGACATGCTGCAAAACGCCACCAAGCAGAACGTCAAGGTGATCGTGGTCACCGACGGCGAACGCATCCTGGGCCTCGGGGATCAGGGCATCGGCGGCATGGGCATTCCCATCGGCAAGCTCTCCCTCTACACCGCCTGTGGCGGCATCTCCCCGGCCTACTGCCTGCCGGTGGTGCTGGATGTGGGCACCAACAACCAGCAGCTGCTGAACGACCCCTTCTACATGGGGTGGCGCCATCCGCGCATCTCCGGCGAAGAGTACGACGAGTTCGTCGATGCCTTCATCCAGGCGGTCAAGCGCCGCTGGCCGGACATCCTGCTGCAGTTCGAGGATTTCGCCCAGGGCAATGCCACCCCGCTGCTCAACCGCTACAAGGATGAGCTGTGCTGCTTCAACGATGACATTCAGGGGACTGCCGCGGTGACCCTGGGCAGCCTCATCGCCGCCTGCAAGGCCTCCGGTGCCAAGCTCTCCGAGAAGCGGGTCGCCTTCCTCGGGGCGGGCAGTGCCGGGTGCGGCATTGCCGAGCAAATCGTGGCGCAGATGAAGGCCGAAGGGCTGACCGACGCCGAGGCGCGGGGCCGGGTCTTCATGGTGGACCGATTCGGTCTCATTACCGACAAGATCCCCAACCAGCTCGACTTCCAGCGCAAGCTCTCCCAGCCGGTCGAGCGGATCAAGGAGTGGCCGGTGGGTGACAACATCTCCCTGCTGGAGGTGATGGAACACGGTCGCCCGGACATCCTGATCGGGGTCTCCGGCCAGCCCGGCCTCTTCACCGAAGAAGTGGTCAAGACCATGCACAAGCACTGTGCCCGTCCCATCATCTTCCCGCTCTCCAACCCCACTTCCCGGGTGGAAGCCACCCCGGCGGATCTCATTCGTTGGACCGACGGCCAGGTGCTGGTCGCCACCGGCAGCCCGTTCGCACCGGTGGAGTACAAGGGCAAGCGCTACGTCATCGCCCAGTGCAACAACTCCTTCATCTTCCCGGGTATCGGCCTTGGGGTGATCGCCTCCGGTGCCAACCGGGTGACCGATGCCATGCTGATGTCGGCCAGCCGCGCTCTGGCGGATTGTTCACCCCTGGTGAAGGGGGAAGAGGGCTCCTTGCTGCCGGATCTGGCGGACATCCATCAGGTCTCCCGCTACATCGCCAAGATGGTGGCCAAGACCGCCATGTTGCAGGGCAAGGCGGTGCAGACCCCCGATGATGTGATCGATCAGGCCATCGAGGCGAACTTCTGGCGCCCCGAGTACCGCCGCTATCGTCGTACTTCCTTCTGATCCCAAGGGGACAGACACGCAGAAGGGATGCCTCGGCATCCCTTTTTTGTGCACGGCTGTGAAGGAAGAGGAGGTTATTGTGCCGGTTGCTCGGCGGGGGCGGGCTCGGCGGGATTGCTGACACCGGTGACCCGGATTTCGACCCGGCGATCCGGGGCCAGGCAGTCGATGAGGGCAGCCCTGGCCTTGATGGCATCACACTGGGTGCCGGTGACCGGGTTGCTCTCGCCGTTGCCCTGAATGCTCACCTTGTCGGCGGGCAGCCCCTTGCCAATCAGGAAGTTGGCGACCGTGCTTGCACGGGCCTCCGACAGTGCCTGGTTGTTGGCATCCGAGCCGATGCGGTCGGTGTAGCCCATCACCATGGCGTTGCCATCTTTGGGTTTGACGTCGACGATCTGCTGGTAGAGGGCGTCGAGTGCCTGCATCCCCTCCGGTTTGAGCTCCGCCTTGCCAAAGGCAAACAGCACATCCGAACTCAGGTTGAAGGTCTGATCCACCGGCTCGGGAGCCGGGGGCGGCGGTGCCACGACCAGAGGCGCGGCCACCGGCACTGCGGCGACGGTGCGATTGGGGTGAAGCACCAGCTCGATGGTGGCGGTACTGATGTCGCTGACCCAGCGTTTGCTACCGCTGCCCACCTTGTCGTTGTCAGGATCGTCCCCGACTCGCACCATGTAGCGGTAGCGGGTCTGGATGTCTACCCAGTCGCTCAGTCTGGCGGTCAGTCCCAGACCCGCCAGGGGAGCCAGATTGTCATCTCCCCCGTTGACGGAGTCGACGTGATAGAGATAACCGCCCCCTTCGGCAAAGACAGAGAAGATGTCCCCCAGCGGCAAACGGCCAATGACCGACAGGGTGGCCCCTTTGCTGTTGAAGTCCTGGCCGGCAATATCCCAGTCACCGGTGGAGAGGTAGCCGAGCTCTGCCCCCAGATTCTCGTTGTAGTTGTAGCCGACAAAGGCGTTAATGGCGGTTGCGTCCTTGCCGACGTCCTGGCTGAAATCATCGATGTCATGGGCAAAGGCCCAGCCACCCCCAGCCCCCACATACCAGTCGTGAACAGGTGCCGCCTGGGCGGCACTCGTCGCCAGTGCCAATGCAATCCACACAGGTTTCAGTCTTATGTTCATCGCGTATCCTCGTCGATGTTGGGTGTTATAGGGCTCCCAGCCCTTTGCTATGTATAGCCAACATTATGTATAGGCGATGTGAGCGCTTTAACCATTTAAGTGACGCATCTGTATGGAGAATCGGTGGGGCAGGCAGGTGGGCGGCCCGCGTTGGTGGTGCCGTGCGGGCATTAAAAAAGGGGCCGGAATGGCCCCTTTTTGCAACAGGTGGTCAACCTCTTATTGCTGCACTTCCTGTACGCCGGTGACGCGGACTTCGACGCGGCGATCCGGTGCCAGGCAGGCGATCAGCTGAGCCTTGGCCTTGATGCCGTCACACTGGGTACCGGTGACCGGGTTGGCTTCACCACGACCTTCGATGGATACCTTGCCAGCCGGCAGACCCTTGCCAACCAGGAAGTCGGCCACGGTGCGGGCACGGGCTTCAGACAGCTTCAGGTTGTAGGCATCGGAGCCGATGCGGTCGGTGTAACCCACCACCACGGCGCTGCCATCTTTCGGCTGGACGTCGACGATCTGCTGATACAGGGTATTGAGCGCAGCAGCCCCTTCCGGCTTCAGGGTGGATTTGCCGAAGGCAAACAGCACGTCCGAGCTCAGGGAGAAGTTCTTGTCGACCATGACGGGTTCGGGAACCAGCTCGGGAGCCGGTGCCGGGGCCGGTGCCACATAGGTGGTGCGGTTCGGGTGCATCACCAGTTCCAGGGTGGCGACGCTCATGTCGGTTTTCCAGGTTTTCTGATCGTCACCCAGATCCCACATGTAGCGGTAGCGGGCCTGCAGGTCGATAAGGTCGGAGAGCTTGGCAGTCAGACCCAGACCCGCCAGCGGCGAGGTCCCGTTGTCGCTCTGGCCATTGCCGTTGACGTGGTTGAAGTAGGCACCCCCTTCGGCGAAGACGGAGAAGATGTCATTCATGGGCAGGCGTGCGATACCGGACAGGGTGGCACCCTGGGTCTTGAAGTCGACGCCATCGACGCCAGCCTTGCCGGCATAGAGATAGCCGAGCTCGGCGGCAAAGTTCTCGGTGAAGTTGTAACCGCCGAACAGGGAGAGCGCGGTGGCGTCCTTGTCAGCATCCTGGCCGAAGGTATCCAGGTCGTGGCCATAGGCCCAACCTGCACCCATACCCGTGTACCAGTCGTCGGCCGCCTGAGCGGTGGTGGTTCCCATGGCTGCAATGGCCAGAGCAATCAGGGTTGGTGCCATTTTCATTTTCATCGTTTTATCCTCGTTGAGTTGCCGTGCTATGGGCGTACTGCGCACTCTTTGTTATACCGGTCGCAGATGACACTTCATGTGCGACACCGTGAGCGGATCACGGACGGCTTGAATAAAAAATGGATGGAAACCTGGATTCTCATGAAGCTGTTTCTCCATGGACAACTAACCGGGCACTGAGCACTTTTAATAGTTCATCCAATGTCTTACAAGCGTTGCTACTGTATTCTTTTGAATCAGCGTGATCAAGTTTCTGCACAGATATGCAGCGCCGACACCGGTGTCGCGGGGCCGTAATACGGGGGTAAAGGGGAGAAAAGGTGAGACAGAGAGAGTCGCTGGGGGGAGGAGAGAGACAGCAAAAGGGGATGCCGTTGCATCCCCTTTTTTACGTTACCTGAGCGAAGTCAGATTACTTTTGAACTTCTTGTACGCCGGATACGCGAACTTCTACGCGACGGTCCGGAGCCAGGCAGGAGATCAGCTGAGCCTTGGCCTTGACGCCGTCACACTTGGTGCCGGTGACCGGGTTGGCTTCGCCGCGACCTTCGATGGCAACCTTGCTGGCAGCCATACCCTTGCTGACCAGGAAGTTGGCAACGGTGCGGGCACGAGCTTCAGACAGCTTCTGGTTGTAAGCGTCGGAACCGATACGGTCGGTGTAACCAACAACAACGGCGTTGCCGTCTTTCGGCTGGAACTCAACGATTTGCTGGTACAGAGCGTTCAGGGCTTGCACGCCTTCGGCCTTCAGGCTGTCTTTGCCAAAGGCGAACAGCACGTCGGAGTTCAGGGCGAAGTTCTTCTCAACGATTTGCGGAGCCGGGGCCGGTGCTTCTTCAACAACCGGGGCCGGAGCAGGCGCTACGTAGGAAGTACGGAACGGGTGGTAAACGGCTTCCAGGGTCGCAACGCTCTGGTTGGACTTGTAGCGTACGTTGTCGGCGTGCAGGTCAGCCACGTCCCACATGTAGCGGTAGCGAGCTTGCAGATCCAGCGCGTCGTTGACCTTGTAGGTCACACCGGCACCGGCCAGCGGGGATACTTTGGTATCGCTGGTGCCCAGACCGTCGGTGTGGCCCCAGTAGGCGCCAGCTTCACCGAACAGGGAGAAATCGTTGCCCAGCGGCAGACGAGCGATACCGGACAGGGTGGCACCCTGGCTCTCGTAACGGTTGCCGTCGGTGTTGCCACGGCCGGTGTACTGGTAGCCCAGCTCGGAACCGAAGTATTCGTTGAAGTTGTAACCAACGAAGGCATTGGCAGCAGCCGCATCTTCTTCGCCAACGTTCACGCCTTCGATCTTGTTCAGACCGTTGAAGTGAGTTGCACCAACACCGGCGCCGAAGTAGATGTCGTCAGCGGCGTGAGCTGCAGTTGCACCCATGGTGGCCATAGCGATGGCGATCAGGGAAGGAGCCATTTTCATCATAAAATAATCCTCGTTGAGATGGCACGTTGTTCACGTGCTTCGCACTTTGTAATTTATGTAAGCTGCTGGCTCTGTCGACCAACGACGTTGGTGCGAACAGGGATCCTAGATCCATCCAGGAGGCACGTATCTGGGTGCACAAGTGTGCGGGTTGCACTGTCGACAATGCATACTCCGCCACGAACAGCCGACGTCATTCCGATGACGTGGCGCACTTTATGCCCATTTCAAAACATGATCAAGCTCACAGATAAGGGATGGGGCAAATTGTGTCGTAGGGATAACTGGCTGTTTCTTGGGATTTATTAGTGATCCAAGTAGGCGCGATGCAGTTTCTTCTCAAGCTTCATATAAGCCTCAGCCCAAGCGTGCCGCGGGATGGCGTCACCCGCCCTGACCGAGAGGACCGCAAGATAGTCCGCCTCGGTTGCTTCGCACAGCAAGGGTATGAAACTGAGCAAGAAGTGACGGGCGAGGTAGGGATCGAGAGGCCAGATGTTGAGGATGGCCCGCGCCACGGGCTGGACGGCAGTGGAGCAGATGAAGTGCCGATGACCCGCTTCCAGCCATTGGGCCATCTCGGCGAGGCTTTCTTCCGGCACGATGCCGCCATCGCCTTTCTCCCTGGCCAGCGTCATCGTGTGACCATTGCCCAGTGCCAGGGTGCCGTTTTCTGCCACGACGCCGTCGTGGCTGCGCAGGGGAAGCGTCGTCTGGCCTTCAAGATAGAGGCTGCAGCTGTCCGGGAGGGCCGCCAGCACGGTGGCGGCGTCCCCCTGCATGGCCATAGGCAGCCAGAACGCTTCGGCCCGGGTCTGCAGACCCTGGGCGAGCTGACGGGGGAGGGAGTCCGGGTCGGAATGAAGACGGGAAATGATGCCGGGAAATGCCATGTTGATGACTCTCTTGGAAATAACCGGCGAATTATACGAGGGATGGCCGGGCAACAAGAAAGGTTTCTTTTCGAGACTGTTTACCTGAGGCGACGCAGCGATTACCATCCCCGAGGTTTGTGAAGGGTTGTCGTCGAAAGACGCTGATTATAGATAGAGGCTCGACCATAACGAGTCCGTTCAAAACTGATACACTTGACTACGAGTCGTCGCGAAAAATAAAGGTGGAGTCAATCCGCCGAACGGAGTATGGAACACATGAATTCAAATATCGTAACTGTTGGCAAGAAGATCCGTCAGATCCGCGAAGCGGTAGGCCTGAGCCGTCCCAAGTTTGCCGATCTGCTGGGCGTCCCCCCAACCACCCTGAAGAACTATGAACTGGGTTACCGTGAAGTCGGAGGCGCCTTCCTGGTTGCCCTGGCCCACCACCCCGATCTGCACAAGTTCACCCTCTGGCTGCTGGCTGACAAGAAAGTCGCCGAAATCGGCCAGATCGGTCCGGACGATATTGCCAAGGCTTGATTCAGTTCAACCTTGATAAAAATGCCGCCCTCGAGGCGGCATTTTTTATTTGTCAAAATGGAAAATTATTTAATTAAATAATGCGTTGGGTGCGGCCAGCGGCGATTTTCACTAAATCATCTTGTCGGGCTGGATTAATCCACGGAACACTCCGACCCTTTTAATTCAGGCGGTGATCCACACAGCGAGACAACGATGAGCCAATCCATTACCAAAGCCAGAGATGGGTTTACCAGCACCTTTGGCGTGCTGGCCGCGACCCTGGGGTCTGCCGTCGGGCTCGGCAATATCTGGAAGTTTCCCTATCTGACCGGTGAGAACGGTGGCGCCGGTTTTCTGCTGGTTTATGTCATCGCCACCCTGCTGGTGGGATTGCCGGTGATGATCTCCGAGATCATGCTGGGGCGCGAGGCCAGGACGGATGCGGTCAGCGGGCTCATCAAGCTGGCTCCGAAGGGGCAACCCTGGTGGCTGATCGCCGCCATGGGGGTGAGCGCGGCCTTCCTCATTATGTCGTTCTACTCCGAGGTGGCGGCCTGGGTGTTTGCCTACATCTTCAAGGCGGCCAGCGGCGAGATCCTCTCCACCGATCCCGCCGTCACGGGTGCTGCCTTCAATTCGCTCATCACGGATCCCTTGCAGAGTCTGCTCTGGCAGTGGCTGGTGCTGGCCCTGATGGGGGGGATCTTGCTGATGGGGGTCTCCAGGGGGATCGAAGCGGTCACCAAGCGGTTGATGCCACTGCTCTTCATCCTGCTGCTGGTGATAGGCGTGCGCAGCCTGACTCTGCCCGGAGCGAGCGAAGGACTGCATTTCCTGTTCTCGCCGGATTTCTCCAAGGTGACCGCAGGCGTCGTGCTGACGGCCATGGGGCTGGCGTTCTTCAAGCTCTCCATCGGGATGGGTTGCATGATGACCTATGGCAGCTACTTTCGGGACGATCAGCACATCCCTCTCACCACGGTACGGGTGATGTGCGCGGATCTCTTCGTCTCCATGCTGGCGGGGATCGCCATCTTCCCAGCGGTGTTTGCCTTTGGCTTCGAGCCGAGCGCAGGCCCCTCCCTGCTGTTCATCACCATACCCGCGGTCTTTGCCAGCATCCCGTTTGGACACCTCTTCATGGTGCTCTTCTTCGTGCTCTCCGCCATCGCAGCCACCGGGGCCATGCTCTCCATCCTGGAGGTGCCGGTCTCGGTGCTCTCCGAGCGCTTTCACATGAGCCGCACAAGGGCGACCCTGATCAACCTGTTGGTGCTGGGGGCGGTCGGCTCGACCTGTGCGCTCTCGAGCAGCACGCTGGCGGATGTGCAGGTTGGCGGGAAAACCTTCTTCGATCTGTTCGACTTCGTCTCTTCCAACGTGCTGATGCCCCTTGGCGGCATCTTCCTCTGCCTCTTTGTGGGCTGGGTATGGGGATTCGAGCGGATGACGACGGCGCTGACCAATGGAGGCAAGCTGGCGCTGCCCATCCTTAGCCCCCTGTTTTTCATCATCCGCTATGTGTCGCCGCTGCTGATCCTGGTGGTGATGCTCAAGGGGCTGGGGCTGTTCTGAGCCGCGTCGCCCGAAACAAAAAAGCGCCTATTGGCGCTCTTTTTGTCTTTTACCCCGATATGCCTTCATATCAGGCAGAGTCGTGACAGCTCCTCCTTGAGCTGCTCCAGGTTGCGCTCGACACAGGCTTCCCCCTCGTTGATGGCGTCGCTCGCGCGGTGGAAATCCATGATGGAGAGGTTGCCAAGGCGCGGGCAGAGCTGGATCTCGGGGGGATCCCCGGCCATACGGGCACGGGTGATGCGCTCCTGCATGATGTTGATGGAGCCCGTCATCACCCCCCACATGCCGGGGGTACTGGGTTCGCGCTCGCCCCGGTTCAACCACTGGCTGAGCAGCCCCCCCTGCACGGGCTCGTCCGGTTCGTCGGTCCAGGGCTGGTGCATGTCGGTGTTGAGGTTGACGGCGATCACCACCTCGGCTCCCATGGCGCGGGCTAGGGAGATGGGGACCGGGTTGACCACGGCCCCGTCCACCAGCCAGCGATCCTCCACCCGGGTCGGGGTGAGCAGGCCGGGCATACCGCAGGAGGCGCGCACACACTGGCGAAGCGGTCCTTCCTGCAACCAGATCTCGCGACCGGTATCGAGTTCGGTGGCGACGCAGGCAAAGGGCAGCGGCAGGCTTTCGATGACGGGATCCCCCAGATGGCCGGCGGCGATGCCAAATACCTTGTCACCGCGAAACAGGCCGCCGGAGAGGGCAGGATCGAGCAGCCCCATGACCTGCAGGCGGCTGAAGCCGCGCACCCAGCTCTCCAGCTTGTCCAGTTCACCAGCGGCATAGGCGGCGCCGACAAAGCTGCCGATGGAGCAGCCAGCCACCAGATCCGGCTTGACGCCGAGTCGCTCCAGGGCACGGATGATGCCGATGTGGGCCCATCCTCGGGCCGCACCGCTGCCCAGGGCCAATCCCAGACGGGGTTTTCGTGACACAGTTGCGTCTCCTGACATGAAGTGGGAGTCCAGCTTACTCCGGCTTCTCCTGTCCGTCATCCCGCCACGCTTCGCTGCGATTGCGGCCGTTGGCCTTGGCCTGATAGAGGGCGATATCGGCGCGGCGGATCACCTCCTGCAAGGAGATGGCCGGTGACTGGCGACAGTGGCCCAGGCTGACGGTCACCTTCAGCTCGGCCGCGATGGCGCTCCAGGGATGCTCTGCTATGCACAGGCGAAGCCGCTCGGCCAAGGGGGCCAGAGGGATCGCTTCATCGGCGACGAGCAGCAGGAACTCCTCGCCGCCCCAGCGGATCAGGTGGCACTCCCGTGTCAGCAGGGACTGGCAGAGCTGCACCAGACGGATGAGGACCTGATCGCCCACCCCGTGGCCGAAACGGTCGTTGACCTGTTTGAAGTGATCGCAGTCAAACATGATGGCGCCGATGCGTTGGCGGCCTGCCAGGGCCTGGCGGTGTTCGAAGGCATCGAAGTAGTGGCGGTTGAAGGCGCCGGTCAGGGCATCGTGGCGCGACAGGTAGTTGAGGCGCCGGTTGAGGCGCTGGGCACGCAGGCTGGAGACGGTCGCCACCACCAGACAGAGAATGGTGATGAGCGCCGTCGCCGATTGCCACAACAGCGTCTGCAGCAGAGGCAGCAGCGGGATGCGATGGATGAGGGAGAGCGGTGTCTCCGGGATGGGATAGACGAGCTGCAAGGCGCCCTGTTGCCACTCATATTCCGCTGACTGCGCCGTCCTGACCGGGGGCGGCGCGGTACCGGACTGGCTGCTGGCAAGGATCTGCTGATGGGCGTTGAGCAGGAACAGGGTGCCAATCCGGGGGGCGAGGCGGTGCAGGGTCTGCGCCAGCGTGACGGTCTGGATGTCGATGCTGAGCAGGCCAATGATCTGGCCGCCCTGGGTAATGGGCTGGGAGAGGGTGATCATCTGCCCCCGTCCGGCAAAATCCTGGTAGGGGCGCGAGAGCATGGCGTGCTCCAGGTGGGGATGCCTGGCCATCGCCTCCTGCCAGTAGGCCTTGCTGTAAATCACGGGATCGAAGCGAAACTGGCTGGATGGCACCCAGGGATAGAGGTAGATGAAATTGTCCGTACCGGTGAAGTAGATCCAGGCCACGTCCCTGTCCAGCAGCTTGCTGGCCGTGGCGAGCAGGGGGGAGAGGCTGAGGGCGAGATGTATTCTGGCTTGCCGCTCGCTGCCGTCATGGGGCAGCGGGCCCTGCCCGGTCAGGTTGCCGATGAGGGCGGGGGGCAGATCGACGGGGATGCGATCCAGATTGATGCCGTGCTCCCCGTCGGATTGCAGCGCCTGATAGAGCTGGCGAGAGAGCACGGACTGGGGATTGCTGCGCAGGCGCTCCTCCGCCTGGCCGCGCATGGCCTCAAGGAAGGTCTCCATCCGCTGGTGCTGGCTGCTGAGCTGGGTCGCGGCGTTGATGGTGTCACGCTTGTTGATCTCGGTAACCTGGCGAAACGCATGTTGCAGGGCGAGCAGCAACAGCAGCAGGCCGAGGCCCAGCAGCAGCCACTGCAATCGGTATCTGGCAAAGGCGGGGGAGGGAATGGACATGGGCGTACCGGAAGATGGCGAGAGTCGGCATCAGTGTAAGGCAGAACCCTGACGCGCGTGCCGACAAGATGCGTTTTTGATGATCTTCTCACCGGACTGTTACGTTTTGTCACATTTATACATAGTCACGGCATAGTCAGGGGGTAACATGGTGCCATCCTTGATGAAGCTATCTCTTCTTCCTCTCTCTTTGACTGCATGGATCTTGTGATGAAAACGCGCGTGTGGCTGTGGCTTTTCCCTCTTCTTCTATTGCTGGCGGCGGGCGCCTGGCATCTGCGGCAGGCTGAACCCGCCAGCAAGCCAGCACCAAGAGAGATCAACATCAGGGCCGAAACCGTCAGGCAGAGTCTGGCCGAGCCCTCCATCAAGCTGGTGAGCAAGCTTGCGGCCAATCGCTCCGTGGCCATCAGCCCCGAGGTGACCGGCCGCATTGCCACCATCGCGGTGAGCTCCGGCCAGCAGGTCACACAGGGGCAGACCCTGATCGCCCTGGATGCGGGCAAGCAGCAGGCAGAGCTGGCCGAGCAGAGCGCCAGCGTGCGCGACGAGGCTCGCAAGCTGCGGGACATGCGCAAGCTGGTGGCGCGAGGCGCCGTCACCACCTCGGAGCTGGAGGGGCAAGAGGCGACTGTTGCCCAGGCCCAGGCCCGGGTCGATGCGGCCCGTTACGAGCTCTCCCTGCGCACCCTGGCGGCCCCCTTCGACGGCACCGTCAGCCTCATCGATCTCAGCGAAGGAGCCCTGGTCAACAGCGGCGACGTGCTCTTGCATCTGGACGAGCTGGCAAAACTGCGGCTCGATCTGGCGGTGCCCGAGCGCTACCTCTCCCTGCTGCGCCCCGGCATGGCGGTGACGGCAACCAGCTCGGCCTGGCCGGATCAATCCTTTTCCGGCGTGCTGGAGACCCTCGACAGCCGGATCTCCAGCGACACCCAGAACATCAAGGCCCGTGTCATCCTGCCCAACACCGGTGGCCAGCTGCGGCCCGGCATGCTGATGAACGTGGATCTCTCTCTGCCGCCCCAGAAGATGACCCTGATCCCCGCCCAGTCGGTGGAGTATGCCGGCGAGCAGCGCTTCGTCTATCGCCTGGAGGCGGACGGACGGGTGAAGCGCGTGCCGGTGGAGCTTGGCGACACCCATGGCGAGGCCGTCTGGGTGCTCAAGGGGTTGAACGTCGGCGATCGCATCGCGGTGGAGGGGCTGGTCAATCTGCGCGACGGCGCCCAAGTACGTGATCTGGGCGAGGTGAAAGGCTGATGTGGCTCTCCGATATCTCAGTACGCCGTCCCCTGGTGGCGGTGGTCATCAGCTCCCTGCTCACCGTGTTCGGCGTGGTGGCCTTCAGCAAACTCACCGTGCGGGAGATGCCGGATGTGCAGACTCCGTCCGTCTCCATCACCACCACCTATGAGGGGGCGGCCCCCGAGGTGATGGAGAGCCAGGTCACCAAGCCCATCGAGGATCAGCTCTCCGGCATCAGCGGCATCAAGAACATCAACTCGGTGACCCGCAAGGGGCGCTCCTCCATCACGGTGGAGTTCAAGCTCGGCTGGAACATGCTGGAGGGCACCTCCGACGTGCGTGACGCCATCTCCCGGGCCAGACCCAAGCTGCCAGACGGGGCGGACGAGCCCATGGTGACCAAGGACAACGGCAACGGGGATGTGGCCATCTGGCTCAACTTCAGCAGCACCCAGATGGATCGTACCGCCATGACGGATTACGCCAATCGCATGCTGGTGGACCCCTTGAGCCTGGTGGACGGGGTGAGCGAGGTCTCCCTCTCCGGGGACCTGACCCAGGTGATGTACGTGCGGCTGCGCCCCGCCGACATGGCGGCCCGCGGCATCACGGTGGCCGACGTGCAGGATGCCCTCAAGCGGGAGAACATCGAGCTGCCGGGCGGCGAGATCCGCAACAACACCATGACCATGGCGGTGCAGATTGCACGGCTCTATCACAGTGCGGAAGATTTTCGCACCCTGCCGGTGAAAACCGCCACCAATGGTCAGAGCATCTATCTGGCGGACATTGCGGATGTGGAGGTGGGGGCCAAGAACGAAGACAGCGCCTATCAGCGCAACGGCCGCGAGAGCCTGGGGATTGGCATCGTCGCTCAATCCACAGCCAACCCCCTGGCGGTGGCCCAGGGCATCGAGAAGAAGCTTGTGGAGATGCAGCGCTTCCTGCCGGAGGGGGCCACCCTTGAGGTCGACTACGACTCCACCATCTTCATCAAGCAGGCCATCGACGAGGTGTATGAGACACTCGCCATCTGCGCCCTGCTGGTGGTCGCTGTGCTCTATCTCTTCCTCGGGCAGGGGCGCACCACGCTCATCCCCGCCATCACGGTGCCCGTCTCCCTGATTTCGGCCTTCATCGGTGCCTGGTATCTGGGCTTTTCCATCAATCTCATCACCTTGCTGGCCCTCATCCTCGCCATCGGCCTGGTGGTGGATGACGCCATCGTGGTGGTGGAGAACATCCACCACCACCTGCAACGGGGCGAGTCCCCCTTGATGGCGGCCTGGCACGGCACCCGGGAGGTGGGCTTTGCCGTCATCGCCACCACCGCCGTGCTGGTGATGGTGTTCGTGCCCATCGCCTTCATGGACGGCATGGTGGGGCGCCTCTTCACCGAGTTCGCCATCCTGCTCTCCTTGGCCGTGCTCTTCTCCTCCCTGGTGGCGCTCACCCTGACCCCGGCCATGGGCTCCTGGCTGATGCGTGCCGTGGACAAGCCCAACGCCCTGACCGCCACGCTGGACAAAGGCCTCGGCTGGGTGGAGCGGCGCTATCGCGCCCTGCTGGGGGCCGTGCTGCGCCGCGCCGTCTGGATGCCCCTGGTGTTGCTGCTCTGCCTCGGCGGCATTGGCGCCCTCTTTGGCAAGCTGCCCGCGAGCCTCACCCCGACCGAGGACAGGGGCGTGCTCTATGTGTTCGTGAAAGGGGCGGAGGGCACCAGCATCGAGCGGATGAAGCGCAACATGCAGCAGGTGGAGGCCGCCATCCTGCCGCTGCTCGGCAAGGGGGTGGTGCAGGCCATGAGCTTCAGCACCCCGGCCTTCGGGCGCGGCGGCGATCAGACCGGCATGGCCATCATCCAGCTCAGCGACTGGGCGGTGCGGGACGAAACGGCCACCGAGTTTGGCCGCTCCCTGAGCGGTCGCCTCGCCGGCATCCCCGACGTGATGATCCGCACCTTCCAGCCGGGGTTCAGAGGCGGATCCACCGCGGCGGTGCAGTTCGTGCTGCAAGGCTCCGATTACGGCGAGCTCAACCAGCAGGGGCTGGCGCTCAAGGAGGCGGCGGTCCAGAGCGGGCTGATGCAGAGCCCGGATCTCGACTATGCCGAGAAGACCCCGGAGCTGCAGGTGACCATAGAGCGGGAGCGAGCCACCCAGCTCGGCATTCCGGTCTCCACCATCGCAAGCTCCCTGCAGGCCCTGCTCGGTGGCGTCAGCCAGACCACCTATGTGGACAGGGGCGAAGAGTATGATGTCTACCTGCGCGCCAACCAGACCCAGTTCAACGGCATCTCCGACATCAGCCGCATCTATTTGAAAGCCGCGAGCGGCGAGATGGTGAGCCTCTCCACCCTGGCGACCGTCACCCAGGTGGCGAGTCCCCAGCGCCTCAACCACTACCAGCGCCAGAAGGCGGTCACCCTCACCGCGGACGTGGCCCCCGGCCACACCCTGGGGGAGGCGCTCGACTTCCTGGATGGCTGGGCCGCAGATCACCTGCCCACCGGCATGTCGGTGGATTATGCCGGCGAGTCCAAGGACTATCGCGACAACCAGGGGGAGATGGCACTGGTGTTCGGCCTGGCCCTGCTGGTGGTCTATCTGGTGCTGGTGGCCCAGTTCGAGAGCCTGCTGACCCCGGCGGTGGTGATGATGACGGTGCCGCTCGGCATCTTCGGCGGCCTGCTCGGCCTCTGGCTCACGGGGCAGGAGCTCAGCATCTACAGCCAGATAGGCATGATCATGCTCATCGGCATGGTGACCAAGAACGGCATCCTCATCGTGGAGTTCATCAACCAGCTGCGCCAGCGGGGTGAAGGGTTCGAGGAGGCGATCATCAAGGGGTCGGTGCGCCGCCTGCGCCCCATCTTGATGACCTCGCTCACCGCCATCATCGGCGCCGTGCCCCTGATGCTCTCCATGGGGGCGGGGTACGAGAGCCGGATGGCCGTGGGGACCGTGGTCTTCTTCGGCTTGTCCTTGGCGACCCTGGTGACCCTGCTGGTGGTGCCCGCCATCTATCACCTGATCGCCAGACGCGCGGGGATGACGGGGGCACGGGACCGACTGGTGGACGAGGTACTGGCCACGGCAACCCCGGCCAGTCCCTCCCCGGTGCCGGGGGCGGTGGCCCCCGAGGGGCGTGACAAACCGGCGGCCTAGCGTGCCGACCCGGATGACAGCAAGAAGGGCGCCAATGGGAGCCCTGTTTGTTGATGAGATCCGATTTTGTCACGCCGACCTGTCGAGCCCGCTCGAAGACGCCCTTTCCCCTCGCGTTCTGTGGGGGCAAAAAGCCGTCGCCCCCGCCTGGCTCTGCCGGTATAATGCGCGACCCGAATTGTTCCAGGTGGTCAAAATGCAGCCGGTTACCAACCTCTTCTCCTATCCCCGTTACTGGGCCGAGTGCTACGGCACGGCGCCCTTCCTGCCCATGTCCCGCGCGGAGATGGACAAGCTCGGCTGGGACAGCTGCGACATCGTGCTGGTGACAGGCGACGCTTACGTGGATCACCCGAGCTTCGGCATGGCGGTGATCGGCCGCATGCTCGAATCCCAGGGCTTTCGGGTCGGCATCATCGCCCAGCCGGACTGGTCATCGAAGGATGACTTCATGCGCCTGGGCAAGCCCAACCTCTTCTACGGGGTGACGGCGGGCAACATGGACTCCATGATCAACCGCTACACCGCCGATAAAAAATTGCGCCACGACGACGCCTACACCCCGGGGGATGTGGGCGGCAAGCGGCCGGACCGCGCCACCCTGGTCTACACCCAGCGCTGCAAAGAGGCCTATAAAGAGGTGCCGGTGGTCATCGGCGGCATCGAGGCATCCCTGCGCCGCATTGCCCATTACGACTACTGGTCCGAGACCATCCGCCGCTCCATCCTGATCGACGCCAAGGCCGACATCCTCATCTACGGCAACGCCGAGCGCCCCCTGGTGGAGGTGGCTCACCGCATCGCAGGCGGCGAGACCATCGACACCATGCAGGACATTCGCGGCACCGCCGTCATCCGCAAGGAGCCGTTGCCGGGCTGGCGCGGAGTGGATTCGAGCAAGCTCGACCAGATTGGCCGCATCGATCCCATCCCCAACCCCTATATGGAAGGGGCGCCATGCAGCGATGACGAGGGTACCGCGCCGGTGGAGCAGGAAGCCAAGCCCATCCTGGTGCAGCCGCCTAAGCAAAAGCCATGGGAGAAGACCTACGTCAAGCTGCCGGCGTTCGAGCGGGTGAAGGAGGACAAGGTGCTCTACGCCCATGCGTCGCGCATCCTGCACCACGAGACCAACCCGGGCTGCGCCCGCGCGCTCTCCCAGGCTCACGGCGATCGCATCATCTGGGTCAACCCGCCCGCCTTCCCCCTCGAGACCGACGAGATGGACGGCGTGTTCGGCCTGCCGTACCAGCGGGTGCCGCACCCGGCCTATGGCAACGAGAAGATCCCGGCCTACGACATGATCAAGACCTCGGTCAACATCATGCGCGGCTGCTTCGGCGGCTGCTCCTTCTGCTCCATCACCGAGCACGAGGGGCGCATCATCCAGAGCCGCTCGGAAGAGTCGATCCTCAAAGAAATCGAAGAGATCCGCGACAAGGTGCCGGGCTTTACCGGTGTCATCTCGGATCTGGGCGGCCCCACCGCCAACATGTACCGCTTGCGCTGCAAGAGCCCCAAGGCCGAGCAGACCTGTCGCCGTGCCTCCTGCGTCTGGCCGACCATCTGCCCGCACATGGATACCGACCACAGCCCGACCATCAACCTTTATCGCAAGGCGCGCGATCTCAAGGGCATCAAGAAGATCCTGATCGCCTCCGGGGTGCGTTACGACATCGCGGTGGAAGATCCGCGCTACATCAAGGAGCTGGCCAAGTACCACGTCGGCGGCTACCTCAAGATCGCGCCGGAACACACCGAGGAGGGCCCGCTCTCCAAGATGATGAAGCCGGGCATGGGCAGCTACTACAGCTTCAAGGAGCTGTTCGACAAGTATTCCAAAGAGGCGGGCAAGCAGCAGTACCTGATCCCCTACTTCATCTCCGCCCACCCGGGCACCACGGATGAGGACATGGTGAACATGGCGCTCTGGATTAAAGCAAACCGCTTCAAGCTCGATCAGGTGCAGAACTTCTACCCGTCGCCGCTCGCCAACGCCACCACCATGTATTACACCGAGAAAAACCCCCTCAACAAGGTGAGTCGCCAGGGCGGGGACGTGTTCGTGGTGAAAGGGGAGCGTCGCCGTCGCCTGCACAAGGCGCTGCTGCGCTACCACGATCCGGCCGGCTGGCCGATGATCCGCGAAGCCCTGCTGGAGATGGGCAAGGGCCACCTCATCGGCAACGGCCCCGACTGCCTGGTGCCGCCGGAAGGGCGCGGCGAAGCCAAGGCCGAGCGCAGCCGCAACAAGGGCCTGAAGCCCGCCCTGACTCGCCACAGTGCCATCACCCATCAGCGCAGCAACGGGGCGGGCAACAAGGCCGCCCGCAGCGAGGCCGGTGCAGCCAATGCCCCAGCGGCCAGCAGAAATGGCGGCAAGGCCGGCAATGGCAAACCGGTGGGCTCTCAGCTCCAGAAAGGCTCGGGTAACGGCAAGCCCAGTTCGCAAGGTACAGGTCAGGGCGCAGGCCAGAGTGCTGGTAAGAGCAAACCGGCCGGCAAACCCGCCCAAAAGGGCAAGGCCCCCAGCCGCGCTGGCACTGCCAAGCCGGCAGCCCAGGGTGGCAAGCCGGCCGCAAAAGGCGGGGCAGCCAAGCGACCGGCTCGGTGATATTCCCTGATGGGGAAGAGATAGGGAAGGTGCGAACAAGTCCCTGATATGAGATCATGTTTGTCATCTGGAGCCATGAAAAAGGGTTCATTATGAGT
>NZ_JAPCIS010000028.1:0-59348 GCF_027707425.1 Aeromonas sp. QDB63
GCGGTAGTTCAGTCGGTTAGAATACCGGCCTGTCACGCCGGGGGTCGCGGGTTCGAGTCCCGTCCGCTCCGCCACTACTTAAGAAGCCCAGTCGACAGACTGGGCTTTTTTTCGTCTCCACGGTCTCCTCTTCGATCTTCGCAGCAGAAGCATTGCCTTCTTGAGCCGTGAGCTTGCTAGTAATAGACGCAGAGCCAGACGGTTGTCTCGGTCGGATGGGTCCACTCCACCCTGTGCTGAAGGTGCGCCGGGATGTTGATGTAATCCCCCGGCCCCAGATGGACGCGTTCCTGTACCTCGGTATCCGGTGTGATGAAGACCAGGATGGCCTCTCCCTGCACCAGCAATACCCATTCGTGTTCATCCTGATCGAACCACTCTCCGGTAGGGGTCTGCTGTCCCTGGGAGAGAATGCGCTCGATACGAACATTGTTGGTGCTGACCAGATCCGCGAACACTTCACTGGGCAGGGGGGAGGGGATCTGGCCAAGCAGGTTGCCTGTGTGCATGGGCTTCTCTCCGGTAGATGGGAACGTGGCTAGCTAAGAGTGTAGAAGCTTGGGATGGGCCGCTCTCATGGAAAATGAGGCCTCCAACGAGCCCTTTTATGAAAAACTTCGGGGAAATGGAGGCTTATCCGCTGCAATCTCGCCAAATTCTTGCTATTTTGCGCGCCAGCAAGCAAACGATTTCCTTCACATTTTCAGGATGAACTATGGCAACGCAACAAACGACGGCCCGCGCCGGCAATGGCGGGTTTCTGGATTCCTATTTCTCCATCAGCCAGCGTGGCAGCACGGTGCGACAGGAGCTGCTGGCCGGGTTGACCACCTTCCTGGCGATGGTCTACAGCATCATCGTCGTGCCGAACATGCTGGGCGCAGCCGGTTTTGAGCAGGGCCCGGTGTTTGTGGCGACCTGTCTGATCGCCGCCTTCGGCTCCCTGCTGATGGGGCTCTGGGCCAAGCTGCCGATGGCCATCGGTTGTGCCATCTCTCTCACCGCCTTTACCGCCTTCAGCCTGGTGCTGGGTCAGGGGCTGAGCATTCCGGTTGCCCTTGGCGCCATCTTCCTGATGGGGGTGCTGTTCACCCTGATCAGTGTCACCGGCGTGCGCCAGTGGATCCTGGACAACCTCCCCTCCGGCATCGCCCACGGTACCGGCATCGGTATCGGCCTGTTCCTGCTGCTGATCGCCACCAACGGGGTCGGCATGGTGATCAAGAATGAAGGGGCTGGCCTGCCGGTGCAGCTCGGCGAGATCACCGCCTTCCCGGTCATCATGACGGTGCTGGGTCTGGCTGCCATCTTCGGCCTGGAGCGCCGCAAGGTGCCGGGCGGCATCCTGATGGTGATCATCGCCATCTCCATCCTCGGCCTTATCTTCGATCCGAAAGTGACCTGGCAGGGCTTCTTCGCCATGCCGAGCCTGAGTGGCGAGAATGGCTCCCTGGTGGGCAGCATGGATCTGCTGGGCGCCCTCAATCCGGTAGTGATTCCGACCGTGTTGGCCCTGGTGATGACCGCCGTGTTTGACGCCACCGGCACCATCCGTGCCGTGGCCGGTCAGGCTGGCCTCATCAACGAGCGTGGTCACATCATCAGCGGTGGCAAGGCCCTGACTGCGGACTCCGTCAGCAGCATGGTGGCGGGCGTGGTAGGTGGTGCTCCGGCAGCCGTCTACATCGAATCCGCCGCAGGGACCGCTGCCGGCGGCAAGACAGGTCTGACCGCCACTCTGGTCGGCGTGCTCTTCCTGCTGATGATCTTCCTCTCCCCACTGAGCTATCTGGTACCGGCCTACGCCACCGCACCGGCCCTGATGTATGTGGGCCTGCTGATGCTGGGCAACGTCACCAAGCTGGACTTCAACGACTCGGTCGATGCCCTCTCCGGCATGCTGTGCGCCGTCTTCATCGTGCTCACCTGCAACATCGTCACCGGCATCATGCTGGGCTTCGTGGCCCTGGTGGTCGGCCGCCTGTTTGCCGCCGAGTGGAAGAAGCTCAACATCGGTACCGTCATCATCGCCGTGGCCCTGGTGATCTTCTACGCCGGTGGCTGGGCCATCTAATCTTCATACTATCGAGAAGGGCCCTGCGGGGCCCTTTTTCATGGCTGTGAGGCGGCTAACACTTTCCCGGATCTTCCCCATCCGCTCGTTTCAGATTGAAACGTCAGGCTTTGTTTGCTGTTTCAGATCCGAACCGAAACCCCTGTCATTTTTATCCCCCTATGGCTCGCTAGACTGGCTCCATCAACCATCTGTCCACCCGTGTGGTGGCAAGCCAAGGAGTGAGCCATGAAGAAGCTGATCAATGCCGTCGATGCCGTGGTCCGTGAACAACTGATGGGGGTGGCCGCTGCCCACCCCGAGCTCAAGGTGCGAATCGAACCCCACTACATCACCCGCGCCGATTCCCCCGTGACGGGCAAGGTGGCGCTGGTCTCCGGTGGCGGCAGCGGCCACGAGCCCATGCACGGTGGCCTGGTGGGCAAAGGAATGCTGGATGGTGCCTGCCCCGGCGAGATCTTCACGTCCCCGACCCCGGATCAGATGTACGAGTGCGGTCAGGCCGTCGACGGCGGTGCCGGCGTGCTGTTTCTGGTGAAGAACTACACCGGCGACGTGCTCAACTTCGAGACGGCGGTCGAGCTGCTGCACGGTGACGGGGTCAAGGTGGGCTTCGCCCTCATCGATGACGACGTGGCGGTGAAGGACAGCCTCTACACCGCTGGCCGCCGCGGGGTTGCCACGACAGTGCTGTGCGAGAAGCTGGTCGGTGCCGGCGCCGAGTCGGGCTACGATCTGGCGCGCTGCGAGGCGTTGGCCCGCCGGATCAACAACCAGAGCCGCACCATAGGCGTGGCCATGCACGCCTGCACCGTCCCTGCTGCCGGCAAGCCCTCCTTCACCCTGGCTGACAACGAGGTGGAGTTCGGCGTCGGCATCCACGGCGAGCCGGGCATCGAGCGCCGTCCCTTCACCGACCTCAACGCTCTGGTGGACGACATGTTCAAGGAGCTGACCGACAACAGCCCCTATGGCCGCACCCTGCGTCACTGGGATCGTGCCTCCGGCAGCTGGCAGGAGGAGCACACCTTTATCGAGCCGCTCAATGGGGGTGACAGGGTCATCGTCCTGGTCAACAGCCTCGGCGGCACCCCCATCTCCGAGCTCTACGGCGTCTATGGTCGCCTCGCCACCCTGTGCGAAGAGGCGGGCATCCATCTGGTGCGCAACCTCATCGGCCCCTACTGTACCTCCCTCGACATGACCGGCATCTCCATCACCCTGCTCAAGGTGGATGACGAGCTGATGACCCTGTGGGATGCCCCCGTTCACACCCCGGCCCTGCGGCGCGGCTGCTGAGGAATATTCATGTTAAGCAAGCATCAGATCGTCAACTGGCTGCTCGACTGCGAGCACATCTTCACCGAGCAGCGTGACTACCTCACGGCGCTGGATACCGACATCGGCGACGGCGACCACGGCCTCAACATGCAGCGCGGCTTTGCCAAGGTGGCGGAGAAGCTGCCCGCGGTGGCGGACAAGGACATCGGCCAGGTGCTCAAAACCACCGGCATGACGTTGCTCTCCTCGGTCGGCGGCGCCAGCGGACCCCTCTACGGCACCTTCTTCATCCGGGCCGCGGCCAGCAGCGATGCCTGCCAGAGCCTGACCCTCGGCCAACTCGGCAAGATGCTGAGCGACGGGGTGGAGGGGATCGTCTCCCGTGGCCGCGCCGAGCCGGGTGACAAGACCATGTGCGACGCCTGGTGGCCCGCTCTGGCTGCCCTGCAGCAGGCGGAACAACAGGGCCTGCCGCTCCCCGAGGCGCTGGACAAGGCGGTGGCTGCCGCCGCAGCCGGCACCGAGGCCACCATCCAGATGCAGGCCCGCAAGGGGCGCGCCAGCTATCTTGGTGAGCGCAGCATCGGCCATCAGGATGCGGGGGCCACCTCGACCCTGCTGCTGCTGACCGCCCTGCGTGACAGAGCGAGGTTGTAAACATGATCGGCATCGTAGTGGTCTCTCACAGCGCCATGCTTGCGGCCGGTTTGAAAGCCCTGGCCGATCAGCTCGGCAGCCCGGCGAAGCTGTTGCTGGCAGCCGGGGTCGATGACCCCGCCCATCCCATCGGCACCGACGCCATCGCCGTGATGAGTGCGATGGAAGAGGCGGATGACGGCAGCGGGGTGCTGGTGCTGATGGACTTGGGCAGCGCCCTCCTGAGCGCCGAGACCGCCCTCGAGCTGCTGCCCCCCGAGCTGAGCGCCCGGGTGCGGCTCAGCCCCGCCCCGCTGGTCGAGGGCACTCTGGCCGCCGTGGTGGCCGCTGGCGCAGGCCTGACGCTGGACGAGGTAGCCGCCGAGGCGCTTGGCGCCCTGGGCCCGAAACAGGGAATGCTGCCTGCCAGTGCGGCGCAGGCTACCACGGAGGCAGCCCCTGTTGCCGACGACGGCTGGCTGCGCTGCGAGGTGGTGGTGGAGAATCCCCACGGCCTGCATGTGCGCCCCGCGGCCCGACTGGTCGCGGCACTCAAGCCCTTTGCCGCTGAACTCAAGCTGCAAAAGGGGGAGAAAGAGGCGAATCCCCGCAGCCTGAGCCGGCTCGCGATGCTCGATGTGCGCCAGGGGGACAGGCTCATCCTGCTGGCGCGAGGGGAGGATGCCGGGGCGGCGCTGAGCTGCTTCCAGCAACTGGCGCAGGCTCGCTTCGGCGACTGACACATTCCCCCATCCGGGCCCCGTCACGACGGGGCCCGCTTTTTTTGAGGGGCGTTCTGGTCAGTGGTGGTAGTCGGCGGGATCGATGTCGAGCAGTTTGAGCCGCCGCCAGAGGGTGGTGCGGCTGATCCCGAGCTGGCGCGCCATCTGGCTGACCTGGCCCTTGCTGGCACGGGCGGCCCGCAGGATCGCCTGATGCTCCAGCTCCGCCAGGGTGAGCAGCGGCTGTCCCACCACCTCGTCCGCCAGCAGGCAATGGCCCTGGCGGATGGCGGCCGGGAGCGCCCGGGGCGGGATCTGTGCCTCACTGCAATGAAGCTGGGCGTACTCGATGGCGCTGCGCAGCTCGCCCAGGTTGCCGGGCCAGGGGTAGGCCAGCAGGCAGTCGAGGGCGTCAGGGGTGAACTGGCGCCCCGGCTCGCCCCCCTGCACCGCCAGGTGCTGGCGGATGAGTCCGGGCAGATCGGCGCTGCGCTCCCGCAGGCTCGGCAGCCAGAGTTCGCACCCTTGCAGCGCATAGAGCAGCTGGCGACCGAATTCCCCCTCCTGCACCCGCTGCTCCAGCGGGGCGCTGCTGGTCGCGATGATCCTCACCCTGAGGGGCAGGATGCGGGCGGAGTCGAAGCGCTGGATGCGCCCCGTCTTGAGCAGTTGCAGCAGGGCGGCCTGCATGGGGGCAGGCAGGCACTCCACCTGCTCCAGCACCAGGGTGCCACCGTGAGCCAGCTCGAACTTGCCGGCCCGCTCCTGCCCCGCCTCGTCGGACCCCATGAGTTCCAGCGCCATCCGCTCCCTCGGCCATGCCTGGCAGTTGAAGATGACCAGGGGGCCGGCGGCTCGCTCGCTGCCAAAGTGGATGGCCTCCGCCAGCTGGGCCTTGCCCACCTCCTCCTCCCCTCGCAGCAGGACGGGGCCCTGTCCCCTGGCCGCCTGGCGGGCGTGGCGAAGCAGTTTGCGCATGGCGCTCGACTCCCCCACCAGGGCGGAGAGCTCGGGCACCGTCTGGCGCAATTGATGAATGGCGCGCAATCGATCGGTGGGATGGAGCAGGACGATGAAGCTGACCCCGTCCGGCCCCGGCAGGGGCTTGAGGCTCACCAGGGCGTCGATGAAGGCCTCGCCCCGGGTCTCCCGCCGCTCCAGCGTCACCTCCACATGGCTCAGGGGGGTCATCTCCGCGATGGCCAGACGCAGGCGCTGGGGCAACAGCAGATGGTGATCGAGGGGCTGGCCCAGGCAGACAGCCGGGTCGAGTTGCAGCCGACTGGCCGCCAGGGCGTTGAGGTAGCGCAGCCGCCCCTGGGGATCCCAGGCCAGCACGCCGTCTTCCATGCCATCCAACAGGGCATAGAGCTCGCTCAAGTGGTGCTGGGACTCCTGCATCAGGCGCTCCATCTGCAGCAGATTGGCCAGCTCGCGGCCGGCGCTGACGGTGAGCGCGAGATCCCCCGGCGCGGCCTCCTTCACCCGGCAGATCAGGGCCACGATCGCCACCTGGCGACCCGTGCTGTTGTAGACAGGGCTGGCACAGCAGTGCCAGGGGTGGAGACGCTGGTTGAAGTGCTGGGGGCCGCTGACGCAGAGCGGCACCCCCTCCAGGGCCGCCAGGTTGATGGCATTGGTGCCGATGCGTCCCTCGCTGAAAAACGCGCCTGGGCCAAAACCGAGTGCCGCCAGCGCCTGCAGGGTATCGGGGTGGCCGGTCCGGGCCAGCAGGCAACCGCTCTCGTCGGTGAGCAGCAGGGCGCAGGGGCGCCCCTCCATGAACTCGTAGAGATCCTCCAGCGCCATCTCGCCGGTGGTGAGCAGGTCCCGTTTGCGCTGGCGCAGGCTCTCCAGGGTCTGCCCTCTGGCGCAGTGGGGAGGATGCCAGAGGGACGCGCTGGTCTGGTGGGCACAGCGCAGCCAGGAGGCCTGCAGGTGCTCGGGCCAGGACGAGAGGGGCTGGGGAACGGATGGCATGGTCACGGCGATATCCGGCAAAAGGGAAGGGGCCATTTAATCACCCTTGCCGCCCCGATTCAGTGACCGCTCTCAGAGTGTCGCGTCCTGGTCCCGGGTGGCAGCCTCTGCGGCAAACTGCTGCTGGAGCCATTGGCTCACCGCCCGGCACTGGGGGCTGGCTTCGCTCGCCTGATGGATCAGCATGTTCCAGTTCGGCCCGGCCACCCGGTGGGACGAGAGGGGCAGCAGCAACCCCTGTCGGCGTGCGTCGCGAGAGAGCAGCTCGCTCGCCAGCGCCACCCCGAGCCCGGCGCTGGCCGCATCCTGCAACAAGCCGGGATCGGAGAAGTTGAGCCCCTGGGTCTGCAGGTGCAGATCGTCGCCGCCCTTGAGGGTCCAGTGGTGCCAGTCCATCTCCCGCTCCCCGTGCAGGGTGGTGCGCTCCTGCGCGGGCTGTGCCAGCACGGCCGGGCTCGCCACCGGCAGCAGCCGATCCGCCAGCAGCGGCTGATGGCGGCATTCCGCCTGGGGAGCCAGCCCCCAGCGCAGCGAAATGTCGATGGTCTGCTCGGCCATGTTCGGCGTGTCGTCGCTGGTGAACAGCCAGAGATCGATGCCCGGATGCTGACGGTGAAGGTCGGCCAGCCGGGGCAGCAGCCAGAGGCGGGCGATGGTGGTGCTGGTGTTGAGCACAAGCTGGTTCGGCTTGCGGTACTGCTCGAGGCGCTGTATTCCCACCGCCAGTTGCAGCAGCACCTGCTGGGTCGTCTCCAGCAGATCCTGGCCCGCGTCGGTCAGGGCGACGGAACGTCCCTGGCGGTGAAACAGAGGCTGGCCAAGCAGCTCCTCCAGCGAGCGGATCTGCTGACTGATGGCAGACTGGGTGAGGTGCAGCTCCTGGGCCGCCTGATGAAAGCTGCCGAGCCTGGCCGCCGCCTCGAAGCCGCGCAGCACGTTGAGAGGGGGCCAGTGTTTGAACATCATTGATTAGCTCCACTTATCACTTTTATCGAAAATCGATCGTTTGTTACCCATCAGCGGGGAGAATAGTCTATTCCCATCGTCAATAACCTTAATAGTACCTAATCAGAGAGGCTGAGATGCGCGAGCAGGGAATGAGGGCTGTGGGCTGGTTCATGCCAGCGGAGTGGTGCCGGCACGCGGCGACCTGGATGGTCTGGCCGCACAACAAGGCGCTGTGGGAAAACGGCTGGGGCGTAACCCTGCCCCAGGTCCAGCAGGACTTCGCCCGGGTGGTCAATGCCATCGCCCGCTTCGAACCGGTGAACCTGGTGGTGGATCCCGCCGCACAGGCGGAGGCTCGCACCCTGTGCGGCGACGGGGTGCGCTTCATTCCCCTGCCGGTGGATGACAGCTGGTGCCGTGACTCCGGCCCCACCTTCATCTGCCATCCCGAGCTTGGCACCGCCGGGATCAGCTGGCGTTTCAACGCCTGGGGCGGCAAGTCGGCCCACGGTCTGGATGAGGGGCTGGCGCGACGCGTGCTCAACAGCCTGGAGCTGGAGTGCATCGGCAGCTTCCTCGCCAACGAAGGGGGCGCCATCCATGTGGATGGGGAGGGCACCCTGATCACCACGGAGTCGGTGCTGCTCAACAGCAACCGCAACCCCGGCATGACCAAAGTGGAGATCGAACGGATCTTCAGCCGCCTGCTCGGCATCGAGAAGACTATCTGGCTGCCGGGGGATCCGGACCACGTCACCGGCGACATGACGGACGGTCATGTGGACGGGGTCTGCGCCTTCAGCCGCCCCGGCCACCTGCTGGTGGACGCCACCCTGGACGGGCACTCCACCTATGGCCGCGTGGTGCGGGAGAACCGCCGAGCCCTGGCCCTGGCCACCGATGCGAGAGGTCGCTCCTTCGAGTGCCTCGAGCTGTTCGAGGCGAGCGAGGCGGTGGATGCCGAGGCGGAGGTGTTCTGCGCCTCCTACACCAACTTCTACATCGCCAACGGCGCCATCATCATGCCCGCCTACGGCGTAGGCGCGGACGAGGCGGCGGGGGAAGTGCTGAGGCGCGCCTTCCCGAACAGGCAGCTGGTGCCGGTGCGCATCAACCAGTTGGCCCACGGCGGGGGCGGCATTCACTGCATCACCCAGCAGCAGCCGGCCTGGCCGGTGCAGGGGTAAGCGTTTGGAGCGGCCTCGTCAGGCGTCTGCGAGGCCTCATGACGGGATCAGGGAGGAGAGATTCATGAACAAGGTCGTCGCAACCATGCAGTTTGCCTGTCAGGGGGAACGCGTGTCAGGGAGGGTATCCGGATGAGCAAGATCGTCGTCGCCACCACACAATTCGCTTGCAGCTGGGAGCTGGAGCGCAATCTGGACACAGCGGAGAGCCTGGTACGGGACGCCGCCGCCAGGGGGGCCAACCTGGTGCTGTTGCAGGAGCTCTTCGCCACCCCCTATTTCTGCATCGAGCAATACCACGGTCATCTGGCGCTGGCGGAGTCGTTCGAGCAGAGCCGGGTGCTGCGCCGCTTCTCGGCCCTGGCGCGGGAGCTGGGGGTGGTGCTGCCCATCAGCTGGTTCGAGCGCGCGGGCAACGCCTGCTTCAACTCCCTGGCGGTGGCGGATGCGGATGGTCGCCTGCTCGGGGTCTATCGCAAGACCCATATCCCGAACGCCATCGGCTATCAGGAGAAGGAGTATTTCAGCCCGGGGGACACGGGGTTTCGGGTCTGGGACACGGCCGCCGGCCGAATCGGGGTCGGCATCTGCTGGGATCAGTGGTTCCCGGAGGCGGCCCGCGCCATGGCGCTGCAAGGGGCCGAGCTGCTGCTCTATCCCACCGCCATCGGCTCGGAGCCGGGGGCAGAGGGGCTCGATTCCCGGGATCACTGGCAACTGACCCAGCGCGGCCACGCCGCCGCCAACATCATGCCGGTGATCGCCGCCAACCGCATCGGACGCGAGGTGGCGACCCGGGATCCCGCGTTGCAGATGCGCTTCTATGGCTCCTCCTTCATCACGGATCACAAGGGGGCTCTGCTGGCCGAGGCGGACAGGGATACCCCGGGCGTGCTGGTGCGGGAGCTGGATCTCGCCGCCATGGCCGAGGAGCGGCTGGCCTGGGGCATCTACCGGGATCGCCGCCCCGAGATGTATGGCGCCTTGCTGAGCCTGGATGGGCAGGGCCAGCGGGGAGGGCGTCCATCATGAGCGCCTTGACCAAGATAGCCACGGCACTGGCCCTGCTGCTGGGTCTGGGGGCCCAGGCCGCAGAAGGGGCGGGGGAGGCGACAGAGGAGAAGGTGCTGCGCCTCTACAACTGGTCCGATTATTTCGCCCCCGATACCCTGAGCGAATTCACCCGGGAGACCGGGATCCGGGTCATCTACGACGTGATGGACAGCAGCGAGACCCTGGAGGCCAAGCTGATGGCGGGTCGCAGCGGGTATGACCTCATCTTCCCGGGGGACACGGTGGCGGAGCGGCTGATGCGGGCGGGCAGCCTGCAGCCCCTCGACAAGGGCAAGCTGCAACACCTGGGGGACATAGACCCCGGCCTGGCGCGGTTGCAGCAGGCCTATCCCCATGCGAAGGAGGCCGTGGTGCCCTACACCTGGGGCACCATAGGGCTCACCTACAATGCGGACGCTATCAAGCAGCGGATGCCGGATGCCCCGGTCAGCAGCCTGGACATGCTGTTCAAGCCCGAGCTGGCGGCGAAATTTGCAGATTGCGGCATCTCGGTCATCGACTCCCCGGACGAGGTGCTGGCGGTGGTGCTGCACTATCTTGGGCGGGATCCCCGCAGCGGCAAGGCGGACGATCTGGAGGCGGCCCTGGCCCTGCTCAAGGGGATCAAGCCCTATATCCGCAAGTTCCAGTCCCAGCCGGTAACCCAGCTGGTGAACGGGGATCTCTGCCTCTCCCTGGGCTACAGCGGCGACATGACCCAGGCCAGGCGCGCCGCCGCCGAGGCGGGCAAGCGGGTCGACTTCGAATACCGATTGCCGAAGGAGGGGAGCACCATCTGGATGGACACCATGGCGATCCCGGCGGATGCCCCCCATCCTGACTATGCCTATGCCTTTATCAACTTCGTGATGCGCCCGGCCAACATGGCAGCCATCACCAACAGCACCGGTTATCCGACTGCCAGTGCCAAGGCCAGACCCATGGTGGATGCCACCATGACGGCCAACCCGGATATCTACCTGGACGAGGCCAGCTACCAGCGGCTCATTCCGGGTCAGGATATAGCACAATCCCAGATGCGTGCCCGCATGCGAGCCTGGACTCGCTTCAAGAGCAGCCTCTGAACCCAGGAGTAGAACGATGTTTTCCCGACGCCACGTATTGAAACAACTGGTCGCCCTCGGCGCCATTGCCGGGTTTGGCAGCCTGCCCGGTGCCCGCGCGGCCTTCGCCGCCGGCGAACCCGGCGCCGCCGCTCGCTACCACATGCCGGAGGAGTCCTCCCCCCAGGCCCTGGTGTGGGTGGCCTTCGGGGCCACCAGCGAGATCTGGGGTCGCCACTACAAGGAGGTGCAGGCCACCATAGGGCGGCTGGTGCAGGCCATGGTGCCTTACACCCGGGTCAACGTGCTCTGCCACGAGGATGACGAGGCGCTGGCGCGCCAGTTGTGCGGCGAGCGCAACACCCACTTCGTCCACGCCGAGATGGATGACATCTGGCTGCGGGATACCGGCGGCGTCTTCGTGCAGGACGAGCAGGGAGGGCTCGGGCTGGTGGACTTCAACTTCAACGGCTGGGGTGACAAGCAGGAGCACAGCCATGACGCCAGGGTCGCCGCCCTGGTGGGCCGGCAGACGGATGCCTATTACCTGCAGAGCGAGCTCATCGGTGAGGGGGGCGGCATCGAGGTGGACGGCAACGGCACCGCCATCATGACCGAGAGCAGCTGGATCAACAGCAACCGCAACCCCGGCCTCACCAAGGCGCAGGTGGAGGCGGAGCTCAAGGCCAACCTGGGGCTGCGCAAGATCATCTGGCTGCCGGGGATCAAGGGCCGCGACATCACGGATGCCCACGTGGACTTCTACGCCCGCTTCGTGCGCCCCGGGGTGGTGGTGATCAACATGGACAACGATCCCGACTCCTACGACTACAAGGTGACCCGCCAGCACCTCGCCATCCTGCAGCAGGCGACGGACGCCGACGGCAACAAGCTGGAGCTGCATCAGCTGCCGCCGCCCCTGGGCGGGCGGGACAACAAGTTCAGCCGCAGCCCGGACTTTGCCGCCGGTTACATCAACTACCTGCCCATCAACGGCGCCGTCATCGCTCCCCAGTTCGGGGATGCCAGGGCCGACCGCCATTGCCGGGATCTGCTGGCCAGCCTCTATCCGGGGCGCAAGATAGTGCAGATAGACATAGACCCCGTGGCCGCCGGGGGTGGTGGTATCCACTGCATCACCCTCCATCAACCTGCCTGATCTTACGCGCAGGCCGCCTCTGGCGGTGTGACGCAGAACAAGGGGCGCCTCGGCGCCCCTTGTCCTTGCTGGCGTTCCATGGCGCCTCGCTCAGATCCCCGTCATGCCGATCTCGTCGAGCTGGACGTGAGCGGGTTGGCGCAGGGTGTAGAGCACGGCCTCGGCCAGATCCTCCACCTGCAGCCAGCCGGGCTTGCGATCGCCCGGGCAGGCCGGGGGCGGCACCTGCACCAGCCCGGGACAGAGGGTGTGGACCCGGATGCCTTGATGCTGCACCTCTTCCCGCAGTGCCCTGGCGAACCCCAGCACCGCAAACTTGGCAGCGCAGTAGACGCTGGCCCTGGCATAGCCGTGCCTGGCGGCCTGGGAGGCGATGTTGATGACGGTGCCGTGGCGGTTTGCCAGCATGTCCGGCAGGCAGGCCCGGGTCAGCAGGAAGGTGCCCTTGGCACAGGTATCCATCACCCTGTCCCACTCCGATTCCGGCAGATCCTGCACCAGGTGGTCGCTGCCGACCCCGCTGTTGTTGATGAGCAGATCGACGGGGCCGAGCCGCTCCCGGATCCGGGCATGGCCGTCCCGCACCTGATCGCCGTCGCACACATCCAGCGCCAGTGCCATGACTCGCACCCCGTATCGCGCCTCCAGTCTGGCCGCTTCCTGCTCCAGCAGCCCCAGGCGGCGGGAAGCCAGGATCAGCTCCACCCCCTGGCTGGCCAGGACCTCGGCGATGGCCAGTCCAATGCCGCTGGCGCCGCCGCTGATGAGGGCCCGTGTTGCTCTCAGTTCGTTCATCTTGTCTTCTCCTCCAATGGTGCAGGCATTGTGGCGGGCGCCTTCGGCAGGGAACAGGGGAGGGGAAGGAGTGATTCGAACCCTGGTTCGTGTTTTGGCGTTCCGGTTCGAACTTTGGTTCTAAACGCCGCGACCGGCCGTTGGTTCGATTAGCCGTAAGGGGGAATCGGACGTTCGCGTAAATCAATTCTCCCGATATAACAGCCATCCATATTTCCCTGCTGCAGATGCCGATGATTCATGGGCACACCGGACAGCGGCATCTCGATCGTCCGATTACGCTTCGCTAATCGAACCTGCATGGGACGGTAATAAACAAAAGAGCCGCCCTGGGGCGGCTCTTTGCATCGGGGATGAATGAATCGTCACGGCGCCTTGGGCGGCTCCACCAGAGCGCTCGCCGGTTGGTCATCTTCCTTGATCCAGGCATCCAGCAGGGTGTAGCCCACCGCCAGCACCACGGGGCCGATGAAGAGACCGATGATCCCCAGTGCCAGCAGGCCGCCGATGACCCCCACCAGAATGAGGATGAGGGGCAGGTCGGCCCCGCGCTTGATGAGGAAGGGGCGCAGGAAATTGTCCATGGTGCCCGCCAGCAGGGACCAGACCAGCAGGAAGGTGCCCCAGGTGGTGTCCCCGCTCCAGTAGAGGTAGCCGACGCTGGCCAGCAGCACCGGGAAGGGGCCTATCTGGGCGACGATCAGCAGGAACATCAGCACCACCAGCACCATGACATAGGGAATGCCGGCGATGAGCAGGCCCAGGCCCGCCACCGAGGATTGCACCAGGGCGGTCACCACCACCCCCATGGCGACGGCGCGGATGGCCTGGGAGGCGAGCACCACCGCATTGTCACCGCGCTGGCCCGCCAGACGGTGGGCGAAGCGGCGAATGCCTTCTGCCGCCTTCTCCCCCGAGTGGTAGAGCAGGCCGCAGATGGCCACGGTCAGCAGGAAGTGGACGAACAGCAGGCCGAGGTTGCCCGCCTGGGCCGCCAGCCAGCGGGCGGTCTGGCCGAAGTAGGGGGCCAGCTTGGTGAACAGCACCTGGCCGCCGCTCGCCAGGATCTGCTGCCAGAACTCATAGAGCTTGTCGCCCACCAGGGGCACTTGCTGCAACCAGAGCAGCTCGGGGGGCGGGGATTGGCTGAGCTCGGTGCCCAGCTCGATGAGCATGGGGGCCTTCTCCGCCACGTTGGCAAGCGTCATGAAGAGGGGAATGACGAAGATGAGCAGCAAGATGCTGGTCATCAGCAAGGCCGCCAGGGTGCGCTTGCCCCACAGCAGGCGCTGTGCCATCTGCATCAGGGGCCAGGTGGCGATGGTGATCATGGTGGACCACACCAGGGCGGGCAGGAAGGGGCGCAAGACCATGAAGCACGAGATGATGAGCAGGCTGAGGAACAGCAAGCCCAGGGTGATCTTGGCCAAATCCACTTTTTTCATATTCATGGCATTCCCTTAACGAGGGGTTGAGCGCCCGGTTCGGGCACCGTGACGGATAGCAGACAACGACCACCAGAGCCCGGCGCTGAGCCAGAACCCCAGGCAGCCAAAGAGCCACCCTTGTCCCGCGAGGATCAGCAGAGAGCTGCTGGTGAGCGCGGGCACCAGGAACAGGAGCCCTGCCACGACCAGTCCCCCTGCCAGGGTCAGCAGCGCGGCGGGCAGGGCGGGGGTGGGGCTCCGTTCGAGTGATAGCAGATTACCCGATACCAGCCCCAGGGTGAACATGGCAAGCCCGGCCAGGGCGGTGGACTGGGTGAGCCAGGCCGAGAGGGCGCTGGCGATGAGTACCCCGGCCCAGGGGAGCGGGCGCGCCGCCAGCTTCGCCAGCGGGGCGCGCAGTGCCAGCAGCAGGGCCCCCAGGGCAAGGCCGGCCACCACATCCGAGAGGAAGTGGACCCCCAGCCAGACCCGGGCCAGCCCGGCCACGCCGGCCAGCAACAGGGCCAGCAGTGCCCCCTGCCAAACCCGCAGCGCCGGCAGCCAGCCAAGCAGCAGGCCCCAGTAGAGCAGGGTCGAGGCGGCGTGGCCGCTCGGCATGCCGAAGCCCTGGGCACTCTGGCGGGCCAGCTCGGGTTGCAGGTGGAAGGGCCTGGGCCAGCCGATGCCCGCCTTGAGCAGGTTCACCACCAGGGTGAGCAGCACCATGGCAAACAGCAGGTGGCGCAGCCTGGACCAGCCGAGCAGGGGCAGCAGCAAGGGCAGCAGCGCCAGCTGGAAGGGGGCCGAGCCCAGCAGATTGCCCGCCCTTGGCCAGAGCGCATCCGGCCCTAGCCACCGTTGCAGGCGCTGGATCAGCGGCAACTCGGCGCGGTGCAGCGCACTGGCCGCGTTGCTGAAATCCGTCACCCACAGCACCTGGCTTTCGGGCACCTCGGCCAGCCTCGGGGCTATCCAGTCGAGCTGCGCCGGGAAGCGACGCTGGTCAGGGGGCAGGTCGTCGGCCGCGATCAGCCTGGCATTCAGGATCTCGCCACCGAGATCCGGGGCCTGGAGCAGGGAGACAAACCCCGTCCCCCGCTGGACCCGCAGGGGCTCCAGGGTCTGGCAGGCGAACACCCTGGCCCGTTGCCAGCGCCCCAGCTCGCCGGTGACGCGACCCTGGAGGCCGGTCTCCTCGAACAGCTCGCGCAGGGCCGCCTGCTCCGGAGTCTCCCCCCTGTCGATGTAACCGCCGCTCAGGCTGTAGCGCGAGGAGAGCCTGTCCTGCACCAGCAGGATCCCTTGCTGGTGGCGGATCACGCAGGCGGCCGCAGAGGGAGGGGATTCGGCGCGGGAGGCGGGCAGGGCACAGCCCAGCAACAGCAGCAGGCAGAAGACGACTCGAAACATGATGACACCCAGGGGCAAGGAGTGGGGACAAGGGTCACAGAAATCAGACGGCCGGGCAATGGCTTGCAGGGGGCACCGACCCTGTGGGGGACGCAAGGATTGCCGTCTGCGCGGGCAGTCCCTAGTATTGGCGGCTATTGTTCTTCTCATTCACTACATTGTGGGGCTCTTCATGCGACAGTTCGGTTTCTTTCTGGGGATTGCCATCGGCGTCATCCTGATACTGTTTGGCAGCATCGTCATCTTCCAGGCCCTGCCTGCGGCGCTGGACGTGCTGGAGATGCCGAGCCGGATCCCCTTCGTGCGCGAGGTGTACACCTGGCTGATGAGCAGCGCCAACGGGCTCACCGCCCAACTGGAGCAGAACTTCCTGGAGGCCTTCCAGACGGTGCTCAAGCTGATCCTGCTCATCACCTTCATGTGGGTCTGCGTCAAGCTGGTCAACATGGGGGTGCTGATCATCCGGGCCGGCGTCGACCTTATCCGCACCGCCATCGAGCACAGCGGAGAGAAGGGTGCCAAGCCCACCGAGCAGGACCGCCATTTCTGATCTTCCCCTGCCACGGGTCAGATAAACAACAGGCCATCATGTGATGGCCTGTTTTTATGGTGGCATGACGCTTAAATAAGTCAGTTAAGCAGTTTTTCCAGCTCCGCTTCGGCATCCGCCCTGGCCTGATCGCTCAGGGCGCCGGAAGTCGCTTCCCGCTTCTCGCCCTGTTGCTGCACCGCCTTGGCCGCTTGCTGCTGTGCACTGGTCGCGGCACTGATGGCGGCGGCGCTGCTGGCGGCTTGTTGCTTCGCCGTGGTTGCGGCACTGCTGGCGGCCTGCTTGGCGCTGTCGCTTACCGCCTTGGCGGCTTGTTGCTGCGCCGTGGTTGCGGCACTGATGGTGGTGGCGCTGCTGACGGCCTGCTTGGCGTTGTCGCTCACCGCCTTTTCGGCTTGCTGCTGTGCGGTGGTGGCGGTACTGATGGTCGCTGCGCTGCTGGCGGCCTGTTTGGCGGTGTCGCTCACCGCCTTGGCGGCTTGTTGCTGCGCTGTGGTTGCAGCACTGATGGTCGCTGCGCTGCTGACGGCCTGCTTGGTGCTGTCGTTCACCGCCTTGGTGGCTTGCTGCTGCGCCGTGGTTGCGGCACTGATGGCGGCGGCGCTGCTGGCGGCCTGTTTGGCGCTGTCACTCACCGCCTTTTCGGCTTGCTGCTGCGCCGTGGTGGCGGCACTGATGGTCGCTGCGCTGCTGGCGGCCTGCTTGGCGCTGTCGCTCACTGCCTTGGCGGTTTGTTGCTGCGCTGTGGTTGCAGCACTGATGGTCGCTGCGCTGCTGACGGCCTGCTTGGCGCTGTCGCTCACCGCCTTGGTCGCTTGTTGCTGCGCCGTGGTGGCGGCACTGCCGATCACCTGTCTGGTGGAGTCGGACAGGGCCTTGCTGGCGCTCTGTTGCAGGCCCCCCATCATGGTGCCCAGCAGAGAACTGCCCGCGCCCGTGAGCCCCTGACCGGCACCGGTCAGGGCCGTGGCGGCCGTGGCGGCCGGGGTGGCCTGGGACTGCCAGCCCTGCATGGCGCTGGGCCAGGTCGGGGTGGCGGCCGTCAGGTTTTCCCCGAAGACCTGGGTCGCCCCGTCACCTTTTTGCACCATGACGGCGAGCTGGTTGGTGTCGGCGTTCCAGACCATGCCGGCCTGTTTGGCCACGTCCGGCACTGGGGCGTAGCGGGAGACCACGTAAAAGAGCGGCCCCTCCTGTCGCAGCTCGTCGGCGGTCTTGAGCAGCTGCATGGTGCTCTCGTAGTTGGGCCCCAGCATGGCGGTCATTCTGTCCTTGATCAGCGGCTGCTCGAACAGGTTGGCCTCGTTCGGATCGAAACCGACCAGCGGCTTGAGCAGGGCCCACATCAGCTGGCTGGTGGGGCTCATCATCAGCAGGGGGGCGACACAGGCGGACAACATCAGGCTCAGGCAGGCAGCCTTGAGCAACGGCATGATACGCATTGACAACATATCCAGTTAATTATCTGATTATTAAGGGTTATTCATTACCGCATCCCGGCGATGCCGGTGGGGGCCCACGGCAGAACCCTGACAGGCCTTTGCGGGCGCAGGCAGGCTATCATATTGCTTCCGGAATGCCAGATGAGCCGACATTTATTGGTCAAGTCGAGGGCTCTGCTGGTCGCTTTACACTTTCACTCCCCCGTGACAGGAATTCCCATGATCCGTTGTGCAGGTTGTCTGCTGGCCCTTGGCTGGCTCTTCCCCGCGTTGGCCGCCCCGGCGTCCAACACCCTCAGCCACTCGGTGGGCACCGAGCTGGTGCTGCCCCTTGGTTCGCTGCCCGAGCGGGTGTGCTGGTATCAGGATCAGAAATACTCCCAGGGGGCCCGTATCCAGCAGGGGGAGCTCTGGCTGGAGTGCGCGCCGCAACAGGCGATGGAGACCAATGGCCCCCTGATCTGGCGAGAGGTGACGACGCCGTCACAGAGTGGTGAACCGGAGGGCAACCAGCGGACGATCCGGGTGGGCCAGTGAGCCTTTTCTTGATCCAGCTACAGACACGGGCGTGATCTCTATCGCATAATGCGGCTCTTTCTTCTCTTGACTGGGATCTAAGCAATGGCTCGTCGCTCTTCCAATGCACAACGTCGTCGCAGTAGCTGGTGGTACAAACGCTTGTTGGCAAGGGAGCGGGAAGAGCGCGAAGCGCGTTCCGTCCGGGATTGATACTGCATTGAACAACGGAGCCTCGGGCTCCGTTTTTATTGGTGACTAAACGTGCATTACCGCAGGCAGGTTTATTACCACAGGTGGATAATGATGCCGCTCTGCCAGTGCACAACGTCGTTGCCGCCGTGAGCTGGCGGTACAACCCCTTGTTGGTAAGGGAGGGAAGAGCGCGAGGGCGCTGCGTCCGGGATGGATACGGCATGGAACAACGGAGCCTCGGGCTCCTTTTTTATGGGTGACTAAAAGTGCATTACCGCAGGCAGGTTTATTACCACAGGTGGATAATGGTGCCGCTCTGCCAGTGCACAACGTCGTTGCCGCCGTAAGCTGGCGGTAAAACCCTTGTTGGCAAGGGAGGGAAGCGCGCGAGGGCGCTGCGGCCGGGATGGATACGGCATTGAAATCGGAGCCTCGGGCTGCGTTTTTCATTCATCAAAGACCGTCATGCGAGAACGGGGGCCATCGGGCCCCCGTTTTGCTTTGGCAGAGGTTGGCTGCCTGCGACTCAGCGTTGCAGGGCGGCCAGGGCCAGCTCGACCCGCTTGGCGTACTCGGGGTCGGCCTGCTCGAAGTGCCTGAGCTGGGCCGCGACGATGGCGTCATCCTCCACATTGATGAGGGAGCGGGCCAGGTTGGCGGCGAGGCGGGCACGCTGCCCCTCGTCCATCAGGCGGAAGAGATCCCCCGGCTGGCTGTAGTAGTCCCTGTCGTAGTCACGAAAATCATGGTGCAGGGCAGCCCCTTCCAGACTCAGGGCCGGTTCGTGCTGCTCGCTCGGCTGCTGGGTGCCGAAGCGGTTTGGCTGGTAGTTGGGGCTGGCGCCACCGTTGCTGTCCGCCCGCATGGCGCCGTCGCGGTGGGCACCGTGGTGGAACGGGCAGCGCGGGGCGTTGACCGGCAGCAGGCCGTGGTTGACGCCGAGGCGATAGCGCTGGGTGTCACCGTAGGAGAAGAGCCGCCCCTGCAACATGCGATCCGGCGAGAAGCCGATGCCGGGCACCACGTTGGCCGGGGTGAAGGCGGCCTGCTCCACGTGGGCGAAGTAGTTGTCCGGGTTCTGGTTGAGCTCCAGCACGCCCACCGGGATGAGCGGGTAGTCCTTGTGGGGCCACACCTTGGTGAGGTCGAACGGGTGGATCGAGTAGGTCTGGGCCTCGGCCTCTGGCATCACCTGCACATAGACCTTCCAGCGCGGGAAGTCGCCCCGCTCGATGGCGTTGAACAGATCCGCCTGGCTGGTCTCTCTGTCCTGACCGACGGCGGTGGCCGCCTCTTCATCGGTGTAGAAGCGGTGGCCTTGCTCGGTCTTGAAGTGGAACTTGACCCAGAAGCGCTCGTTGGCCGAGTTGATGAAGCTGAAGGTGTGGCTGCCGTAGCCGTTCATCTCCCGCAGGCTCCTGGGGATGCCGCGATCGCTGAAGAGGATGGTGACCTGGTGCAGGGATTCCGGATGGCGGGACCAGAAATCCCAGGCGGCGGTGGCGCTGCGCAGGTTGGTGCGGGGATCCCGCTTCTGGGTGTGGATGAAGTCGGGGAATTTCAGGGGATCGCGAATGAAGAACACCGGGGTGTTGTTGCCCACCAGATCCCAGTTGCCCTGCTCGGTGTAGAACTTGAGGGCGAAGCCGCGCACGTCCCGCTCGGCATCGGCGGCCCCCTTCTCGCCAGCCACGGTGGAGAAGCGCAGGAACACCGGGGTCTGCTTGCCGACGGCGTTGAACAGGTCGGCCTTGCTGAAGGCGCTGATGTCGTGGGTCACGGTGAAGGTGCCGTAGGCGCCCGAGCCCTTGGCGTGCACCACCCGCTCGGGAATGCGCTCGCGGTCGAAGTGGGCGAGTTTCTCCATCAACCAGATGTCTTGCATCAGGACGGGGCCGCGGGGGCCGGCGGTGAGGCTGTTGTTGTTGTCGACGACGGGGGCGCCGTTGGCGCTGCGCAGGGTCTTGTCGGTCATGGCAGGTCTCCTTGTGATGAGTCGCCAGACTAGGTGAAGTGGGGGAGCGGCTCCAATGGAGTGTGCCTAACCCTTTGATTGGTTTCGCTGATGGGGGTGGAAACAGACGCCAGCCTTGCGGCAAGATGGGATTCAGCCAATCAGGAGGTCTCATGTCCATCACCATTCGCCGCGCCGGGCCGGAAGATGCCGCCGCCCTGCGGGATCTTCACGCCATGCCCCATGCCCAGGCGGGCACCCTGCAACTTCCCTTCCCCTCCTTGCAGCAGTGGGAGCAGAAGCTGACCCCGCGGGATGGCATCTACAGCCTGCTGGCGGAGTGGGAGGGGGAGGTGGCGGGCGCGCTGGTCCTGATGGTGGAGCCGGCCCCCCGTCGCCGCCACGTGGCGAGCATCGGCATGGCGGTACACGATGACTGGGCCGGGCGCGGGGTGGGCACCGCCCTGATGCAGGCTGCGCTGGATCTGGCGGACAACTGGCTCGGCTTGACGCGGGTGGAGCTGACGGTCTGGGCCGACAATCAGGCAGCCCTGGCCCTCTATCGCAAGGCGGGCTTTGTGGAGGAGGGCATTGCCCGGGATTACGGCCTGCGTCATGGGGTGCTGGTGGATGCCCTCTACATGGCCAGGGTGCGCCGATGATCGACTATCGCGAGCGCCTGACGCCGGTGCTGCGGGCACTGGAGCGGGATCCGGATCTCTCCATCGAGGCGCTGGCGAGTCGCGCCTGCCTCTCCCTCTACCACTTCCATCGGGTGTTCACCGCCGTGGTGGGGGAGGCCCCCGGCGAGATGTGCCGCCGCCTGCGGATGCAGCGGGCGGCCTGGCAGCTCTGCTACACCGATGCCAGCGTCACCGCCATCGCCCTGGGGGCGGGGCTTGGCAGCTCCCAGGCTTTCGCCAAGGCGTTTCGCCGCCACTATGGCTGCACCCCGGGGGCGTTTCGCCGCGACAAGGGCAAGAACGGACACCTGGATCGCAAGGAAGGACACGCATGGCAAGGGGCACTCCCTTATGCTGAAGGCCACTCATCAGCAAGGAGCAACACCATGAACACCGTCGAGATGGACGCCCGCACCCTGGCCTATATCCGCGTGACCGGCCCCTATGGCGAAGGGTATGACGCCGTCTGCCATCGCCTTCACCAGTGGGCCGCGCCCCGTGGCCTGGAAGGAGGCGAGTGGATCTTCATCTACCACGACAACCCCGAGGTGACGCCGCCGGCCCAGTGCCGCACCGATATCGGTATCAGCGTGCCGGTGGGCACCCTGGGGACGGGGGAGGTGGAAATTCAGCTCATCCCCGCCGGGCGCTACGCCCAGTCCCGCTACCTCATCACGGATCGCAGCCAGTACGGGGAGCGCTGGCAGGAGCACATCGGCGATATCGTCGCGGCCGGGCTCGCCTTTGGGGACGGCCCCTGCTTCGAGCTCTATCACAGCGTGAGCAATGACCCCCTGCGCGATGACGTGAGCTTCTGCTCCAGCGTGCGCTAGGCAGGCGGCAATAAAACGAGGCGCCCAAGGGCGCCTCGTTTTATTTGGGACCAATGACCACCGCAGATATCAGGACTGGCTGGGCACCTTGTTGCGGCGGGACTTCCACCACCAGCGCAGGCGGATCTGGGAGATGAGCATCCCCGCCAGCATCAGGGCGCAGCCGACCACGGCCCGTTCGTCCAGATGTTCCCCCAGCAGAAGGACACCGCCGATGGCGGCGAACACCGTCTCCAGGCTGAGGATGATGGCGGCATGGGCCGGATGGGCACCGCGCTGCCCCACCACCTGCAGGGTATAGCCGATGCCGACCGAGACCAGACCGGCGTAGAGCAGCGCCTGCCAGCCCGCCACGGCACCACTCGCCGTCGGGGTCTCGATGACGAAGGCCGTGGCCAGGCTGAGCAGACCGCACACCACGAACTGCACCCCGGCAAGGCGAATGGGGGCGACCCGGTTCGAGTAGTGATCCAGCACCAGCAGGTGCACGGCCCAGAACAGGGCCCCGATCACTTGCAGCAGATCGCCGTAGCCGATGGTGAACTCCTCGGTGACGCTGAGGTAGTAGAGCCCGGCCATGGCGATAAGGGCGCCTACCCAGGTGTTGGCCCCGGTCTTGTGGCGCAGGGCCAGGCCGATGACGGGGACCAGGATGATGTAGAGGCCGGTGATGAAGCCCGCCTTGGCGGCCGTGGTGTAGAGCAGCCCCACCTGTTGCAGGGAGGCGGCGGAGAAGAGCACGGTGCCGGCGATGAGGCCCCCGGTCAGCAGCAGGCGGTGATCACCGGCAGGCTGGGGCGGCTGGCGTGACTTGAGCCACCACAAGAGCGGCAGCAGGGAGAGGGCGCCCAGCAGGAAGCGCAGGCCGTTGAAGGTGAAGGGCCCCATGTGATCCATCCCCAGACGCTGGGCGACGAAGCCCAGCCCCCAGATGGCGGCGGCCATCAATAACATCATGTTTGAACGCATACGGAATCATCCCTGAGAAAGAGTCTCGGCGGCACTCGGGCCCCGCCATTACGATACCTGCGAGAAGGGGCGTTTGTCGTCAGCCATTTGTTGCCGGGCGAGGGCAGGATCAGCGGCTGGCCAGCTTGGCGAGCAGGGGCAGCAGGGCGAGCAGCAGCAGGTTGCCCCTAAGGATCCAGATCACCCAGAACTGCTGCTGGGTGGAGACAAGGGGAGCCCGTCCCTGGCGCAAGGATCGGCGCCAGTGGTGGAACAGCCGGCTGGGGTAGCCAAAGCTGATGGCCATGGCGAAGAACATCAGCAGCTTAGTGCGGTAACCCGGATTGGCAAGCAGGATGGCCGGTGGCTGGGGATGGGCGACCACCAGCAGCACGCCCGTGATGAAGATGAGCAGCAGGGCCAGGGCGGCCAGGCTGTCAGCCAGCAGCAGCTTGCGCACCTGCTCGATGGACATGCCGCGCCGGAACAGGAAATACTCCGAGGTGATGGCACCGGTCAGGGTGATCACGGCGCAGTAATGGAGGGCAGTCAGCAGTTCCGGTTTCAACATCCAGGCCAGTTCCTTCTCGTTGGCCACCTGATGCGCTTCCCTTTGGACGCCATCAGGTGGGGCTGATATTCTGACACTACACGATGTCAGGGGATAGCATGGAGTCAGGGTTGGATAAGCGAGCAGTCTCCAAAAAGACCTGGTCCCTGGTGGCACGGATGCGCCTGGGCCTGCTTCTGCTCTTCATTCCCGTCCTGATGCTGGGTGCCATCTACTACCTGCACATGGAGCGCAGCCTGCAGCGAGAGCTGCAACAGCGCCTGCTCGCCACCAATCACCAGTTGCGCCATGTCTTCATCGAGCCCTACCTGAACGAGATGGAGCGTCAGTTCTCCCTCATCTACGACCAGATCAAGGTGGAGGACATCAGCGGCCCCCGTCTGCGCAACACCGACTCCTATCTCAGGGAGTGGCGCCTCTACAAGGGGGTGATGGCGGATCTCATCTACATCTATGTGGGCACCGCCGAGCGCCAGATGCTGATCTACCCCGAATGGCAGGCGGATGCGGACTTCGATCCCAGGGTGCGCCCCTGGTATCAGCTGGCCAGCCAGCATGTGGGCAAGATGGTCTGGACCGAACCCTACTACGACTACACCAACGGCACGCTGGTGATCGCCCTGGCGCGGGCCATCACCGACAAGGAGGGCAAGGTGCGGGGGGTCTTCGCGGTGGATGCCATCCTGGCCCCCTTCTCCGCCCAGCTGAACCGGCAGTGGAACAGCGGCTACCAGATGATCGTCAACCAGTCGGGCAAGGTGCTGGCCCACCCCGATCCCTCACAACTGCTCAAGCCCATGACCCACCCGACCTGGCTCTCCCGCTTCAGCGGAGAGGACGGCATCTTCCTGGATCAGGCGTCTCGCCAGTTCGTGGCCTACAGCCGCCTGCCTGACCACAACTGGGTGCTGATCAGCGTGTTGCCCGCCTCCAGCATCCAGGCGGTGGTGGCGAGCGCCTCCCTCAACGTGCTCGGGATCATCGTGCTGGCCAGCGTGCTCTACATGGTGCTGGCACTGATCTGGTCCCGTTATTTCAGGCGGATGCTGGACGAGATCTCCACCGTGATCCGGGCCAGCCGGACCCAGCCTGACGAGGTGCACCAGGGGGGGATGCGCGAGCTCAGGCACGTCTATGCCGAGCTGGCGGAGGTGAGCAAGGATTATCACGAGGTGCGCCAGCAGGCGAACCTCGACAAGCTGACCGGCCTTTACAACCGGCGCTTCTTCGACGAGCGGTTGAATCGGCTGCTGCTCGATCAGGACCGCTTCTGCCTGGCCATGATCGATCTGGACGGTTTCAAGCGGATCAATGACACCTATGGTCACCAGACCGGGGACGTGGTGCTCAAGCGGGTGGCCAGCTTTGGCGCCAAGCTGCTGGGGGATCATGGCTGGGTATGCCGCTATGGCGGGGAAGAGCTGGTGGTGCTGTTTGCCAATCCCGATATCCACTTCTGCCAGATGCTGCTGGAGCAGTACAGGATTGGGGTGGCCTCCCTGCACTGGCGTGAACCCGGTCTTGGGATCACCTTCAGCGGCGGCCTGGTGGCGAGTGCCCCCGGGCTTGGGGCCAGGAGCCTGCTGACCATGGTCGATGCCGAGGTCTATCGCGCCAAGGGTGACGGCAAGAATCGCATCTACATGGTGGATCCCCTGGCTCCCCGGGACGACTCGCCATCAGGGGATGGCATGTTGAGCAAAGAAGAGGCCTGAGGGCCTCTTCTTCATTGCGCGGATCAAGGGTGCAACTGCCAGGTCCAGAGGGGCCAGCCCAGCTCCTCGGCGCACTGGCGCAGGGCGGGGGCCGGATTGACCGCATGGGGATGGCTCACCGCCTGCAGCATGGGCAGATCGTTGTGGGAATCGCTGTAGCCGAAGCTCTCCTGCCAGAGGTGTTCCTTTCCGGCAAAGAGCTGGTTGATGCGGGCCACCTTGCCTTCGCGAAAACTCAGGGTGCCGCGGGTCTGGCCGGTCAGCATGCCGGCTTCCTCGTCGAGCAGGATGGCCACGCAGTGATCCATCCCCAGCATCTGCGCCATGGGGGCCACCAGATGCTCGCCGGAGGCGGAGATGAGCACCAGCTCGTCGCCACGCTGGCGGTGCCACTCGATGCGGGCCAGCCCCTCGGGGTAGAGGCGCTCCCGCAGCACCTGTTCGGCAAAGCGGGTGCAGAGGGAGTCGAGCCACTGGCGCGTCCTGCCTGCCAGCGGTTGCAGGGTGAAGGCCATGTACTGGTGCATGTCCATCTTGCCCTGATGGTAGAGGGACATCATGGCCTGCTCCTCGGCCACCATGCCCGCCGGGGCCAGCTCCTGGGCCACCATGTACTCCAGCCAGAGGCTGGCGGAATCCCCCGCTATCAGGGTCTCGTCCAGATCAAACAGTGCCAGGGCCATGGCTGCTCCTCGGGTTGGCTGCCAGCATCGGGGTACTGGCTGAAAAATGAATGGGATTCATGGCGTTATGCTACCTCACAGAGTTGATCCCGGGCCACCACCAGGGTCACGGCGCTGCCTACCGGCAGCAGATCGCCGGCACGGCGGTTGAGGCTATCCACCGTCAACAGCCCTGCCTCGCACTCCACCTGATAGCGGATGACGTTGCCGAGCAGCTGCTGCTGGCGAACGATGCCGGGCAGGCTGGGCTCGTGGCTGACCGCCCCGGCGGGCAGCAGGGTGATGGACTCCGGCCGCAGCGCCAGCTTGCCGCGAAAGCGCGGGCCGAACAGGGATTTGGCCTGCTCGCCACCCAGCAGGTTGTAGTTGCCGATAAAGCCCGCCACGAACTCGCTGGCGGGGCGGGTGTAGATCTGCTCTGGCGTGCCGCTCTGGACGATGGACCCCTTGTTCATCAGGAAGATCCGATCCGACAGGGTCAGCGCCTCCTCCTGATCGTGAGTCACGAAGATGGTAGTGAGCTCAAGGCGCTGCTGGATCTCGCGGATCTGCTGGCGCAGGCTGCGGCGGATGCGGGCATCCAGCGCCGAGAGCGGCTCGTCCAGCAGCAGGATCCGCGGCTGCACCACCAGAGCCCGGGCCAGCGCTACCCGCTGGCGCTGGCCACCGGAAAGCTCGGCCGGATAGCGGCGTTCGAAACCGATCAGCTCCACCAGCGCCAGCGCCTCCTGCACGCTGGCGGCGAGATCCCGCCCCGGCTGGGGTTTCATCTTGAGGCCGAAGGCAACGTTGTCCCACACCGTCATGTTGGGGAAGAGCGCATAGCTCTGGAACACCATGCCGATACCCCGCTTCTGGGGTTCCTGCCAGGTGATATCTTCACCAGCCACCCGCACCTGACCGCCATCCACCGGGGTGAGCCCGGCCAGCGCCCGCAGCAGGGTTGACTTGCCACAGCCGGAGGGGCCAAGCAGGGTCACCAGCTCCCCCTTGCGAATGCCGAATTCGATCCCCTCGAACACTTTGGTGTCGCCATAGGATTTGTGCAATTGATTCACTTCTAGATGGAACATGTTGATTCACCGATGAAATCTGTTGGCCGCCCAGGTGAGCAGCAGGGTCAGCAGGAAGTAGCTCATCACCAGCGCACTGGTGAAGTGGCCCGAGGTGGCGCGCATGTTGTAGAGGTAGACCTGCAGGGTCTCGTAACGGGTGCCCACCAGCATGTTGGCAAACACGAACTCGCCGAGCAGGAAGGAGAGCGAGAGAAACAGCGCCGCCAGCAATCCCTTGCGCAGGCAGGGGATCACCACCAGCAGAAAGGCGCGGCGGCTGCTCGCCCCCAGCAGGTGGGCGGCATCCATCAGATCCTTCAGCGGCACGCCCTGCAGGCTGTTGGCCAGCGCCCGGTACATAAAGGGGAGCACCACGGTGAACCAGGTGCCGATCAGGATCCACGGCGTGCCGATGATGGGCAGAACGCCGTCAGCGTAGATCTGCAACAGCCCGACTGAGGAGACCACAGGCGGCACCGCAAAGGGGAGCAGGATCAGCAGGTTCATCCAGGGATCCAGCTTGGGGAAGTAGTAGGCCACCACCAGCACGGTCGGCACCAGCACCAGGGTCCCCAGCAGCAGGGTGGCGAAGCAGACCAGGAGGCTGCGGCCAAAGGCCGCCAGAAAGCGCGGGTCGCCCCACAGTTTGAGATACCAGTCGAGAGTGAAGCCATCCGGCAGCAGGGTCGCCCCCCAGCGGGTGGAGATGGAGTAGAGAAACGTGGCCAGCAGCGGTAACAGCAGGGTGGCGACCAGCCCACCCAGCACCCACTTGGGCCAGCGCGGCGTCAAATCATGCATGGGATTGCCCCTTGTTCACATAGCTCTTTTTCAGCAGCCACTGGTTGGCGGCCGTCACTACCCCCAGCAGCACCATCAGGATCACCGCCAGCGCCGCCGCCATATTGGGTTCGAGGAAGATGTCGCCGGAGACCAGACTGGCCACCCGGATGGTCACCAGATTGAAGTTGCCGGTAGTGAGGGCGTAGGCAGAGGCATAGGCCCCCACCGCGTTGGCAAACAGGATGATCAGGGTGCCGAGCAGCGCAGGCGTCAGCACCGGCAGCGCCACGTGCCACACATACTGCCCCTTGCTCGCCCCCAGCAACGCGGCCGCTTGCGGCCACTCATCCTGCAGCGCATCGAAGGCCGGATAGAGCAGCAGCAGGGCGAGCGGGATCTGGAAGTAGGTGTAGATGAGGATAAGGCCGCTGCCCGAGTAGAGGTTGAAGCCGTCGATAAGGCCCCAGGATTTCAGCAGCAGGGTCACCGCACCGTTGATGCCGAGAATGATGATGAAGGCGAATGCCAGCGGCACACCGCTGAAGTTGCCGGTCATGGTGACGAAAGCCAGCAGCACCCGCTTGACCCGCTCGCCACAGTGGCGCAGCGCCGCGGCCCCGAGGGTGCCGATGGCGAGCCCCGCCAGGCTGGCGATGCCGGCGATGCGCAACGAGTTGCCGAAGGATTGCAGATAGAAGGGGGAGCTCAAAATCTCCCGGTAGTGGTCGAGACCCCAGCCATCGGGGGTCTGGACGCTGCCCACCAGCACCCACACCATGGGGGCGAGCTGGAACAGGATCATCAATAGGACAAAGGGCAGCAGCACCAGGGCCGGCAGCCAGTGGCGGCGCACCCGGCGTGGCTTCACCTGTTGATCCGCGAGGATCTCGGTGGTGGCAGGCATCATCAGTGCACCTCGCGCATAAAGGCCGCCTTGAGCAGCGGGGGGGCTGCCGGCTTGTCGTGGGGAACCCCCAGCAGATCCGCCATCAGGGCGCAGAGCTGGGCCTGGGCGATCGCCACCCCATCCGGCCAGCGCTCGACGAAGGCATCGCCAAAGAGCCAGAGCGGCACGGTGCGCTCCTCGGCCAGGGTGCCGCCATGGCTGAGATCGTTGTTCATGCCGTGATCCGAGGTGATCACCACCTGATACCCCTCCGCCAGCCACTGGGGCAGCAGGTCGGCCAGCAGGCTGTCCATGCGGCGCGCCTGATTGCGGTACTGGCGGGAATCGAGACCGAACTGGTGGCCCGCATCGTCCACCCCCATGGGGTGGATCAGCAGAAAATCGGGGTCGTACTGGCTGCGCAGCCACTCGCCGTCCATCAGCAGGTGGCTGTCGGGGTAGGCGTCATCCCAGTAGAAGCAGCCGTGCTGGATGGGCAGTTGCTCGTCATGGGTGAAGCGATCGCGGGCCGCCAGCCAGGGGCTCTGGTTGTAGAGCTCGCTCACCCAGTGGTAGGCCGCCGCTGCGGTGCGTTTGCCCGCGGCCCTGGCCAGATGGAAGATGGAGTCGTGTTGGCTCAGGCGCGTCACCCCGTTGTGGGTAATACCGCTCGCCACCGGCGGCACGCCGGTCAGGATGCACTCGTAGAGAGGGCGGGAGAGGGAGGGCAGGGCGGCACTCAGGGTCGTATGCAGGCCGCGCTCTGCCTCCACCATGCCACAGAGGTAGCCCATGCAATGGGCTACCTCTGCTGCCAGGCCATCCACAAGTACCACTATCACCTTGTGTTGCACTGGCCACTCCTTACTGCATGTTGATCATGACGGTTTCCTGCCACTGGCGCGGCAGGGCCTTGGAGCTCTGCTCCCAGGCGGCGTGATCCTGCACCGGCTTGGCGTTGGCATACTGCTCGGCCGGCAGCAGCTTGGCCTTGACGTCATCCGGCAGGGTCACGTTGCTGCGAATGGGGCGGGCGTAGCCACGGGCCAGGTTGATTTGACCGGCATCGGAGAGGATGTATTCCCGCGCCAACTTGGCGGCGTTGGGGTTCTTGGCCCACTTGTTGATGATGGTGGTGTAGCCGGCGATGACGGAGCCGTCGCTCGGGATCACCACATCAAACTTCTTGGGGTCGATCTGGTCGCGGTAGTTGAGGGCGTTGAAGTCCCACAGCACCCCCACTTCCACTTCGCCTTTCTCGATGTTGGCGATGGTCGGGTCGTTCAGCGACAGACGGCCCTGCTTGGCCAGCTTGCCGAACAGATCCAGGGCGGGTTTCAGATTCTTCTCGCTGCCGCCGGTGGCATAGGCCGCCGCCAGCACGCCGTTGTTGGCCTGGGAGGCGACGCCCACGTCACCCAGGGTCACCTTGTAGTCGCCACCCAGCAGGGATTGCCAGCTGGTGGGGGCGGCCTTGACCAGATCCTTGTTGATCAGGAAGGCGATGGTGCCGGTATAGGCCAGCATCCAGTGACCGTCCGCATCCTTGGCCCAGTTGGGAATGTCGGCCCAGGTGGAGGGCTTGTAGGGCTGGGTGACCCCCTGCTTGACCGCCACCGGGCCGAAGGCGCCGCCCACGTCGCCGATGTCGGCGGTGGCGTTGGCCTTCTCGGCGGCGAACTTGGCGATCTCCTGGGCGGAGCTCATGTCGGTATCCTGATGCTTGATGCCGTAGATGCTGCCGAGCTGCTGCCAGGTATCCTTCCAGTTGGCCCAGCTGTCCGGCATGCCGACGCTCTGGAGCTGGCCCTCACCGCGGGCGGCTTTTTCGAGATCCGCGATGTTCTCGGCGGCAAACAGCGGTTGACTGATGGCCACCAGGGCCAGTGCACTTGCGATCACGCTTTTCATCATCCCATCCCTCTGGACTAGGTCAGTTAAGGTTCGAGAGGGATGCTAGAGGGGAAATATGACGGTGGCGGGGCGCTTTGATGGCAGTTTCGTGACAATCGCCCTGTCATGGCGCTGTCATCAGGGGCGGTTACAACTCGGGGTCGACAACCTCTGGTCTACTCCAGTGGTGTGCAAACCCGAATGACCGACAGGGACGTGACAGTGACAGAGCGATTGAGTGAACAGGGGATGGCCGATGGCCGCACACCCTCCAAGTGCGAACAGATTTGCCGGACCCTGCGCCGCTATATCGGCAGCGGACACCTGGCGGCGGGGCAGCAGCTGCCCGCCGAACGGGCCCTGAGCGAGCGATTCGCCACCACCCGCATCACCATCAAGGAGGCGCTCTCCAGCCTCGAGGCGGACGGCCTCATCTACCGGGCCGAGCGGCGCGGCTGGTTCGTGGCGCCGCCTCGCCTCACCTACGATCCCGCCATCCACACCCACTTTCACCAGTGGATTGGCGAGCAGCAGCGCACCGCCGAGACCCGGGTGCTGGCCCATGGCAACCAGCTTGCCAGCAGCGAGTTGTGCCGCTGGATGGGTCTGGAACCCTTTACGCCGCTCTACGAGATCCGCCGCCAGCGGCTGATCGACGGTCGCCCCGTGCTCCACGTCAGCCATCACCTGCTGGCGAGCCGCTTCCCCGGCATCGCCAGCGCTCCTCTGGCCAGCTCCCTCACCGAGCTTTACCGGCAGCGCTATGGCATAGGCCAGGGCTGGGCGAGCCTCGAGATCACCCCCTCGGCGGCCCGGGGAGAGATAGCCCGCGCCCTCAACCTGGCCCAGGGGAGCGCCGTGCTGCGCTTGGTGCGGGTCAATCATGACGAGGAGGGGAAGCTGGTGGATTGCGACATCGAGCACTGGCGACCGGACGCCATCCGCATCTGCCTGGATACCCGGGCACTGCAACCGCTCGCCATGGGCGCGCGGCAGGTGCAACTGGCAGAGTAGCGGCGTTCTGGCGCTGACATGGCGGATCCCGCAGGATCCACCGGGATCAGTTGTCGATGTTGGGGATCAGATCGTCGAAGCTCTGGTAGCCGCAGTCGGCCAGTTGCAGCGACATGGTGTAGGTCTTGCTGCCCTCCCGCTGGCCGATGGCGGGGCGGTTGAGCTTGAGCTCCTGATGCCAGTACTCCTTCATGCGATCGATCAGCGCCATGGCCTCGCTCTCCCCCAGATGGAGCTGGCACAGCGCCATGTAGTTGTTGGGCCTGTGCATGTTCTCCACCAGATAGTCCCCCAGCACCGACATGGCCTGGCGCGCCTGCTGGCGGGCGAAACGGCTGTGCTGCTCGAAGCTGATGCGCTCGCTGATGAGGAAGTGGTAGCTGTTGTCGATGCCAAGCTGCAGGATGCCGAGCTTCTCCAGCTTGCGCAGATAGAGGTAGCAGGAGGCATCGGTCAGGCCGTACTCCCGCTTGAGATCGATAAGGGTCTTGTCGCGCCAGAAGATGTTGGCGAGGAAGGCATAAAGCCCCGGCTCCTTGTGAAACGCCTCATCCTGCTCCTGGGTAAAGACGGCCCGGCGGCTCTGGGCATCCTGGGTCCGGTCCAGCAGCTCTTCGAAGGAGAGTCCCACCAGATGGCAGATCTCCAGCAGGGTGTCGAACGGCAGGGAGGGCTTGTTCATCATGCGCTTCACGGTGGCGATGGAAACCCCCATGGCTTCTGCCAGGGTCTGATAGCGGATCCCCTTGTCGGTCAGGGTTTTCTTCAGGGTGTCGAGGATGTGATTGGCCAGTGTCTGGCTGTAGGTCATGCAACTATTCCTTTATCTGCATTTTTAGTCGTGTCAGAAATTGAGTGGTTTGTCTGTATCGGGCTCAAATTTTGACACCTAGAAAAACCAGAGCAGGGTAACCCGGTGATAATGGCGGAAATGGCCTGACCAGTTGTGGTGCAAGGTGGCAGAAAGTGACACTCGGTGGTGCATATCCTTCAACCTTTCAACATTTTGCTGGTGATGCATATTACATCGCACATAATTCAACACGAATCGGATTCAATACCTTCCTGGTTGAGAAAACGATTGTTTGCTTCCAATTTAAGGGTTTTTTTAACCGCAAGGTTTTATTCTTTCCTGGCATTGAGCGGAACTCGCAAGAGGTCCGCTTTTTTTCTTTTCTCCGAATCTGAGCCCGTCGTCAAGAATGGGGCGCAGTTTTGGTACTTCCTGCGCCACCGACCCCGGAAGGCAGTCCTTTATTCCCCCTGACCGGCAAACAGCTTGGGGATCTCCCGCACCAGCCAGCTCTTGGCCTTACCCATGGTGTCTCGCCGCCAGGCCAGCACGACCTGGATCTGGTGGCGATATTCGGGACTGATCACTTTGAGTCTGCCCGCCTTGATGTCCTCTTCAATCCAGCGTTGCGGCATGGTGCCGATGCCGAGCCCCGCCAGCAGGGCGTCCCGCTTCTCCCCCATGGTGCTGACGGTCAGGCGCGGCTGCTTGTCGAGCAGGCGGTAGGTGAGCACCGGCTTGCGCAGTGCCGTGTCGGCCACCGCGATGGCGCGATAGCGGCGCAGGGTCTCGTCCGCCAGGGGCTCGGGTTCCTGATGCAGGGGGTGATCGGGGTGGGCGACGTAGAGCATCACCTCCTCCCTGAGCACCTGGTGCTTGATGCCGGTCATGGCGATATCGGCATTGAGGGAGGAGATGAGCAGGTCGGCGCGGCCATCTTCCAGGCACTCCCAACTGCCCGCCAGCACCTCGGCGCGAAACCTCAGCCGGGTATCGGTCTGTTCGGCCAGCCGATCCACCAGGGGGTAGAGAGCCTGTACCGGCATCAAGGCATCGACGGCGATGGTGATGTCGGTCTCCCAGCCACGGGAGAGGGCCCGGGTCTCCCCCACCAGGTGTTCGGCCGCCTCCAGCAGCACCCGGCCCCGCTCCAGCAGCATGCGGCCCGCCGGGGTGAACTTGGTCCTGTGGCCGCTGCGGTCGAACAGCATGGCGTCCAGCTCGTCTTCCAGCTTTTGTACCGTGTAGCTCAGCGCCGAAGGCACCTTGCCCAGCTCGTCGGCCGCCGCCGCGAAGCTGCCACGGCGGTCGATGGCGTCCAGCACCCGGATCGCCTCCAGGGTCAGCGCCCGCTCCTTGTTCGATTCCTTGGCCATATCCAACCTTCAATTTTTTTGAATGTGTTTACCAGATTATCTCGCTAACAACTTAGGGGAAGTCACTTTAATATTCAATCAACGCTTAGGCAGGAACGCCTGGCAGCCAAATAAAAGGTAGTTCCGGGCTGAGACATCCCCAAACACGATGTCTGATGTCAGCAAAAGAACAACATAGTATTTGAATGATCTCTTGCATGGATGCATTGATTCGGGCCCAAGGGGCCTTGGCAATGACATAAAACCCAAGAGAGTGAATGAACATGAAAAACGTAATCAAGATGCTGGCCGTTGCAGGCCTGATGACCGCAGGTGCCGCCCAGGCTTCCGTTCCCGCTGACTTCAATGCCGCCCCGGGCGTGCTGTTCGTCAACTGGAGCGCCACCGCCGCGATGGACGGCAAGGCCAACCCCATGCTGGAGGTGCGCGACGAGTCCGGTGATCTGCTGGCTTCTGTCCACGCCAACCTGATGGGCACCCAGCAGGTCGCCATCCCGAGCCGCACCCAGGGCAAGCTGACGGTGAGCCTGGGCAACGAAAGCAGCAGCTACCGCATCCCCTTCGGTCTGGGTGACGGTCGCCAGCGTTAATGAACCAACTTGGTCAGTGAGGAGCACACCATGATGAAATTGAGAGCCGCAGAAGCACGGGGCAAGGCCAACTTTGGCTGGCTGGATGCCCGTCACAGCTTCTCCTTCGGTCACTACTATGACCCGGAATGGATGGGACACTCTGCCCTGCGGGTCATCAATCAGGATCGGGTGGCGCCGGGTGGCGGTTTCGCGACCCACCCTCACGCCAACATGGAGATCCTCACCTGCGTGCTGCAAGGCACCATAGAGCACAAGGACAGCCTCGGCCACGCCGAGCAGATCCCGGCGGGGGATTTCCAGCTGATGAGCGCAGGGTCCGGCATCCGGCACAGCGAGTACAACCCCTCGCAGACCGAGCCGCTCTCCCTGCTGCAAATCTGGATCGAGCCGAATGAACACGGCACGACCCCGGGTTATCAGCAGAAGAAGATTGAAAACAAGCCCGGGATGACGCTGGTGGCGTCACCGGACGGCGAGGCGGGATCCTTCAGGATCCGCCAGCAGGCCAGAGTGTGGCGTCTGCAGCTCGCAGAAGGGGAGACCCTGGAGTGGGCACTGCAAGGGCGTCATGGTTACCTGCACATGATTTCAGGGGAGCTGACCGGCAACGGTCTGGCTGCCCGACCCGGCGACGGGCTGCTCAGCCGCGACGAGTCGAGCTGGGTGCTCACCGCCTCCAGGGGGAGTGAAGCCCTGCTGTTTGACCTGCCTTGATAGAAAAATCTTGGCGAAATGAATGAGTTAACAATTAGCTTTTACACTGTAAATACCATGATGGTAAGCAAAGGAATATGACGATGGACAAGATGAAAGATGTGGCACTGCTGGTGGGTCGTGTACTGCTGGCGCTGATGTTCGTGATGGCTGGCTGGGGCAAGATCGGCGGTTACGCCGGTACCCAGGGTTACATGGAAGCCATGGGCGTGCCCGGGTTCATGCTGCCCCTGGTGATCCTGCTGGAGCTGGGTGGCGGTCTTGCCATCATGCTGGGCCTGTTTACCCGCAGCCTCTCCGTGCTGCTGGCCGGTTTCACCCTGATGGCCGCCTTCATCTTCCACTATCAGCCTGCCGAGCAGATGCAGATGCTGATGTTCATGAAGAACGTCTCCGTGGCCGGTGGTTTCCTGGCCCTGGCGGCGGCCGGTGCAGGGGCTTTCAGCCTGGATGCCCGCCTCGGCAAGCACTGGTAATACCCTGACGTTTCAAGTTTTCCAACGCCTTTTGGCCGGTGCCCTGCACCGGCTTTTTTGTGCCTGCTTCCCGGGGATGTCATCTGCGTGACGGCGCGCAGCCCGGAGGCCACAAGTGCCTTTTGCATCTTATCCCCCGATCCCCGACAATCCCGATTCGCGTGCCGTGACGGGAATGCCAGAGAGTGTCCCCCCGCGCACCCCCTCTTCATGAAATTGGCGGGAGTCGTCCATGTTTACCCTCTACCACTCCAATCAGCTGGATCTGCTCAAGGAGCTGCTGGTGAGCCGCATCCGGCAGGCTCCGCTCTCCCACCCCTTCGATCGGGAGCAGATCCTGGTGCAGAGTCCCGGCATGGCCCAGTGGCTCAAGCTGGAGCTGGCCAAGGCGTTCGGCATCGCCGCCAACATCGACTTTCCCCTGCCCGCGAGTTTCATCTGGGAGATGTTCACCCGGGTGCTGGCGGACGTGCCCCGCCAGAGCCCCTACAACAAGGGGGCCATGAGTTGGCACCTGATGACCATTCTGCCCACCCTGCTCGGCAGACCCGCCTTTGCGCCCCTCGCGGCCTATCTGGGGGGCAGTGACGGGGCGGCGCCGGAGCAGGTGCGGCTCTGGCAGCTCTGCCAGAAGGTGGCGGATCTGTTCGACCAGTATCTGGTCTACCGGCCGGACTGGATCGCCCGCTGGGAAGAGGGGGAAGGATTGAGCCAGGAGCTGGCCGGAGTGAGCGGTCAGGATTGGCAGCCCGAGCTCTGGCGCGAGCTGGTGGCCCGCACCCTGGCCCTCAGCCCCAGCGGCTACCACCGCGCCAACCTCTACGAGGCCTTCATCCACGAGCTGGAGCGCACCCGGGAGCTGCCGGGCAGGTTGCCGCAACGGGTCTTCGTGTTCGGCATCTCGGCCCTGCCGCCCCGCTACGTGGAGGCCCTGCTGGCCCTCGGCAGCCGCCCCGAGGTGGAGGTACACCTGTTTGTGACCAACCCCTGCCGCTACTACTGGGGGGACTTGCTCGATCGCAAGACCCTGGCGCGCCTCGAAAACAAGCTCAAGCCCGGCACGGATCTCGAGACCCTGCAGGGTCCCGCCAACCCCTTGCTCGCCTCCATGGGCAAGCTGGGGCGCGACTACCTGCACCAGCTGATGGAGCTGGAGGTGCCGCAGATCGAGGCCTTCGTCGACATCGAGGATCGCGACGATGAGGGCAAGGTCACCTTGCTGCGGGCCATCCAGAAAGACGTGCTGGAGCTGGCGGAACGGGGGGCCGGCGAGTTCAATCTCGACGCCAGCCATCACAAGAGCTCTGTCAGCCTGGATGACGGCACTTTGCAGATCCACGCCTGCCACGGCCCCATGCGGGAGCTCGAGGTGCTGCACGACCGGCTGCTGGCCCTGTTCGAGCAGGATCCCACCCTCACCCCCAAAGACGTGGTGGTGATGATGCCGGACGTCAACAGCTACGGCCCCTACATCCAGGCCGTCTTTGGCAAGGAGGGCGGCAAGGGGCGGGGCGGGGCCCGCGGCCAGATCCCCTTTGCGATCTCCGATCGGGCGGCGAGCCAGGAGAGCCCGCTGCTGCAAAGTTTCCTCGCCCTGCTCAGGCTGCCGAACGCCCGCTTCGGGGCGGGGGAGCTGCTCGCCATCCTGGAGGTGCCCGCCGTGCTGCGCCGCTTCGAGCTGGACGACGACGAGTTCAACGTGCTGCGGCGCTGGGTGCAGGAGACCGGCATCCGCTGGGGGCTGGATGACGACTATCCCGAGCGCTTCGCGCTGCCGCGTCTGTCCGGCAACAGTTGGCTGTTCGGCTTGCGGCGCATGCTGCTGGGCTTTGCCATGGGGGACGGGGAGCCGGTGGCGGGGATCCTGCCTTATGCGGACATCGAAGGGCAGCAGGGGCTGATCCTCGGCAAGCTAGCCTGGTTCGTCGACTCCCTGGCGGAGTTTCTGCCCAGGCTGCAACAGGCGCAGCCGCTGGCTGAGTGGCACGCCTGCCTGCTGGCGCTGCTGGAGCGCTTCTATCTCGCCGACGAGGATGAAGAGCGCCAGCTCCAGCTCATTCGCAGCCAGCTCATCGACTGGCAGGCCCAGCTCGGCGAGGCCCGCTTCGAGCAGGCCATCAGTGCCGACCTGTTGCAGGACTACCTCGGCAGCGTGCTGGGGGAGTCCCGCTCCAGCCAGCGCTTCCTCGCCGGTCAGGTCAACTTTTGCACCCTGATGCCGATGCGCTCCATCCCCTTCCGCCAGGTCTGCCTGCTCGGCATGAACGACGGCGTCTACCCGCGCACCCTGCCCCCCATGGGCTTCGATCTGATGGCGGTGGCCTCGCGGCGCGGGGACCGATCCCGCCGGGATGACGACCGCTACCTCTTCCTCGAGGCGCTCCTCAGTGCCCAGCAGGGGCTCTACATCAGCTATCAGGGGTTCAGCGCCCAGGACAACAGCGAGAAGGTGCCCTCCGTGCTGCTGGCGGAGCTCATCGACTACGTGCGCCAGGGCTTCGTGCTGGCGGGGGATGAAGATCTCGACGACGACACCTCGGGCCGGCGGCTGCTCGAACACCTGATCGTGGCGCACCCCCTCACCCCCTACAGCCCGGCTTACTTTTACCCCGAGCCCGGCTCCGGTCTCTTCACCTATGCCGCCGACTGGCTGCCGGCCCTGAGCCCGGAGCGGGGGGCCGCCAACTTCCAGAGCGGCGATCTGCCCCTGCCTGCGGAGTGGGGCAGGGAGCAGGGGCTGGAGCTGGCGGAGCTGCTGCGCTTCTATCGCCAGCCCGCCAGGTACTTCCTCAACCGACGCCTCAAGGTATGGTTCGAGCTGGAGGAGGCGACCATCGAAGACAGCGAGCCCTTCGAGCTGGACGGCCTGCAGCACTATCAGCTCAAGGCGCTGCTGCTGGATGCCCATCTGACCGAAGGGGAGAGCGAGGCCCGTCGCCACCGGCTGCAACTCTCCGGCCTGTTGCCGCAAGGGTGGTTCGGCAGCCTGCTGCTGGAGGAGATCGACGGCGAGATGGGCAAGCTGGCGGCGCGGCTGCGCCCCTGGACGGGGGACAAACAGGCGGTGGAGATCGACATCGCTCTGGCCCAGGGGCAGCTTCAGGGCTGGATAGACACCCAGAAGGGACGAGCGCTGGTGGTCAAACCCGGCAGCTTCAACGGCAAGGATCTGCTGCTGGCCTGGATCCAGCACCTCTGCCTCTCCTTGAGCAGCGCCCCCGGCGACACCCTGTTGTTCGATGCCAAACAGAGTCTGCGGCTGCCAAGGCTTGCGGCGGACGAGGCGCGGCCCAGGTTGGCGGCCCTGGTGGCCCTCTGGACCCAGGGGATGAAGCGGCCGCTGCCCTTCTTCCCGAGCACCGCCTGGGAGTGGCTCAAGGGGATCGAGAAGGATCCGGCAAAGCCGGAGGAGGCCGACAAGGCGGCGCTTGCCCGCTTCAACGGCGGCTACATGGTGACGGGAGAGGGGCAGGACGTCTATGTCGCCCGCTGCTTCCCGGAACTCGATGACGAGGTGCTGGCCCAGTTGCAGGGGCTGGCCCGTGAACACCTGACCCCGCTCCATCAGGTGCTGGAGGAGTTGCAATAATGGCTAACCCGCTCAATCCCCTGCGTTTTCCCCTCTATGGCGAGCGGCTGATCGAGGCCTCCGCCGGGACCGGCAAGACCTATACCATCGCGGGCCTCTACCTGCGCCTCTTGCTGGGCCACGGCCCGGTTATCGAACAAGCAGGCGAAGAGGGGGGAGACGCCGGTCAGCCCTGTGCCCACGAGCGGCCCCTGTCGGTGACCGAGATCCTGGTGGTGACCTTTACCGAGGCGGCCACCGCCGAACTGAGGGGGCGGATCCGCGCCCGCATCCACGAGGCGCGTCTCGCCTTTATGCGCGGTCACAGCACGGATACCCTGCTGGCCCAACTGCTGGTGGAGGTGGAGGATCACGACCTGGCGGCCCGTCGCCTGCTGGCCGCCGAGCGGCAGATGGACGAGGCGGCGGTCTTCACCATCCACGGCTTCTGCCAGCGGATGCTCAGGCAGAACGCCTTCGAGTCGGGCGCCCTCTTTGAAACCGAATTTTTGACCGACGACAGCCGGCTCCGGCTGCAGGCGGTGAGTGACTACTGGCGCGCCGAGTTCTATCCGGTGGATCAGCCCCTGGCCCGGGCGGTGCGAAGACTCTGGCCGAGCCCCGCCGCCCTGCTGCGGGAGATGGGGAGCTGGCTCGACAACGACGAGCTGGAGATCCGCCCGGTGGCGGGGGACGAGACCCTGGCGGCGCGGCACAGCGTCGCCATGGCCCGCATCGGGGCGGTGAAAGCCGGGTGGTTGGCGCAGACGGACGAGATCCGCCGCCAGACCGAGGGGCAGATCAGCCGCTACACCGGCAAGAACTATGAGGGCTGGCTTGCCAAGATTGGCGACTGGGCGCAGGACGAGACCAGCGGCTACGTCCTCCCCAAGGAGCTGGAGCGCTTCGGCCAGCAGGTGCTGGAGGAGAACCTCAAGAAGGGGGGAACGGTGCCCACCCTGCCGCTCTTTGGTGAGATAGACGCCCTACTGGCGAGCCGACCCGGCATCCGGGATCTCGTCTTGCAGCGGGCGGCCAGGGTGGTGCGCAGCCGAATGCAGGAGAGCAAGCGCCAGGCCCATCAGCTCTCCTTCGACGATCTGCTGCGGGATCTCGACGGGGCGCTCGGCTCGGGCCTGGGGGAGCGGCTGTGCGAGCGCATCCGCGCCACCTACCGGGTCGCCATGATCGATGAATTCCAGGATACCGACCCCCAGCAGTACCGCATCTTCCATCGCCTTTACGGCGGTCACCAGGACACGGCGCTCCTGATGATCGGCGACCCCAAGCAGGCCATCTACGGCTTTCGTGGCGCCGACATCTTTACCTACATCCAGGCGCGGCGAAATGTGAGCGCCCACTACACCTTGGGGCGCAACTGGCGCTCAAGCCGCGCCCTGGTGGCGGCGGTCAACGGCCTGTTCGAGCGGGCGAAGGATCCCTTCATCTACGAGGCGGACATCCCTTTCCTGCCGGTGGAGGCGCAGGGCAAGAGCCGGGCACTGCTGATCGAGGGGCAGACCGCCCCCGTGCTGCACTGCTGGCAGCTCACCGGTCAGCCCACCTTCAACAAGGGGGAGTACCAGAGCAGGATGGCCCGCGCCACGGCGGCGGAGATCCATCGCCTGCTCACGCTGGCCCGGGAGGGCAAGGCGATGCTCGGCAGCGAGCCGGTCAGGGCCGGGGATATCGCCGTGCTGGTGCGCACCGGCGCCGAGGGCAAGCTGGTGCAGCAGGAGCTGGCGCGCCTTGCCATCGCCTCCGTCTATCTGTCGAACCGCGAGAGCGTGCTGGCCCAGGTGGAGGCGCGGGAGATCCTGCTGATCCTGCACGCCTGCCAGAACCCGAGCGATGAGCGAAGCCTTAGGGCGGCGCTCGCCACCGGCCTGTTCGATCTCGATGCCAGGGCCCTGGACGCGCTGGCCTCGGACGAGCGAGCCTGGGAGAGCGCGGTGCAGGAGTTCATGGGATACCGCGCGGTCTGGCATCGCCACGGGGTGCTGGCCATGCTGCGGGCCCTGATGCACGGGCGCAACCTCGCCGCCTCCCTGCTGGCGAGCCCCTACGGGGAGCGGCGGCTGACCAATTTCCTCCATCTCGGCGAGCTGCTGCAACAGGCGAGCGGCGAGCTGGACGGGGAGTACGCCCTGCTGCGCTGGCTCGGGGAGGCGGTGAGCCAGCCCAACGGCCAGGACGGGGAGCAGATACTTCGCCTGGAGTCCGAGCGCAAGCTGGTGCAGATCGTCACCATCCACAAATCCAAGGGGCTGGAGTACCCGCTGGTCTTCCTGCCGTTCATTTGCAGCCACCGCGCCGCCGACACCCCCCTGTTCCACGAAACGGGGGAGGCGGGCAATCGTACCGTGCTCGATCTCACCGGCGCCGAAGAGTCCCTGGCCGAGGCCGACAAGGAGCGCCTCGCCGAAGACTTGCGCCTGCTCTACGTGGCCCTGACCCGGGGGGTCTATGCCACCTGGCTCGGGCTGGCGCCGGTGCGTTCCGGGGCGGGCAAGTCGGAGAAGACCGACCTGCACCGCACCGCCATCGGCTACCTGCTGCAAAAGGGGGAGGAAGGGGACGCCGGGACACTGGCGACCGCCCTCACCGACCTGGCCCAGGCCCTGCCGGGGGTGGCTGTCGGTGAGCCCTCGCTCACCCGCCCGGCCCCGCTGCCCGCCGAAGCGGAGAAGCCGGGGGAGCCCACCGTGCGTGCGTTCCAGGGGCAGCTTGAGCGGGACTGGTGGATCAGCTCCTACTCCGGGCTCGCGGCCCAGGGCAACGGCCACGGCAAGGGGGTGCTGGCCAACCCCGGCTTCGACGACGAGGTGGCCACCGAGGCCGCCGTCACCGTGCAGGAAGAGGAGGCGCCCGCCCCTTCCATCTTCACCTTCCCGAAAGGGGCGCGTCCCGGCACCCTGCTCCACAGCCTGTTCGAGACCATCGACTTCGAGCACGCGAAGGGCGAGTCGCTGGCACAGCACATCGCCGCCCTGCTGACCCAGGAGGGGTTCGACGAAGGCTGGGCCCCCGTGCTGCAACAGCAGGTGGAGGCGGTGCTGGATACTCCCCTTGAGACCGGCCTTGGGGATCCGGTGCGGCTGCGGGATCTGGCCCCCGAGTGCAAACAGGTGGAGCTGGAGTTCTTCCTGCCCATGGGGCGGGTGACGGCACCGGCGCTGACCGCACTCTGCCAGCAGCACGACCCCCTGTCGCAGGGCGGCAAGCCGCTCGGTTTTGCCACCGTGCAGGGGATGCTCAAGGGCTTTATCGACCTGGTGTTCGAGTGGCAGGGGCGCTGGTATCTGCTCGACTACAAATCGAACCACCTTGGCATGAACCCCGCCGATTACGGCCGCCCGGCCCTGGAGCGGGCCATGCGCGAGCATCGCTACGATCTGCAATACCAGCTCTATTCGCTGGCCCTGCACCGGCTGCTCGCCTTGCGGCTGCCGGGCTACGATTTCGACCGGCATTTTGGCGGGGTCTTCTATCTCTTCCTGCGCGGCATGCCCCAGGGGGGCATTTTCCATGCCCGGCCCAGCCGGGAACTGGTGCTGGGGCTGGACGAGTTGTTTAGTAAAGGTGTGACGTCTGACGATCATCGTTTAGAAAAATCGAACAAGGCAGAGGCATGAGGGGCGAGATGAAGGGCGAAACCATGATAGAGCGGCTGAAAGCCTTGGCGCTGGCGGGGCGCATCCGCCAGCTTGACCTGCAATTTGCCAGGCTGGTGGCCGACCTGGGCGGCAGCCCCGAGCTGGTGCTGGGGGCCGCGCTCGCCTGCCATGAGCTGGGGCGCGGCCATGTCTGCCTGCCGCTGGCGATGCTCGCTCAGGGCGGTGACGGGCAGGGATCCTCGCGCCCCTTCGGGCTGGATCCGGATCAGAGCCGGGATCTGCTGGCGGATCTCGCGGATCCTGCAAGCTGGCCCGCCCTCTTTGCGGCCAGCCCCCTGGTGGGGAGCGAACAGGAGGAGGGAGAGCCCCCCCGCTGGCCCCTGCGGCTCTGGGGGGATCGCCTCTACCTCACCCGCTACCACGACTTTGAGCTGGGGGTGGCCCGCCACCTTAGCGCCTTGAGTGAACGGGCCGAATGGCCGGAGATTGCCCCGGCCCTGTCACGCCTCTTTGCCCGCGACTACGGCCTGGTGTTCGGGGCCCTGCTCAAGGCCCGCCTCGCGCCGGATTTCTCCGTCCGCCACTTTGTGGAGAAGTACCTGGATCTGGTCTTCCCCCATGAGGTGGAGTGGCCCGCCGTCGAGACCCTGCTAAAGAGCGCCCAGGCGGCCAGCGAGCTGGAGCGGCTGGATACCCTGGTGCCCGAGGCGCTCTGCTGCAACGGTCAGAAGCTGGCGGCGGCCACGGCGGCGGCGCGCCCCTTCGCGGTCATCTCCGGCGGCCCCGGCACCGGCAAGACCACCACGGTGGCCAAGCTCCTCGCCATCCTGGTGGAGACCGGCCTGCAAGGGGGCAAGGCCCCGGCTATCCGGCTGGTGGCCCCCACCGGCAAGGCGGCGGCGCGTCTGACCGAGAGTATCGGCGCTGCCCTGCAGGCCCTGGACTTGCCCCCCGAGTGGGTACAGGCCATCCCCACCGAGGCGGGCACCCTGCACCGGCTGCTCGGGGTGATCCCCGGGCGCAGCCAGTTCCGCCATCACAGAGGCAACCCGCTGCACCTCGACCTGCTGGTGGTGGATGAGGCCTCCATGGTGGACCTGCCCATGATGGCGCGCCTGCTGGATGCGCTGCCGAGCCATGCCCGCCTCATCCTGCTCGGCGACAAGGATCAGCTCGCCTCGGTGGAGGCGGGGGCCGTGCTCGGGGATATCTGCAGCTTTATCGAACAGGGCATCAGCCCGGCGCAGGCGGATTGGCTCTCCCGCCAGACCGGCTATCGCCTGCAAGGCACGCCAGCGGGGGCCAGCGTGCGCGACAGCCTCTGTTTGCTCTCCAAGAGCTGGCGCTTTGACCAGCATTCGGGCATCGGCCAGTTGGCGCGGGCCTGCAACAGCGGCGACGGGGCGGCGGTGGAGGCGGTCTGGAGCGCAGGATTTGGCGACATCCGCCTGCATCCCTGGGCAGGGGAGGCCTACAACGCCTTGATCGCCGAGGGGGTCGCCGGTTACGGCAGCTACCTCAAGGCGGCCCGGGCCGGCGAGGATCCGGCGGCGGTGTTCAAGGCGTTCAACGGCTTCCAGATCCTCTGCGCCCTGCGGGACGGCCCCTTCGGGGTGACGGGGCTCAACGAGCGCCTCGAACTGGCCCTCGCCAAGGCAGGGCTGATCGCCCTCGACGGCGACTGGTATGCTGGCCGCCCGGTGATGGTGGTGCGCAACGACCACGGGGTGGGCCTCTACAACGGCGACATGGGGCTCTGCCTGCCGGACGAAAGCGGGCGGTTAAAGGTCTGGTTCGAGCAGCCGGACGGCACCCTGCGGGCCCTGTTACCCAGCCGGTTGCCCCCCCACGAGACGGTCTACGCCATGACCATCCACAAATCCCAGGGGTCGGAGTTTGCCCACACCGTGCTGGTGCTGCCCGACAGCCCCAGCCCGCTCCTGACCCGCGAGCTGGTCTACACCGGCATCACCCGCGCCAAGGCCCGCCTCGATCTCTACGGCGATCGCGCCCTGCTGGCACAGGCTGTGCGGAAAAAGACCGAGCGTTATTCGGGATTGGCGGAGAGGTTGGGTTAATAAAAATCGGGCATGAACTCATTCACCTCACTCATGCCCTACTTTTAATGACGCTTCAATTTCCTTTGTTAAGCGATTCCAGAGAGGTTTCAGCTGTTTCTTGATGGCTTTTGATTTCATGGTTTTTGCAGCCATATGACCATAAGTAATAAAATTCTTCTTGCCAAGATGTGAATAACGTTCGTAAATTTTCCTCTTGAATAAAGGCGTTTTTAAAATGCCAATTTCTTCTTCCAGCAAATTTGCTTTGGCATGATTTTTCTTTGCTAGCCTTACACCTGACTTCATTCTCCCAGAGAATTTAGCGAGTGCTGCAGATCTTATTAGTTTTCTTTCCCCATCGAAAGTGAATCCTAGGTATTGCAATGGTTTATCGCACTTCTGAACGCCACCATTCATATAAAAATTACGAGTCTCAGTTTTTTTGGATTAATTTCAATTTTTAGTTTTGAAATTAACTCGATTATTGTTTTGGTCGTTATAGCCTGATGTTCAGGATTGACAATGAAAAGCATATCATCACAATATCTATAATAGTGTCCACCAAGGGAAGTGATAAATACTTTAACTTTAGAGTCAAAATCCAACATATAGATATTTGAAAGTAGTGCGCTTATAGATGTACCTTGAGGGATGCCTTTTTGTTTGATATTTGATGTGATTATTTTTGAACCCCTAACTTTATCTCGAAAGGTTTTTATATCACATAATCGGCGACCTATTTTGTGAGGATTGTTTCTTGGTAGATTTAACGTTTCGAACAAAACATCTCTCTTGACCTGAGAAAACTTGGTAAGAGATTTGAAAATGTTATAATGGTCATCAGGTAATACACTAGTGTCTAATACCTTATTCCACATGTCTTTGAGTATTTTGTGATCTAAGTTTTCAAAGAAACCTGATATGTCCATTGCAATAGCAACACAATTACCATGAGTCTTTATTTTTTCAAAAGCATCGTTAGCAAAGTCAATATTGCTTTTACTTAAAGCTCTGAAAGCCAGTATAGAGTTGTGGAGCGATGCGTCTGATAACTTGTTTTCATAAAAAACAGATAGCTTTTCTGAGTAATAAGAATATATGTGTGAATCAATATGTGAAGCATATGATATATTGCGAGATTTTTTTGTTTTCGTTAGTTTGCCATTATCATCAACAGATACTTTAAAACTGTAAATATCATATTGTATTAACGGGAGGAATGCGTGTTTAGCAACAACGTCTGGAAATTCAACTATTTTTTTAGCGTTTTCCAGCTTAACTGGTGCGTCAAAATGTAGATATCCTCTACTACGAAACCATTTATTTTCAGCATTGTCCATATGCAAGCCTTATAATGCAAAACCCAGAGAGGTTGGACAGTGGCATCCATTTTCCTCTCCGGGCTTAGGGTACGTTTAATACGCATTCACAACATCGAAATGATGCCGGCCACGAATGTCAGATATGATATATGATACCATCATCGCAGGAGTGTTCGACATGAGTCTACTAGCCATCTGCGGCCATGCAAGTCGTCTGCTAGCCAGTGTACTGGTGAGCGTTCTACTTGACAGCTTGTGATACACCTTACTTCCTAAATAAGTAAGCGAAGTCATAATAAAGTGTGGTGGGGGCAAACACAATAAAATATTGGTTATATATATTGAGCTTTGCACTTTACCTCTAACAATATTTTTTATTTTTAAAATTTTTTTGGTCTGTCTTGCTTGGATCAATACAAACCTACCGATTGCTTTGTCATAGCTGAGCGTAGCGAAGCCCAACGTTTACCGCGAAATCTCTTTTTCCTGCCCCTCATCCCCAGCCCTTCTCCTCCTTTTTTAATAAACGGGAGAAGGGAGCAATGCTGTTACCGCTGTCCGATTACGCTTCGCTAATCGAACCTACGTGGCTGCCACATCGATGTTTTGAATGGCCGCTTGCTTGCTCCTCCCCCTGCCAAGGGGGAGGCGGGGAGGGGGTTATGGCCCCATCCGTCAATCGGCACGGCATACCCCGACCTTCCCCTTGCAAAGGGGAGGGGGCAAAGCAGAGGGTTCACCGGTTGCGTGGCAGAGTGGCATCACTCGAACCGCCCTCCTGCCTTCAGGGGCGCCGAGCCGCCAAAAAAACGGGGCCCGAGGTGTCCCCCGGGCCCCGCATCCGATGGCCGTGTCAGATGCTGGATTTGACGCTGACGAACTCGGGGTAGGCATCGATGCCGCACTCGTGGACATCCACACCCATCATCTCTTCCTCTTCGCTGACCCGCAGGCCCATGGTGGCCTTGAGCAGGCTCCAGACCACGAGGGAGACGACAAAGACCCAGCCGAAGATGGTGGCAGCACCCAGCAACTGGGCACCGAAGGTGGCGCTCGTGTTGGAGAAGGGCACCACCATCAGGCCGAACAGGCCGCAGACGCCGTGTACCGAGATGGCACCGACCGGATCATCGATCTTCAGGCGATCGAAGGCGACGATGGCGTAGACCACCAGGGCACCGGCCAGGGCGCCGATCAGGCTGGCGAACAGCGGGCTGGGGGAGGCCGGGTCGGCGGTGATGGCGACCAGACCGCCGAGGGCGCCGTTGAGGATCATGGTGAGATCCGCCTTGCCCCAGGTGAGCTTGCTGACCAGCAGGGCGCCGACCACACCGGCGGCCGCGGCGGCGTTGGTGTTGACGAACACGGTGCCGATGGCGGTGGCATCAGCGGCGCTGGAGAGCGCCAGTTGGGAGCCACCGTTGAAGCCGAACCAGCCCATCCAGAGGATCAGGGTGCCCAGGGTCGCGAGCGGCAGGTTGGAGCCGGGGATGGGGTAGATCTCCCCTTGCTTGCCATATTTGCCGCGACGGGGGCCGAGCAGCAGCACGGCGGCCAGGGCAGCGGCAGCGCCCGCCATGTGGACGATGCCGGAGCCTGCGAAGTCGGAGAAGCCCGCCTCTTTCAGGAAGCCGCCACCCCAGCTCCAGTAGCCTTCCACGGGGTAGATGAAGCCGGTCATCACCACGCAGAACAGCAGGAAGGACCAGAGCTTCATCCGCTCTGCCACCGCACCTGAGATGATGGAGGTGGCGGTGGCGACGAACACCACCTGGAAGAAGAAGTCGGAGTGCAGGGAGTGGCCCGCGTCGTCCGCCTGGCTGCCCATCAGGCTGCCAAAGCTCGGCAGCCAGCCGCCGGCGCTGTTGTCCACGTACATGATGTTGTAGCCGACCAGCAGGAACATGATGCAGGCGATGGCATAGAGCAGGATGTTCTTGGTCAGGATCTCGGTGGTGTTCTTGGCGCGGACCAGGCCGGCTTCGAGCATGGCGAACCCGGCGGCCATCCACATGACCAGCACGCCGGAGATCAGCAGGTAGAAGGTGTCGAGTGCATAGCGCAGCTCGCTGACGGATGTGATCAACTCTTCCATGTCGTATTCCTCAGTTCCAGTCGTATCAAAGGGCGTCTGCGTCGGTCTCGCCGGTGCGGATGCGCACGGCGGCCTGCAGGTCATAAACGAAGATCTTGCCGTCACCTATCTTGCCGGTGTGGGCGGCCTTGCTGATGGCTTCGATGATCTGCTCGACGTTGTCGGCCAGGGTGGCGATCTCCAGCTTTACCTTGGGCAGGAAATCCACCTGGTATTCGGCACCCCGGTACAGCTCGGTGTGCCCCTTCTGGCGGCCAAACCCCTTGACCTCGGAAACCGTCAGCCCCTCGACGCCGAGGCTGGCGATGGCTTCGCGCACGTCGTCGAGTTTGAACGGCTTGATGATGGCGGTGATTAATTTCATGCAATATCCCCAATCCTTGTGGTTCACCCAGATAAAGGCAAATATTGCGCCAGAAAAGTATTTTTCTTTTTATTCATGCACTTACTTATTAATCGCAACCCTGGTCAGCGAGGCTTGCCCAATATGGGCAGGGCTGCGCCAAAGGTGTGCACCGCCGTGGTGCAATCTGGCCGGCAGAAGAACGGAAGGGAGCGTGACGGCGCGCAAGACTCGAAAGTGTGCGGGCTGCTACTGTTGTTCAACAAGAGGGCAACCTGGCCGATAACCCGTCATGACGGGGTGTCGAGGCCAGTCGCCCCCTTGAAGGCTCGACCGGCAGGCCCGGTTTTCCCGCCAGGTCAACAAGCGGATCCGTGGCGCCGAGTAGCAGAACAAGGAAGGTTTTCATGCTGCATGACAATGAGATGACAAGGCTACCGGCCCTCGACGAGGCCGTGATGAGCGGCATGCTGGAGGTCGTGAGCGACGGTCTCTGGGACTGGAATGCCAACACCGGCTATGTCCATCGCTATCCCGGCTGGTATCAGATGCTGGGGTATGAGCCCCACTCCCTCGACAACACTGTTTTTACCTGGGAGAACCTGATCCACCCGGACGATCTGGCGCAGGTCATGGAGAGCTTCGATGCCTGCCTGAGTGGGCGGGCGGCGGACTACCGGGCCGAATACCGCTGCCGTTGCCGTAACGGTGACTACCTCTGGGTGGCGGATTGTGGCCGCATCGTCGCACGCAACCCGGACGGCAGTGTCGCCAGGATGGTGGGGGCACACCGCAACATCCACGCCCAGCGGGAACTCTACGCCAGGCTGGAGCTGCAAAACCGCACCCTGGAGCAGCAGGTGGCGCAGCGTACCGCCGAACTGGAGCGGCTCAACCAGGCATTGCAGTTCCAGGTGGAGGAGAACCGCCGCCTGGCGGAGACGGACTCCCTGACCGGCGCGGCCAGCCGCTATCGGCTGGAGCAGGCGGTGCGGCTGGAGCATGAGCGCGCCAAGCGCTTCAAGGAGCCCTTTGCCGTGATCGCCATGGACGTGGACGACTTCAAGCAGATCAACGATCGCCATGGCCACGGGGTGGGGGACCAGACCCTGATCGATATCGTGCAGCTGACCCGGGGCTGCATCCGCGAGATCGATCTGCTGGCCCGCTGGGGGGGTGACGAGTTCATGCTGGTGCTTCCCAATACCCGGTTGCCCGACGCCCGGGTGGTGGCCGAAAAGCTGAGGCAGCGCCTGAGCCATGCCAGGGTCAAGGGGATCGAGCCCGTGACCTTGAGTTTCGGGCTGGTGGAGTCCGACCCCGACGAGCAGGTGTCCCACCTGATGGCACGGGTCGACAGGGCGCTCTACCGGGCCAAGCTGGCGGGCAAGGACCAGCTCAGCGGCTGACAAGGGCACTGGTCGGAGCCGCTACGGGGCTTTTCCCCCCCGAATACGGCTTGACCAAGGGATTTTCTTGACTCCAATTCATCCCGCTGGTTTCATGCGCGCTCTTTTCATTCTTGCGAGATGTATCTTCATGAAAAAGTCCTTGCTGATTGCCCTGACCGCCCTGCCTCTGGTTGCCCACGCCGGCCTGATGGATTCCCTGACCGACACCGTGACCAGCAGCGTTACCAGCACCGCCAAAGAGATGGCTGGCAACGCCATGGACACCGCTTCCAACGAAGCGATCAAGAAGGCTCTGGACATCAAGGAAGGCGGTTCCAACAAGCAGGCCATCAAGGACAAGCTGGGCGCCCCGGCCAGCACCAAGACCGACGCCGGTCTGGAAGTGTGGACCTATGACCTGGACGCTCTGAACAAGGCCTCCCCGCTGCTGGCCGAGACTACCAAGTCCCTGCTGAAAGACTCCGAAGTGGCCCAGAAGAACGTGGTCATCAAGTTCGAAGGCGAGACCGTGAAGACCCTGAACCTGGCCAACAAGGCCTGAGTCCTGGCAAGGTGAATGAAAAAGGGGCCCGCGGGCCCCTTTTTGCTGCCTGGTGTTCAGGCTCACACCTTGAAGCGGTGTACCAGAGCCAGCAACTGGCGGTTGGACCCCAGCAGGGTGGCGGCGCTCTGCTCCGTGTTGCCGCCGTTCTCCACCAGGAGGTTCAGCATGTCGCGAATGCTCACCATGTTGCGGTTGATCTCCTCGGTCACCCGGCTCTGCTCCTCGGCAGCGGTGGCGATCTGGCTGCTGAGATCGTGGATCTGCACCACGGCGTCGGCCATGGTGTCGAGGCCGCCGGTGACCTGCCCCGTGGTGTCGGCCGCCGCCTGGCAACTGCGCTTGGTCTGCTCCATGGCGAGCACGGCCTCGGCGACCCCCTGGGTGAGCCGTGACAACATGCTGCCCACTTCGGCGGTGCTGTTCTGGGTGCGTGCCGCGAGGGCACGCACCTCGTCGGCCACTACCGCGAAGCCCCGGCCCTGTTCACCGGCCCGGGCCGCCTCGATGGCGGCGTTGAGCGCCAGCAGGTTGGTCTGGGCGGCGATGCCGCCGATCACCCCGAGCACGCTGCCGATCTGCTGGGCATCTTCCTGCATCTCCAGCACCTTGGCGGCGGCGAGATCCACCTCGTCGATGAGGGCCACCACGCTGGCGGAGGCTGACCCCACCACCTTGCGGGAGCTGGCCGCCTGACCGTTGGCGGCCTCGGTGAAGCTGGCGGAGTCGTTGGCGTGGCGGGCAACGCTGTCGGCGGTGGAGCTGAGTTCGTTGAGGGCGGTGACGACCTGATCGGTTTCGCTGGCGTGTTCTCCCAGGATCCGCCTGGCCTGCCCGGTCTGCTGATCGAGCTGGGCCAGCTCGCGGGTGATGAGGTCGGTGGCGGCGGTCACCTGCACCATCATCTGTTGCAGGAAGGCGATGAAGCGGTTGACCGACAGGGCGATGTTGTCCAGCTCGTCATGCCCTTTCACCTGGATGCGGGCGGTCAGATCGGCGTCGCCGGCGCTGAGGGCGTCGATGTTGAGCTTGAGGGTCTGCAGGCGGCTGCCAAGCTGGCTGATGGCCAGCACCATGAGCACGAACAGCAGCCCCGCCAGGGGGAGCTGGATGCTCGCCAGGGTGGCGAGCACATCCCGGCTGTCCTGGGTCAGGGTGCGGGTCGGCAGGGCGGCGGCCAGCAGCCAGGGGGTCCCTTTGATGGCCTCCATCAGCAGGGTCTGTTCCTCACCCTGATCCTGGAAGGTGGTGCGCAGCTGCCCCTTGCTCGCATCCTGGCCCAGCAGGCCGCTGATGGCGAGGGCGAAGGGATAGTCGGCGTGGGCGGAGAGGTTGCCGAGCACCACATCCCCGGTCAGACGGGCGTTGCGGCTCAGGATCTTGCCGTCAGCCTCGATGATCATCACCTGACCGCCGATCTCCTGCTCTTTCTTGGCCACCAGGTCGTTGAAGAAGCCCAGGGTGACGTCTATGGTCGACACCCCGTAGAGGGTGCCATCCTGGTAGATCCCCATGGCGCAGTTGGTTCTCGGCTGCTGGCTCGCGCCATCCTTGTAGGCGGCGGCCCAGGCACAGACGCCACGGGGCGCGTGCTGGCCAGCCTTGTGCCAGGGCTGATCGAAATAGTTGGGCGCCTCTGCCGAGTTCCAGTAGGTATTGGGAATGAGGGCGTTGGACGCATCCCTGTGGAAGAAGGTGCTGAACTTGGCGCGCCCCGCCTCCCGCTTGTCCGGCAGGGGCCAGATGCCGCCACCGAAGACCATGCCGTTGCCGTACTGGTCGATGAGGGCCGGGAGCTGGGCATCTATCTGCTCGCTCGGCAGTTGTGCCACCAGCTGGGTAATGCTGCGCGACTGGGTCTGCACCCCGTTGAGCTGGTCACGGATGTCGGTCGCTATCTCGCCGACTCGCAGCGCCACGTTCTCCTCCCCCGCTTTTTGCAGGGCGGGGGTGATCCAGATCTGGATGCCGATCACCGTCAGGGCGCACACCAGCGCCATGAAGCCCAGAAAAACGGCGGTATAGCGCCCCTTGATTGTGCCCAGATTCCATCCCATAACGACTCCTGTCCACTGTGCCCGGGATCGTGCCCGCGTCTGTTGTGTGAGGGACCATTATGATTTATTTCGAAAGTGAAACGTTTGTTATCGCTCACATAACATGATGCGGCCAGGCAGGAAAAGGTGAAAAAACTGGGGGGTGGAGACAAAAAAGGGTGGCTTGCGCCACCCTGTTGTATTCGCCGGTGTCGGGGCAGGGCCCCGCCGGATCACGGGTCTGCTTCGGCAAACCGCTTCATTACGTCGCCTTACTGGTTTGCTTCTGCGAGCAGCTTGATCACCTCGACTTACTGGTCTGCTTCGGCAAACGGCTTCATTACTTCGATTTACTGGTTTGCTTCTGCGAACAGCTTGATCATCTCGACTTACTGGTCTGCTTCGGCAAACGGCTTCATTACTTCGATTTACTGGTTTGCTTCTGCGAACTGCTTCATCACCTCGGCGTGCTTGATCATGCCGTCGGCACGCAGACCAAGGTTCTTCACGAACTCCGCCTTCTTGGCCGGATCTTCAATCTTGTCGTAGCGCTGTTGCAGATGGGCCTGGATCTGTTCCGGGGTCATGTTCTTCATGCGGGCCATCTTGTCGTGGCGGCCGCCATGATGTTTGCCGCCCATCATGCCGGTACCGTCCATGGGGCAACCGGTCGCCGTGGCCTGGGTCGGTTGTGCGGTGGAGACCGCCTCGCTGGCGGCATAGGCGCCCAGCGGCAGGCCGAGGATCAGGGTGGCGGTCAGCAGGGTCTTGGTCAGCTTTTTCATGGGTAACTCCTGTCGGATGTGTACGGGTAGAGGCTCTTTCGCCTTGGTATCCAGTAAACACCGTGGAAGTGTCTGAAATTTGCCAGTAGAGGCCTATTTTGTAGCAGAGTGTGGCACAGGGGCGTGCTGGCACACTTTGACACAACCCGCCCGGTTGATTTTCGTATAATCGCCCCAGCCCGATAACGGAGAGATGATGATGAACCAAAGCAGCCCTCATATTCTGGTGGTCGATGACCACAGCGAGATCCGCGATCTGCTCAAGCGCTTTCTGGAGCAGCATGGCATGCGCGTCAGTTGCGCCCGCGATGGCAAGGAGATGAAGCGGCTGCTGGATGAGCGGGAGTTCGACCTGCTGGTGCTGGATCTGATGATGCCGGGGGAGGATGGCCTCACCCTGTGCCGCGAGCTCAGGGTCAAATCCCGCCTGCCGATCATCATGCTGACCGCCATGGGGGAGGAGACGGACCGCATCATCGGCCTGGAGATGGGGGCGGACGACTACCTCTCCAAGCCGTTCAACCCGCGGGAGCTGCTGGCCCGCATCAAGGCGGTGATGCGCCGTACCCAGGCGGAGAGCCTGCCCGTGCCGGAGACCCTGACCCGGGATCTGCGCTTCGATCGCTGGCTGCTCGACGTCAATCGCCGGGAGCTGGTGGACGAGGAGGGGGTGGGGATGAGCCTCTCCACCGCCGAGTTCGATCTGCTCAAGGTGTTTCTGGAGCGGCCCCAGCGGGTGCTGAGCCGGGATCAGTTGCTGGATCTGGCCCGTGGCCGGGAGGCGGTGGCCTTCGATCGCGCCATCGATACCCTGGTGAGCCGACTGCGGCGCAAGCTGGAGAGGGATCCCAAGAATCCCGAGCTCATCAAGACCATCTGGGGTGGCGGTTACCTGTTCGCCGCCGACGTGACCCAGGAGTGAGGCCGACATGATCAAGCGCGTCTTCGCCAGGCTGCTGCCCAAGGGGTTGACCGGCCAGATAGTGCTGGTGGCCCTGGCGGGGCTGGTGCTGATCCAGCTGCTCAGTATCCAGATCTACCGTTCGGACAGGGAGGAGGCCCTCGGTTACGTCAACAGCCGCAACGCCATGCAGCGCATCATCTCCGTGGTGCGCCTGCTCTCCCTCTCCCCTCCTTCCCTCTATCACGAGATCCTCAAGGCGAGCCGCAGCGAGACCCTGCTGCTGCGTCTGGCCGACGAGCCGTTGCAGCCGGACAACCGCAGCCCCCGCTTCGAGAAGCTGGTGCGGGCCAAGCTCGGCTATCCATCCTCCCTGGCGGTGGAGATCAGCGCCGAGCTGAAGCAGGACATCCAGCGCAGCCGGGCCTGGCAGCACCACAACCGCATGATGAAGGATCGCAACGGCATGCCGCCGCCACAGGACATGCGGCTCTACGGCTCCATCGAACTGCCCAACGGCGGCTGGCTCCAGTTCAGCTCCCTGGTGGACAAGGAGACGGCGAGCTGGTCCTGGCAGACCACCCTCAACCTGCTGCTGGTGGCGAGCCTGGTGATCGGCCTGATGATCTGGCTGTTCCGCCGGGCGACCCGTCCCCTCAAGCAACTGGCCGCCAACGCCGACAGGCTGGGGCGTGGTGAGGACATCGAGCCCCTGCGCGAGGAGGGGCCCACCGAGATCCGCGAGTCCATCCAGGCCTTCAACCGGATGCACACCCGGCTCGATCGCTTCGTGCAGGACAGAACCCGGATGCTGGCCGCCATCTCCCACGACCTGCGCACCCCCATCACCAGCCTGCGGCTGCGCAGCGAGTTTCTGGCGGACGGGGAAGACAAGGAGCGCTTCCAGCAGACCCTGCAGCAGATGGAGCAGATGCTGGCGGCGACCCTGAGCTTTGCCCGGGAGGAGGGGCAGCAGGAGGCGACCCGGGAGCTGGATCTGGTCAGCCTGCTGGAGAGCCTGTGTGACGACTATGCCGACATGGGCCAGCCCGTCACCTGCCTGGCCGAGGGTAAACAGGTTTACGCCTGCCGCGCCAACACCCTGCGCCGGGTGCTGCAAAACCTCATCGGCAACGCCATCAAGTACGCAGGGGGGGCCGAGGTCTCTCTGGTGCGCGGTGACGGCGAGTTGCTGATCCTGGTTCGCGATCAGGGGCCGGGGATTGCGGAGAGCCAGTTGGAGGAGGTGTTCAAGCCCTTCGTGCGCCTGGATGAAGCCCGCAACACCGAGTCTGGCAGCGTGGGACTGGGGCTCGCCATCGCCCGCACCCTGGTGCACCAGCACGGCGGTGAGCTCAGCCTTCACAATCGCCAGGAGGGGGGGCTGGAGGCGCGGATCAGCCTGCCCCTGTAAGGAACCTGACCAGGAAATGGGGCACCACCAGGGTGCCCTTTTTGCTCCCCGTGGCGAAAGGGAAGCAGGGCAACACGCCGGTCACCCGGAAACGGGCAACAAAAAACCCGCCGAAGCGGGTTTTTTCAATTCTTGCTGAGGCCCTTGCCCAAAGAGGGGAAGGTGCTCCGGCTTGAATTACTGCGGAACGACGTTCGCAGCAGCCGGGCCTTTCTGGCCTTGCTCGATGGTGAACTCAACGCGCTGACCTTCTTCCAGGGTTTTGAAACCGTTGGACTGGATGGCGGAGAAGTGAACGAACACGTCTTTGCTGCCGTCAGCCGGGGAGATGAAACCGAAGCCTTTCTCGGCGTTGAAGAATTTTACGGTACCAGTCATTTTGGACATGATAATTTCCTTGAGTAGTGATTAGTGAAACGCCACCGGAGCGGCAATCCATGATTTTTCGTCAGAAATACGTATGGGGAGCACTAAAGAAGGAGAATTATCTGGCAAGAATTATCGGGGATAACTGCCTGCACAAATCACTGCTTTAAGATGACTGCCTAACATAATCAGGTCTGAACTACCGAACCATCGAAAACGATTAGAACACGCACACCCTGTCATGGCAATCTTTATCTTGGTATTCGTTTCAGTCAGTGATGACTGGATCGGGGTTTTATCCGGGTGTGCATCAGCTGCCAGGCGCCTCCTGCTGCCCTTTTCAGGGAGATGACATGACGCTCTGCCAGCCCCCTTTTTTGCAGCAGCGTCATCTGCGTGCGTTCATGCTGCCGTTACCGTCTGCCACGGTATTTGTTGCTGACGGAATCGGACCAGCTGAAGGTGTCGGGCAGTACTTGGGCACTGGCTCGCTCCTTGGCTTTCTCCCGCGCCAGTGCGGAAGCCGCCTTGGCGGCCTGGGCGCGATCGGCGGCGATCTTCTGGCGTCCTGCTTCGCGGATCTTGTTGCGCTCCCCGTTGGTCAGGGTGTGATCGGCATTGGCCTGGGCCTTTTGCACCAGCAGGGCAATCTCGGCTTTCTCGGCCTCGGTCAGATCCTTCATTTCCAGCTTCTTCATGACGCGCTCCTGCGATCGTTGAATGCCCACCCTAACACACATCCATCGGAGACAGGCTGACCATCCGTCCCCGGATGCCAAAAGTGTCGCCCGGTCGTCATTTCCCGGGGGAGCACGCGACGGGAACGCCTGGCTGACAGGCGCTGCCGGGAGGCTGGATCCCGGCGGAAGATTGGGGGTATGCTGAGGCCAGTGCGATCCCCGATCGTCACTGTTGGCGTACTGAAATCCACGATTCGGCTGACATGCTGGAACACCCGTTCCAACTGTCCAGGTAACCTTTTTGGAGTCTGATGATGAGCAACAAAGAACAGCATCACGGCAAAGATGCCAAGAAAAAACCGCAGATGTCACTGAAAGAGAAACGCGAAGCCAAACGTCAGAAAGCAGAGCTGAAAAACGGCAGCGCGATGAAGTAACGCTCCATCCACTGCGGCTCCCTGGAGCCGGTATCAAGCCAGTCCATCATGGGCTGGCTTTTTTGTCTCCGGCAGTAGAGGTGGTGCCATAGGCGGCAAAGATCCGCTCATAGCGCCCGTCCGCCTTCATCTTGGCGAGCTGTCTGTCGAACCATTGCCGGTGGCCCGCCTCGCGAAAGGCGAAGTGGTAGTGAGTCGGGGGGAAGAGGTCGTGCTGTCTGACCCTGTTCTTGGGATAGCGGTCGCCCTCCTGGTCATCCCCGAGCAACTGCGCCAGATAGTAGTAGAACACCCGCTGTTCCAGGATCACGGCATCGGTGCGCCCGAGCAGGAGCCGCTGTACCTGTCCCTCCTGCCTCGCCACCTCTTCATAACGGGGATTCTGGTCGACGATGTCGGAGAAGGTCGTTCCCAGGATCTGTCGTGCACGCTGGAAGGCACTGACTCGCAGGGTCTGCAAATCCTTCATGGTGTGGACTGCCGTCGGCGCCAGGGTGAAGACCCGGTTGTGGAAGGTGATCACCGGCTGTGAGAGGTAGGCGCTTTCCAGCATGCCGGGTTTGACGTTGATGATGGCGTCCAGCTTGCCTTCCTCCAGCATCCTGAAGGTGCGCTCCAGGGGAAGATAGACGACCTGCAGCTCATGGGGGCTGCCTGCGAAGGCCTCTCGCATGAGATCGAGTTCAATGCCCCTGTCTTCGTGGCTGATGACATAGGGAGGAATGGCAAAGCTGACTCCCACCCGCAGCGGCTCCGCAGCAAGGTGGCCGCCGAACATCAGCAGGGCGAAGCACAGCAGACGGCTCAAGTGGTTCATGCAGGTTCCCGAAGGGAGAAATCGTCTCGATGATAGCCACAAGCCTGGACGAAGGGGACGTAAAGCGGGGGAAAGTGGCAGCAACATGGTCGTCGGGGGAGGTGAATGCGTCAGAAACAGGTAAAAAAAGGCCCTGATGAATCAGGGCCTGCCGCAGGGGATCAAAAGGGTAATACATGTAAAAAATCGCTGCTGAGTGAGTGACTGAGTGAGTGGCAATGAATTTTTTACTATATATTTCAATGCATAACACCTTTTCTTACACTTCTGGTTGCTCACCTTAAAATGACACTTTTTAAAGATATGTAAGAAAAGGTATGAAAATGCGTGTTCATACCTGTTTATTCTTACACTTTTTGGTTGTCCTCACCAGAACCCTCACCACATGAGCCTTACCAGCTCAAAAGAGAGAACCACGCACCGAGTTGCTGAGTGACCTTCTCGCAAAGCTGTTCGCACCCGTCCCGGTAAACAGACGAAGCTTTTGCTGAGCTGAGTGAGAGTTGGGCGGGTGACCTAGTGGCATATGGACGCCAGATCCGGGAGCGGGTACAGCAGTGGACAGGGCTGACGGTCGGTGTTGGTATCGGCCCCACTAAAACCCTAGCCAAACTCGCCAACTATGCCGCAAAAAAATGGCCCGCCACCGGAGGGGTGGTCGATCTGCGCGATGAAACACGCCGCGCCAAACTGATGGCGATCACCCCGGTAGACGAGGTCTGGGGAATTGGTCGCAAACTCACCACCAAGCTGTCAGCTCAGGGCATCAACACCGTGGCTGATCTGGTAGCGGCTGATGCTAAGAGTCTTCGGCACCGTTACGGGGTCGTTGTCGAGCGCACGGTGCAGGAGCTGTGCGGGATCCCCTGCGCCGAGCTGGAGCAACTGGCACAGGCCAAGCAACAGATAATTTGCAGCCGATCCTTTGGGGAGCGCATCACCGCCTTCGGCCCCATGCGGGAGGCTCTCGCTGGCTACATGGAGCGGGCAGCTGAGAAACTCAGGACAGAGGGCATGTGCTGCCGCCATGTCACAGTATTCATTCGTTCGAGCCCGTTTGCGGAGCGGGAAACACATTATGCCAACCAGATCTCCATGCTGTTGCCGATACCCACAGCCGACACCCGTGAGTTGCTAGCCCAGATCGAGCCGCTGCTGAGCAGGATCTGGTTGGATGATGTTCGCTATATGAAGGGCGGCGTCATGCTGGCGGACTTCTCCCCGAAAGGCATGCAGCAAGGGGGTCTATTCGGCAGCGAACAGCAGGATCCCCGTAGCGATGCACTCATGCAGGTGATCGATAGGATTAACCAGGGGCGGTTGGGAAAGGTCTACTTTGCATCCCGAGGCCGAGATACCAGCGAATGGATGATGAAACGCGAACAACTCAGCCCCCGCTATACCACCAGTATCAAAGGGATCCCGGTGGTGAAGGCATGAGCACAACCATGAAAGTTAACCTCCTCTCCTAAATAGCTGTTCCGAATAGTAGATCACCGGAGGAAGGGAACTCAGTCCAGTTTGTGCGATCTGATTAGTCGCTAA
>NZ_JAPCIS010000029.1:0-57324 GCF_027707425.1 Aeromonas sp. QDB63
CCATGATGGAGGCCCTCAGGGTGATGACCTACTTCAAGGTTAGCCTTTCAACATGTAATTGGGACAGCGCCTTTTTTTACCTTGTGGGGTGCTTACTGCCCGCTCTGCAGCAATGCCATGCGAAGGCCGACCAGCTCCGCCTGATGGCAATCCAGTTGCAGTAGTTGGCAGCGGATCTCTGTTTTCAGGGCTCGCCGTTGCTGGCCCCGCCCCGTTTCGCCCCCAAGGCGTCTGAGCCATTGGCGCCTGTCCTGCAATTGCCCAAGCCGCTCCTGCCAGCTCACCAGCATGGACAACCAGGCCGGATCCCCTCCCCCCTGTGCCGTCAGCAGCTCCATCCCGTAGCGCGCCTGTTTCAGCACCAGACGCAGCCGGTGCCAGCACCGAAGTTTCGCCCTGATGCCCACAGGAAGGGAGGTGGTCTTCGCCAGTGCATCCGACAGTGACAGCGCCAGATGCAGCTGAAACAGCGGCAAGAGATCGACACCGACGGGCACCTCTTCCAGTCGGGCCAGCCAACGGGCAAGCAGGCCGGTCAACAGGGGGACCCGTGGCAAGCGGTTCTGCCGAAGCGAACCACCATGATGCTGCGCATAGACCTGGGCATCGCGCAGGGCGGAGAGCGTGCCGACGGCACGGGTCAATCGCCGCTCCAGCTCGGGCTCATGAATGAGGGGTCGCCACAGGGCGAGCAGCGCCAGCAGGCGGCGGGCCGCTATCCGGTAGGCATGCACCTCTTCCATCCCCTTGTTCTGGCGCAGTGCCAGGGTCGCCCCCCGATATTGCCCAACGAGCCGGTTGGCCTGCGCAATCCCGCTCTCCCCCATGACCCCTCCCGGCTAGTTGGTATGAAAACCGGTTCCGGTGGGTGGCAACGCCTGGGTGCACTCCATTCGGGTGACGGTGGCGGTTCGAGGCCCGTGCTCAAGCCAGCCCAGCATCATCTGTACCTTCTGTTCGGGACCGGCAATCAGGATCTCCACCGAGCCATCTTCCAGGTTGTAGGCATGCCCCCGCAGCCCCAGTTGCAGCGCCCGCTCCCGGGTGAAGTAGCGAAATCCCACCCCCTGAACCTGACCCCACACCCGCACGACAAACGATTGCTCTCCCATTTATCACACCTTTCTCTTAAGTAATTTTTCCCCGGGGCGATAATGAGCGCGACACTCTCTTCCCCTTGCAGGACGCAATACCATTATGAAAGAAGTAAAGTTTCGGTGGGTTGACCGTTATCTCATTCACCTCACGATCAGCGAGAAATTTCTTATCACCTTCTGGTGCCCCCTGGTGTTCATCGCCTTCCTCACCTGGTATCTGCTGGCCGACGGCCATGATCAGGCGATGCAGCTCAGAGTGGATCAGCTAAAAGGGCGGGTCGAGACCACGGCCCAGCTGGTGAGCCAGCAGCCGACCCTTACCCTGCCCGCGGATCTCGTACTCACGCCTGGCGCCGCCACCGGCCTTAGCCAGCAGGGAGACATCTATCGCTATGGCGCCAGCGCAGGTCAGGCGGGCGTCGTCTCCGGCACCCTGGATATGAGTCACTACGCCCTCTGGGATGGTCAGGGCACCACGCTCACCATCATCGCGGTGCTGGCCGCCCTGCTGGCCCTCATCACCCACTATCTGATGACCTTTGTCTCGGGGGCGCTCTACTCCACCAACAAGGCATTGCAGACGGTAGCGAACGGCGATCTCACCTTCCGGCTCAACTTCTTCCCGGTGCGGGACGAGTTCTCCATTCTGGCGGGCAGCATCGACACCTTCACCGACCGCCAGCACAAGATAGTGCAACTGGTGGAAGAGTCCGCCGATGCCCTTACCCTGGCCGCCGACGAATTTCGCGAGCATGCCAGCGACGGCGAGCAGCTTGCCCGCGCCCAGCGCCAGCACATGGACTCCCTTGCCGCCGCCATGGAGCAGATGTCCGCCGCCATCCGGGAAGTTGCCCGCAACGCCAACGACACCCTGCTGCAAACCCGCCAGTCCAGCGACGAGGCGACTCACGGGGCACAACGGGTGGCACGCACCATCACCGCCATCCGCACCCTGGCAGACGAGATTGGCAATGCCTCGGGCGCGGTCGAGCGGCTGACTCACAACGCCAATCGCATCAACGAAGTGGTCAACGTCATCAACGCCATCTCCCAGCAAACCAACCTGCTGGCCCTCAACGCCGCCATCGAGGCGGCCCGCGCCGGTGAACAGGGACGCGGCTTTGCGGTGGTGGCCGACGAGGTGCGCACCCTCGCCAGCCGCACCCAGCAGGCGACCGTGGAGATCCAGCAGATGATCGAGGAGCTCCAAGCAGGGACCGGGGCGCTGAACGACATCATGGAGAAGACGGTGGGGCGCGCGGCCGACAGCCAGCAGCTCATCACCGAAGTGGGCATGGACATCGAGCGGCTCAGCAACCACAGCGATGCGGTGCTGGAGATGAGCACCCAGATCGCCACCTCCAGCGAAGAGCAGAGTTCGGTGGCCGAGGAGATCACCCGCAACCTCGACAAGGTGCGCCACGAGGCAAGCCGGGTGGAGGAGTCCGCCAGCGCGGCGGTCGCCGGCACCACCGGCCTCAAGGGAACCGCCAGCGAACTCGGTCAGGCGCTCACCGGCCTGCGGATCTGACCACTCCGGCAGGCCATCGTCCAGATGGCCTGCCATGTCTGGGCCAGGCGCTGGGGACGCGCGAAACAGCCCGTCCAACCCTGACCGCGTGTGGATGCACGGATCCCGGTAGACGCGGCTTGCGTGCCTACCCTCACAGCCCCTACTATATGCCCCCTTCTTTTCTACCATCGGCAACTACCCATGAGCGCTTCCATCTATCTCGTCAAAGGCCGCGAAAAATCCCTGCTGCGTCGCCACCCCTGGATCTTCTCCAAGGGCATTGAGCGGGTGCAGGGCAACCCCGTTGACGGCGATACCGTCGAGATCTTCACCCATGACGGCAAATGGCTCGCCCGTGGTGCCTGGTCCGGCAGCTCCCAGATCCGTGCCCGGGTCTGGACCTTCGACAAGGATGAGAGCGTCGATCTCGACTTCTTCATCCGTCGCCTCAAATATGCGCAGGAGTCCCGTGACGGGCTCATCAAGCGTCAGGGCCTCACCGGCTATCGCCTCTGCGCCGCCGAATCCGACGGTCTGCCGGGCCTGACCATCGACCGCTACGCCGACTTCCTGGTGTGCCAGATTCTCTCTGCCGGCGCCGAGTTCCAGCGCGAGCTGATCACGCAAGCGCTGCGTACCCTCTACCCCGAGTGCAGCATCTATGAGCGCTCTGACGTGGCCGTGCGCAAGAAGGAAGGGCTGAAGGAGCGCACCGGCGTCATCCATGGCGAGACCCCGACCGACCCCGTGGTCATCGAGGAGAATGGCGGCGTCAAGATCCTGGTAGATATTCGTAACGGTCACAAGACGGGTTTTTATCTGGATCAGCGGGACAACCGCCTTGCCGCAGCGAAATACACTGAAGGCAAGCGGGTGCTCAACTGCTTCTGCTACACCGGCGGTTTCGGGGTCTATGCCCTCCAGGGCGGTGCCAAGGAGGTAGTCAACGTCGATCTCTCCCAGAATGCGCTGGACATCGCCCGCCAGAACGCCGAACTGAACGGTCTCGATACCAGCAACACCCAGTTCGTGCGTCACGACGTCTTCAAGCTCTTGCGCGAATATCGCGAGAAGGGCGAGAAGTTCGATGTCATCGTGCTGGACCCACCCAAGTTTGCCGAGAGCAAGGCCCAGCTGCTGGGCGCCTGCCGCGGCTACAAGGACATCAACATGCTGGCGTTCCAGCTGCTGGCGCCGGGTGGCGTGCTCTTGACCTACTCCTGCTCCGGCCTGATGGAGCAGAGCCTGTTCCAGAAGATAGTGGCCGATGCAGCGCTCGATGCCGGCCGCGATGCCCAGATCCTGGAACTCCTGTCCCAGGCATCCGATCACCCCATCGGCACCGCCTATCCGGAAGGCTTCTACCTCAAGGGGCTGGTGGTGCGCGCCCGCTAAGCCGAGCAGACCAGCGCTGCCCCCCTTGTCCCCGGTTTCATTTCAGATCCCGGCCAGGGCTGGGTCTGGCAAGCCATCAAAAAGCCCGCGATCAAAGCGGGCTTTTTTCATGCGGCCGCCAAAGAGATAACCTCCCCCCGACTTTGCCACCAACAGCGATTGCTGCCCCCATCCCTCCTCTTCGACTGACGACAGCCATCCTCAATCAAGAGTTGCCGCATCGTTAACCCGATTCTCATCTCTCTTTCACTACACAACCCACCAACAGAGACATTCCCGGCATTTGCTTTATGCAAAATCATGAAATATTACGCATCAATATTAAAAAATCCTCGGGGAAATATCAGCCATAAACGCATACCCACTCATTTGAATGAAAATTGCTGTTTTCCCCTGCAATGGATCACGCCATGCCCCTGTCCGCCTCGCACATTGCCTGGGGCGACAATACTCGCCCACCACAAGTCATCCCGCTCAATCACGCGCCGGCGCGCCCAGCGGGAAGTAGTGTCGAAATGGCCTCGCCTCCTCCACCACCCGCACGATGGAGGGATGATTGAGCAGACGGGCGCGATAGGCACGCAGGCGGCCATAGCCAGCCGAGATATCGTGGGCCCAGTCGGCGTAGAAGAGCGAGGGGGCGGCGGCGCAATCGGCCAGCGTGAAGTCTGCGCCGGCAATCCAGTGGCGTCCTTCCAGTCGCTGATCAAGCCAGGGGTAGATCTGATTGAGCAGCTCGCGGGCCTCCGCTACGCCATAGCGGTCGCGATCAGCGGCCGGGCGCAGCGCATCCAGCACCACTTTTTGCATCGGCGTCATCACATAGTTGTCGAAGATGCGATCCAGCATATGCACCTCCAGACCCGCATCGCCGGGCGGGATCAGGCTGACGGGGCCCGGATGGTACGCCTGCAGATGGGCGACGATGGTGCTGCTCTCGAGAATGCAGCGACCGTCATCCAGCAACACCGGGAAGCGCTTGAGTGGCCAAAGGGCGGCAAGTTCGGCGCTGGCCGCCGGCTCTTCGAGGTTCCGGTATTCGAACAGGGTGGCATTCTCGTAGAGAGCGATCAGCACTTTCTGGCTGTAGGACGAAAAGGGTGGGCATAGAGTTTCATGGGGATGTTCCTGACGCTCAGAGGGATGACTTCCCTAGTCTAGATCCCCTCTCTATTTTCGATGCGTCCCTATCCCATGCTGGTTTTGGGATGATAAACGCCCATTCATGACGGCAATAACACCCGTATGGATCTCTTTTAGGTAGGGTGATCCCGACTGTGGCCGCCAAGCCGGGGCAGCCGACTCATCAGGGTTGATGAGCGGCACCACAACAAAAATTGATGTCAGGCCAAGCTGAACATCATCAAGGATCCCGTCATGAATCAATCATTGCCGCTGTTGACGCCGCTGCGGGGCATCGCTGCCCTGATGGTGGTGCTGTTCCACGCCCGCTTGCTACTCTTCCCCCAGTGGATGGAGTCGATCGCCGGCCACACCCGACTCATCGAGAACGGCTACCTCTGGGTCGATCTCTTCTTTATCTTGAGCGGGCTGGTGCTGGCCCATGTCTATGGGGAGGCCTTCGCCCGCACGCCCCGCACCATTGGTTATGGCCGCTTCCTCTGGCTGCGGCTGACCCGGGTGTATCCCCTCTACCTGGTGACCCTGCTGCTGCTGGTTGGCTGGGAGCTCTACAAGGCCCACCACGGGATTGGCTTCTACGCCGGCCCCCTGTTCAAGATGTGGGAGTGGGAGGGGATGCCTCCTTTTGGTTCCCCCTTCACCCCCGCCGAGGCACTGCCAAGCGCCTTCCTGCTGCTGCAGGTGGTAACGGATCACGGATTGACCTGGAACTTCGCTGCCTGGTCGCTCAGCGTGGAGTGGATAAGTTATCTGCTGTTTCCATTGCTCATTCCCCTCGCCGTCACCCGCAGCCGCTGGAGCAACCTCGCCCCCTTGCTGGCCTTGACGGTGCTGGCCTATATCGTGCACAGCCGGGGTACCCTGGATGTCACCAGCGGCGCGCTGGCCATCGGGCGCGGGGTGAGTGAATTCGTGCTCGGCCTCTGGCTGCTGCCCAAGGTGAAGGCTGCCCGCCAGTGGCCCATGATGCAGCAAGATCTGCCGCTGCTGCTCGCCTTTCTGCTCCCCTTCGCACTGATGCAGTTCACCATGACGCCGTTGTTGACCCTGCTACTGATCAGCGCCTACGTGTTGCTGATCTGGATTGCCGCCGCCCAAGGGGAGCGCCAGAGCCCGCTGCTGCGCCTCCTGGACAACCGCTTCACCAACTGGCTGGGGGATCTCTCCTACTCCATCTACCTGCTCCACGCCCTGGTGTTGCTCACCGGCTGCGAGCTTGTCCACTCTCTGGCGCCGGGGCTCACCGCGTGGTGGTACGCCCAGACCAACCCCTTGCTGGGGGTGCTGGCCACCCTGTTGATGCTCGCCGTGCTGATCGGGCTCTCGGCGCTGAGCTACACCCTGCTGGAGCGGCCGCTGCAACGGCGACTGCGCCGGCTAGGCAAGGCGCCCCAACCAGTGATGGAGCAAGCTGGCTAGTTTCCGTCGCCACATGCTGCCCCGATGCAAGACCGGCACGCCGTCGGGGCGGCTCAAAGTGGGACTAGCCTGAGCAAGGCGAAGAGTACGGCTCTTTTTGAACCCGACAATCCCCTTCGCTTTGTGTCAATTCCAGTTCGAATCAAGAGGGCCATCTGTGGCATAATGGCCCGTCCTGTGGTCCTCGGCGGGGCTTCGCCGGCGCATCCTTGCCCTCCTCCCGTCCTGCCAGGCAGCCTGACATCACTGTGTTCACAGGCCGCCAGGGCCACCCTATTTTTGCGCGCACATTTGACGGTGCCACAGCAGTTATTGGCACACGCAAGTCTGCCCACACAAGGGGAAAGCATGTCTTCCATTCGTCTGACCCAATACAGCCACGGCGCTGGCTGCGGTTGCAAAATCTCCCCCAAGGTGCTCGACACCATCTTGAAGAGCCAGATCCCGGGCTTTGACGACCCCACCCTGGTGGTCGGCAACAGCAGCAAAGATGACGCCGCCGTGGTCGATATCGGCAACGGCCAGGGCATCGTCTCCACCACCGACTTCTTCATGCCCATCGTCGACGATCCCTTCACCTTCGGTCGCATCGCCGCCACCAATGCCATCAGCGACATCTATGCCATGGGCGGCAAGCCCATCGTCGCCATCGCCATCCTCGGCTGGCCCATCAACACGCTGGCGCCGGAAGTGGCCCAGCAGGTGATCGACGGCGGCCGCCAGGTGTGCCACGAGGCGGGGATCTCGCTCGCCGGTGGCCACAGCATCGACGCCCCCGAGCCCATCTTCGGTCTTGCGGTGACAGGTATCGTGCCACTCGACGCCATCAAGCAGAATGACACCGCCCAGGTGGGCGACACCCTCTATCTGACCAAACCGCTTGGCATCGGCATCCTCACCACAGCTCAGAAGAAGGGCAAGCTCAAGCCCGAGCATGAACAACTGGCCCCGGATGCCATGTGCACCCTCAACAAGATTGGCCAGCGCTTCGCCGCCTTACCCGGCGTGCACGCCATGACCGACGTGACCGGTTTTGGACTGGCAGGCCACCTGCTGGAGATGTGCGAAGGTTCCGGCGTCAGTGCCCGTCTGGACTTCAAGACGCTGCCGCTGCTGGACGAGGTGGATTATTACCTGAGTGAGGGCTGCGTACCGGGCGGTACCCTGCGCAACTTCGACTCCTATGGTGACAAGCTGGGCACCATGGATGATCGCACCCGCAACATCCTGTGCGACCCGCAGACCAGCGGCGGCCTGCTGGTAGCCGTCGGTAAAGAAAGTGAAGCCGAGCTCCTTGCCATTGCCGCACAGGCAGGGCTGACCCTCTCTCCCATCGGCCAGTTGCAGGCCCGCACCGGCAACCAGTTCATCGAGGTTGTCCAATGAGTGCCCTGCCACTGGCCACGGATTACGCCCGGATCTTTCTGGATGAGGTTCCACTCATCGATCTGCGCGCCCCCGTCGAGTTCAAGGAAGGGGCCTTTCCCACCGCCGTCAGCCTGCCGCTGATGACTGACGAGGAACGTGCCCGGGTCGGTACCTGTTACAAGCAGGAGGGACAGGCCGCAGCCATCACCCTAGGCCATCAACTGGTAGGTGGCGCGGTGCGCGCCGCGCGCATGGAAGGCTGGCTGGCCAGGTTGCGCCAGCAACCCGACGCCCTGCTCTACTGTTTTCGCGGCGGCCTGCGCTCGCAAACCGTACAACAGTGGCTGGCCGAGGCCGGCGTCACCCGCCCCCGGGTCGCGGGCGGCTACAAGGCGCTGCGCCACTTTCTCATCGACACCCAGGCGAAGGCCAGTGCAGAGTGCGACTGGACCGTGCTGACCGGCATGACCGGCTCCGGCAAGACCCACATGCTGGCGCACATCACCCAAGCGGTGGATCTGGAAGGGCACGCCCGTCACAGGGGGTCGTCGTTTGGCCAACTGCCGGGTGGGCAACCCGGCAACATCGACTTCGAAAATCGGCTTGCCATCGAGCTGCTTCAGCGTCGCAACCGGGGGGAGTCACAGTTTGTACTGGAAGACGAGAGCCGCCTCATCGGTCGCTGCGCCCTGCCACTCAACCTTTATGAGGCCATGTGCCGGGCTCCTCTGGTGGTGGTGGAGGTGCCGCAGGAGGCTCGGGCCGAGCAGATCCGCACCGATTACGTGCAGGATCTCTGGCTGCGCTATCTGGAGTTCCATGGGCCAGATGCAGGCTGGCCGCTGTTTGCCGGCTACCTCACCGACGCCATGGCCAGGCTCAAGCGCCGACTCGGTGACAAGGATTATCGCGAACTCGATGGGCTGTTGCAGGCCGCCCTCAGGGAACAGGCCCAGAGCGGGGACACCCGCGCCCATCTGGTCTGGATCAGACTGCTGCTGACTCGCTACTATGACCCCATGTACCGCTATCAGCTGGACAACAAGCGCGAGCGGATCCTGTTTCGTGGTGACAAGGAGGCCTGCCTCGCCTTCTTCGCCAAACGCTCCCCCCTTCAGACCCCTCAGGAGAGTCCCACATGTTGAAGTTCGAGGTGATCCCGGTCACCCAGTTCGCCCAGAATTGTTCCCTCATCTGGTGTGACGAGACCCGCCAGGCGGCGTTGATCGATCCCGGTGGCGAGGCGGACAAACTGCTGGCCGCCATCGCCAGGCACGAGCTGCGGCTGGTGAAGATCATCCTGACCCATGGCCACCTGGATCACGTGGGGGCCGCCGCCGAGCTGCGTACTCGCACCGGCGTCAGCATTGTCGGCCCCCACCGGGAAGATGCCTTCTGGCTCGACATCCTGCCCCAGCAGAGCCAGATGTTCGGCTTTGCCCATACCCCGGCCTTCACCCCGGATGGCTGGCTCGCCCAGGGGGACAAGGTTCAGCTTGGAAATTGCGAGCTGGAGGTCTATTTCTGCCCGGGCCACACCCCGGGTCATGTCGTGCTGCTCAGCCAGGCCGAGCGCCTGGCCTGGGTGGGGGACGTGCTCTTTGCCGGCAGCATAGGCCGTACCGACTTCCCGCGCGGAGATCACGCCACCCTGATCCGCTCGATCACCGAGACCCTGCTGCCGCTCGGGGATGACATCGTCTTCATCCCGGGCCATGGTCCCAGCTCCACCTTCGGTCGCGAGAAGGCCAGCAATCCCTATCTGACAGCGCCCATCTGGTAATCCCCCCGCGCCTCGCGGGCATCCCATTGAGCCTTGAGGCGCAAGATCTCCGGCATGATCTCGAGAAAACGGGCGAGCAGCCGGGGATCGAAGTGCTGGCCGGCACCATCACGCATGGTGGCCAGCACCCTGTCCAGAGGCCAGGGCTCCTTGTAGGGACGACGCACGCTCAGGGCATCAAACACATCGGCAATGGCCACGATCCGCGACGCCTCGGGGATCCCCTCGCCGGTCTCGCCGGCGGGATAACCCGAGCCGTCCCATTTCTCGTGGTGATGCAGGGCAATTTCCGCCGCCATGCGAAAGATGGGGGCATCGGATCGCCTCAGGATCTCGTAACCGATGCGCGGGTGACTGCGCATGATGACCCACTCCTCCTCGGTGAGGGGACCGGGCTTCTTGAGGATGTGATCGGGGATACCAATCTTGCCCATGTCGTGCATGGGGGCCGCCAGCTCCAGCAGATCCGACTGCTCCGGGCTCCAGCCCGCCGCATCGGCCAGGGCCCGGGCGTAAGCGGCCATGCGCCAGATATGTACCCCGGTGTCGGTGTCGTTGTAGTGACCCGCCTCGCTCAGCATGACGATGGCGGTGCGATAGCTGCACTCAAGCTGATCGAGGCGCACCAGGGAGAGGTGATTGCGCACCCGGGCACGCACCGTGCTCGGGCAGACCGGCTTGTAGATGTAATCCACTCCGCCCGCCTCAAACCCCTGGCTCTCGCTGTCTGCGTTGTCGCTCGCGGTGATAAAGAGTACCGGGATCCCCGCGTGGGCCGGATCGGCCTTGAGCCGGCGGCACACCTCGTAGCCATCCATGTCGGGCATGCGCACGTCAAGCAGGATCAGGGCCGGCTCGTGGCGCCCCACGGCGGCCAGCCCCTCCTCTCCCCCCTTGGCAAAGAAGAGGTTGTACTCCTCCTTGAGGATTTGCCGCAGCAGCCCAAGGTTGCTCGGCTCGTCGTCGATGATCAGCACTCGCGGTCGATTCATGGCGCAGGTTCCTCCCGATCCTCCAGATAATCCTCCAGCTTGCGGGTGGCGAACGGAATATCGAACAGCTCCAGGGCCGCACTTATCTCGCTCACCAGCTCGCAAGGCAGGTAACTCCTGGCCTGACTCAGCGCCGGCTCAATCAGATCCAGATCCTCGCTCACCAGGGCCTGATGCAGGGCGTGCAGGCAGACCTCCCGCGCTTCCCCCTGGGCCAGCGGGGAGCTGACCGCGCCCGGCTCGCGCCCGGCATAGGTATCGATGGCATGTTGTGCCTGCTCCAGCGCTTCGAGGAAGGGGGCGATGAGCTGACTGGTGTCCCCCCCCTGCTCGATGGCCTCGTTCAGCTCGGCGCTGATGCGCGCCACATCGGTGAGCGACAGACTGCCCGCCACCCCCTTTATCTTGTGCGTCAGGCTTGCGGCCGCATCGGTCTCGTGCTGGGCGATGTAGTCCGGCAACACGGTGCCGACCGTCATGTAGTCATCGCGAAAACGGCGCAGGTACTTGAGATAGACCGAGGCTTCACCCCAGTTGCGAAGTCCGGTATCGATATCGATGCCGGCCACCGGCTCCTGGGCGCGTGGCTCGTCGCTCACGGTGAGCGGCAGGACGCAGTCCGGCAGATAGCGCAGCAAGGTCGCGATGAGCTGCTCCACATCGAGCGGCTTGGCGATGAAGTCGTTCATGCCAGAGGCCAGCGCCGCTTCGCGCTGATCCTTGAAGATGGTGCAGCGCCTGCTCACCGGACTCCACCACCCGAGACTCCCAACCGAGGGAACCCACCGTCATCGACAGGGCGTCACGGGTCACCTGATTGTCGTCGGCGATGAGCAGCGAGATGTGCTGCAGACGCTCGTTCAGGGCCTCGGGCCGCTCCACCTGCTCCAGCCGGACGCGGAACCAGAACTCACTCCCCTTGCCCAGTTCGCTGGTGACACCGATATCCCCCCCATCAGGTTCACCAGGCGGCGACTGATGGTCAGACCGAGCCCGGTCCCCCCGAAACGGCGGCTGTTGGAGGAGTCTGCCTGGGAGAAAGCATTGAAAATATTGGCCTGCTGCTCGGGGGGAATGCCGATCCCGGTGTCGCGCACCCGAAACAGCAAGGTGGCCATGCCCTCTTGCTCTGCTTCCAGCTCGACCTTGACCTCCACCTCCCCGCGCTCGGTAAACTTGATGGCATTGCCGGTCAGGTTGAGCAGCACCTGCTCGAGGCGCAGGGCATCCCCAATCAGATGGGAAACCTGCTCGGGAGCGCTGCTCACCACCAGTTCCAGGTGCTTCTGGCCAACGCAGGTGGACATGATGGCCGCCACGTGATCGAGCACCTCTTCCAGACTGAATGGCACCCGCTCAAGCTCGAGCCGGCCCGACTCAATCTTGGAAAAATCGAGAATGTCGTTGATGATCCCGAGCAGCGCCTGCCCGGCCTGGTGGATTTTGCGCACCAGGACATGCTGGCCATCGTCGAGCCCTCCCTGCTCGAGCAGGTAAGTCAGCCCCATGATGGCGTTCATGGGGGTGCGGATCTCGTGGCTCATGTTGGCGATGAAATCCCCTTTGACCTGTGCCAGCCTGGCTGCCTCCTGCTGGGCCAGCTGCTCCCTGTGCCTGCTGCGCACCAATGCGGCCACCCCGGCACCAAACAACAGCAGCAGCATCGCGCAAGTGGCCGAGATGATCCCCCAGATATGAGTGCGAATGGCCAGCAGCTCGCTGCGCGGCACCAGGGAAGCGGCTTTCCAGATCAGCTGATCATGATTCTGTGCCGGGTACAGAGTGGTCCAGCTCCACAGTCCGTCGGCAGACTCCATCTGGCCGTTTGATGCGCCCCAGAACGCCTGCCAGGCCTGGGGGGACGTGTGCTTCAGGGTGAGATCCGGATGTTCGAGCATGAAGCCCCATTCCTGGGATGGGTCCGGGCTGTGCAGCCAATATCCGTCCTGGTTGAACAGCATGGTGTGATCGGCCGCCTTGCCGCTGCTGTCGGCAAACTCCTTGAGCATACGGGCGGCCTGCACGTTGATAAGCAGCAGACCAAGATCTCGTCCCCCAAGGCGCATACGCTTGGCAATGCGGATCATGGGGTTGAAGGGACGTTCGATCACGCCGTGTTCAACGTTGAGATCGAGCGGCGAGACGTAGACCCGCTCCCAGGGCAGCGCCATGGCGTCGCGAAAATAGTAACGTTCCCCCTTGTTCTGCAACTGGTCGTCCGTCACACGCCACACACGCTGTCCCTGACGATCGATGCGCACCAACTCCATGCCATCCGGGGCAAGCCAACGCACCTGGGCATAGTCGGGATTACGGTTCATCAGGATGGTGAACTGGACGGCCAGGGTGTCACGGTCATTGCGAGCCGCCGCCTCGAGCAGAATGGGCTCTTCCGACATGCTGCGCACATGACGCAGCGGCACCGCCAGCTCACCGTCAAGGCGGCCGCTGGCAAGCGCCAGGAAGGTGCTCTAATCGCTGCGAACGCGGTAGAGCTCGCGCTCGATCAGTGCATTGCCCAGCAGATAGCCCCCCGCCAGGACCAACAGCAGAATAGGTGAAAACAGCAGGAAATATGTCCGTACGATTCCCTTCAAAACGGTCAACATCACCCCGAAAAATGGATTTGTTCGAGCACCTTGTGGACATCAGAGCATCACAACACGTGACCTGCTGTCAATCATGCCTACAAGTAAAGACCAATAGTGCTGTTTGAGTATTTTATTTTCCCGGCAAAAATGCTGTAAAAACAAAGAGGCCACCCGATTGGGTGGCCTCTTCACAGGAACATTCGTTGTCGATTAGACGCGAACGAAGTCCAGGTGAACCAGCTTGTAGCGAACCGGGTGACGCTGGATAGCCTTCACGTTCACCTTCACTTCTTCGCCGTTGATGACCAGGGTCAGCTCGGAGGAGTAGAACTCCGGCTTCTCTTGGGCCAGGATCAGCTTCTTGTGGTCCAGGGTAACGGACACGGCTTCTTTGCCTGCACCGTAAACGATGGCAGGAACTTGGTCAGCATGACGCAGGCGGCGGCTCGCACCTTTCCCCAGGTCAGAACGGACTTCAGCTTGGAATACGAAAGACATAGTAAGTATCTCTTTTAGATGAATGTATGGTGTTGACTGCGACCGGTCAGCACCTCGCAAAACGAGCGCGAATACTAGCACGGGCCCGGGGTGGATACAAGGGACGAACCGCTTGCCATCGCACTGGCAGATGCCGAGGCTCTCCCCTGCCCCGACGCGCCCCTCAGCGCCCCTGCTCCAGGCGGGCAAACTGCTGCTGGCGCTGGGCCGGGCTCAGGGCCTCAAACTGCGCCAGGGTCTCCGCTTTCGGGCAGTAGAGTCGCTGGCCGGTCTGCACCCGGATCCCCTTGCCCATGGCGGGACGGTTCTCCGCCACCAGCGCCAGCAGATAGCTGTAGGTGTCGGATCCGCTACCCGCCTGCGCCTGCAACTGGCTCGCGATACGCCAGAGTGTCTCCCCCGCCGCCACCTGATGACAGACCCGCCCATCCCCCCCTGCCGCCGTGGCGGAGAGGGTCAGGATGGCGCCCTCTGACGACGGGCTGGCCGCGGCAAGCTGCACGCTCCCGTTCGCCCCGGGGAGTAGCGGCACCGCCAGCCTGGCCAGCAAGGGCTCCCCCTGCGCCATCCGGCCTCTGCCCGTCATGGCACCAGGCAAGGAGAACTCGGCAATAAAGGCACTGGCCCCCGGCGCCTCGAAGGAGGGTTGATACAGTGCGGCCGCAGTCGGTTGCGATTGATGGGGGGCCATGCCATAGGCCATCTCGTCGATGCGCTTGAGCCTGGCCAGGTAGGCCTTGGAGAGCTGGGCCTCCCCCTCGAACAGATCGAAGGGGGGCACCAGACGGGCGGGAAAGAGAATCTGCCAGCGGCCGTTCTTCTTTTTCTGCTCCAGCGGCGGGAACTGATTGCCCCGCCAGGCGGCGAAGATGGGCGGCACGGAGCGGTGCACCGGATAGAACTCCGGGTTGAGCTGCACCCAGGTTTGCTCCGCAATGGGCTGGTAACCGCTGATATTGACCAGCGCCACCCCCAACCAGATCCCCAGCATATGATGGCCTCCCTTCCCTTCAAGCCTTCTCTGTTCTTATTCTATCCAATAAAACAGATAGATAGCAGCTTAGCACTGGGCAATGGCGCTCTGCACCCGTTTATCGGAGATGGGGTACGGCGTCCCCAGTTGCTGGGCGAAGAAGGAAACTCTCAGCTCCTCTATCATCCAGCGGATATTGGCCACCTCGGGTGGCATCGGCTGGGATTTGGGGATCTTGGCCAGCAGTGCCTTATACTCCGACTCCACGCTCTGCACCTTGAGCATGTAGACCCGATCCCGGTTGGGATCGATGGCGAGCTTCTCCAGACGCCGCTCGATGGCCCTCAGGTAGCGCAGCAAGTCAGGCAGCCGCTGCCAGCCGGTCTCGGTGACGAAGCCTTTGTGGATGAGCTTGTCCAGCTGCAGCTGGATGTCCGACATGGCAAAGGCGGTATCGAGCTGCATCTTGCCCTTGAGCCGCTTCTTGATCTCATGGGAGAGGGTCAGCACGGCTTCCACCTGCTTGGCAACCTCCACCACGGCGTCGTTGAGCTCGGCGCGGACATACTCCTTGAGCGCCTCGAAACCGGCCTCGTCCCAGGCCATGCCGCCGTGCTGCTCGATGAGCTTGTCGCAGCCGCAGGCGATGCAGTCGTCAATCAACTCGGCCACCTTGCCAAAGGGGTTGAAATAGAGGCCCAGCTTGGCCTTGTTGGGCAGCTTCTCCTGCAGATACTTGATGGGGGACGGCACGTTGAGCAGCACCAGCCGGCGCTGGCCCGCCCACATCAGCTGCTGTTGCACCACCGGACTCTCCACCAGCTGGATGGCGACTGAATCCTTCTGATCCACCAGTGCCGGATAGGCTTTCACCTCGAACCCGCCGCGCTTCTGGCTGTACTCCTGGGGCAACTCGCCAAAGCTCCAGAGGGTGAGGCCGGACTGCTCGATGTCGTCGTCCGCCACCTGGGACAGGGTTTCCTGCACCTTGCCACGCAGGGACTCTTTCAATGCCTCCAGGTCCTTGCCTTCCGCCACCTTCTTGTGTTTATCGTCCACCACCCGGAAGGTGAGTTTCAGGTGATCGGGCACCGCAGCCCAGTCCCAGGCTTCGCGGGGCACGGTGACGCCGGTCATGCGGCGCAGCTGGCGCTCCATCTCGTCCAAGAGCGGCCCCTGTTCGGGGCTGATGCTGGCGAGCAGCGCATCGGCGTAGTTCGGCGCCGGCACGAAGTTCTTGCGCATGGGCTTGGGCATGGACTTGATGAGGGCCACCAGCAGCTCGTGACGCAGCCCCGGGATCAGCCATTCGAACCCCTTCACCTCCACCTGATTCAAGAGCGGCAGCGGAATATGCAGCGTCACGCCGTCCGCCGCCTCCCCCGGCTCGAACTGATAGGTCAACTTGAGCTTGAGGCGCCCCTGCTGCCAGAAGTTGGGGTAGTCGAGATCGCTGATGTGGGCGGCATCCCCCTTCATCAGCATCTCTTTTTCGAAGTTGAGCAACTCGGGGTCCTGCTTTTGCGCCTCTTTCCACCACTTGTCGAAGTGGCGGCTTGATATCACCTCCTCCGGCAAACGGGCATCGTAGAAGCGGAACAGATCCTCGTCATCCACCAAGATGTCGCGCCGACGGGATTTGTGCTCCAGCGCCTCCACCTCGGCCAGGAGCTTGCGGTTATCGCTGAAGAAACGGTGACGGGTCTCGAAATCCCCTTCCACCAGGGCGCGGCGGATAAACAGCTCGCGGCACAGCGCCGGGTCGATGCGGCTGAAGTTGATGGTGCGCTCATTGACCAGAGTCAGGCCATAAAGCGTCACCTTCTCCTTGGCCATCACGGCGCCGTTTTTCTTCGACCAGTGGGGGTCGCTGTGGTGCAGCTTGATGAGATGGCCTGCCAGCGGTTCCACCCACTCGGGTTCGATCTTGGCGTTGATGCGAGCGTAGAGGCGCGAGGTTTCCACCAATTCTGCGGCCATCACCCACTTGGGCGGCTTCTTGAACAGACCCGAGGCCGGGAAGAGATGGAAGCGGCCGTTGCGGGCCCCGAGGAACTCGGGCTTTTCCAGATCCTTGTTGCCGATATGGCTCAAGAGGCCGGTCAAGAGCGCGCAGTGCACCGTCTTGAAGTCCGCCGGTTCATGGTTGGCTTTAAAACCCAGCTCCTTGACCGTCTGACGCAACTGGAAGTGAATGTCCTGCCACTCGCGCACCCGCAGGTAGGAGAGAAACTCCTTCTGGCACAGGCGGCGGAACGGGTTGCTGCCGAGCAGATCCTGCTGCTCTTTCAGGTAGTTCCACAGATTGACGAAGGCGAGGAAGTCGGAATCCTTGTCTTCGAAGCGTCTGTGCTGCTCGTCGGCGGCCTGCTTCTTCTCCATGGGCCGCTCGCGGGGGTCCTGAATGCTGAGGGCGGCGGTGATCACCATCACCTCGCTCAGACAGCCGGTCTGCGCCGCGCTGATCACCATCTTCGCCAGACGCGGATCAAGGGGGATGCGCGAGAGCTGACGACCGGTCTCGGTCAGCTGCAGTTTGGCCTCCCGATCGCCCGCGGCGGGTAGCTCGCGCACTGCCTCCAGCTCTTTGAGCAGGGTCAGGCCGTCCTTGATATGGCGCGACTCCGGCGGCTCGACGAAGGGGAAGGCCTCCATGTTGCCAAGGCCGAGCGCCAGCATCTGCAGGATGACGGAGGCCAGGTTGGTGCGCAGGATCTCGGGGTCGGTGAAGGCGGGACGGCCGTTGAAATCCTCCTCCGAGTAGAGGCGGATGCAGATCCCGTCCGCCACCCGGCCGCAACGCCCTTTACGCTGGTTCGCGCTCGCCTGGGAGACCGGCTCGATGGGCAGGCGCTGCACCTTGGTGCGCCAGGAGTAGCGGCTGATGCGGGCGGTGCCCGGATCGATCACGTAACGAATGCCCGGTACCGTCAGCGAGGTCTCCGCCACGTTGGTGGCGAGCACGATGCGCCGCCCGGCGTGGGGCTGGAACACCTTGTTCTGCTCGGCGTTGGAGAGGCGGGCATAGAGCGGCAGCACCTCGGTGTCGCGCAGGTTGAGCTTGCGCAGGGCGTCGGCGGTGTCGCGGATCTCCCGCTCGCCGTTCATGAAGATAAGGATGTCTCCTAAACCTTCTCTAGCCAGCTCTTCCACCGCATCGAAGATCCCCTGCAGCTCGTCGCGCTCCTCCAGTCCCTCACTTTTATCGCTGGTGAGCGGGCGGTAACGCACCTCCACCGGATAGGTGCGGCCAGAGACCTCGATCACCGGCGCCTTGTTGAAATGACGGGAGAAACGCTGGGGGTCAATGGTGGCCGAGGTGATGATCACCTTGAGGTCCGGGCGCTTTGGCAGCAGCTGTTTTAGATAACCCAGAATGAAGTCGATGTTGAGGCTGCGCTCGTGGGCCTCATCGATGATGATGGTGTCGTACTGGGTCAGCATCCGGTCGTTCTGGATCTCCGCCAGCAGTATACCGTCGGTCATCAGCTTGATGTGGGTCTGCTCGCTCACCTGATCGGTAAAGCGCACCTTGTAACCCACGTAGTGGCCAAGCTCGGACTCCATCTCCTCGGCAATACGGGCCGCCACGGTACGGGCCGCGAGGCGGCGCGGCTGGGTGTGGCCGATAAAGCCCTTGACCCCGCGCCCCAGCGCCAGGCAGATCTTGGGGATCTGGGTGGTTTTGCCCGAGCCGGTTTCCCCGGCGATGATCACCACCTGATGGTCCTGAATGGCCTTGGCGATCTCCCCTTGCTTCTGGCTCACCGGCAGGTTGTCCGGATAGGTGACCTTGGGTACGCCCGCAAGACGGGATTGGTAACGAGCCTGGGCGGCATCCAGCTCGGCGGCTATGGTCTCAAGCACCTGGCCTTGCTTGGCTTCCGGCAACTTCTTGACGCCGTGCAGACGGCTGGAGAGACGGCGGGCGTCGAGGTTCATGCAGGCAGAGAGACGGCGGCGCAGCGCCTCGATAGAGAGAGACAAGGTACGAATTCCTTAAAAGAGTGCCCCGCAAGGGGGCCATATCGACAAGCTGGGAGCGATCCTAAAGAGCGAGGCCGGAGGGTGCAAGCCTTAAAGCGGCGCACCAGGGCATGAACCGGAGCCCTCATGACAACCACGGATGAAAAGAGCAGGCCGGGGCCTGCTCATGAATGCCGTGACACGGGGAGCGTCAGACTCTGGCCTGGTGCACGAAGCAGGTGTCGAGCTGGGCATGGATGGCCTGCATCACGTTGTGGCGATTGATCACCCCGAGCAGGCGTCCCTCCTCCACCACCGGATAGATCTTGGGTTTCTGCCCCATCATCATCTCGGCCAGATCCAGAATGCTGGTGTCAGGGCCCACCGCCAGCACCTCCTTGCGCATCACATCCTTGACCTGGGCCACCTGTTCACAGTGGTAGGCCTCTTTGAGCATGACGGCGATGCAATCCTGCTCGGATACCCAACCAATCAGATGCCCCCGGCTGTCCACCACGGGGCCACCCAGCTGATGGCTGTTGAGAAATTTTTCCACCGCCGCCTGCACCATCATCTCCGCGCTGAAGGTGATGGGCTTGGTCTGCATGTAGTCCTTTGCCTTGAGTGATTCCATGACGCTTTCCCCCAACAGGCCTCCCGAGGGGAGGCAAGAGCCGGGCACTATGTCCGGCTCACTCCAAGCATAGTCCGCATGGATCAGGAGATGGATTGCAGCAAGAGCAAGAGCTCGTTCTGGCTGTGGCAGTCGGTCTTCTTGAAGACGCCCTTGAGGGTGGAACGCACGGTTTCCACCTTGACCCCGCGCAGTTCGGCGATGTCGTTGCTACTGTACCCCTTGGTCATCAGCACCAGCAGCTCCTTCTCGCCGATGGTGAGCGGATAGAGGCTGGCCAAGGCTTCGATGTCGGGGTTGAAGGAGTGCTCGGGGTCGCGCAGCACCACCTCCACATAACGCTCGAAACGGCTGAGGCCGCTCATCAGGGTGCACTGGATCAGCAGCGGCCTGAGGTTGGCCTGGCGGGGAATAGACATATAGGCGCTTGCCCCCGGCAGCAAATAGGCAAATCCGTTGAGGATCTCCTTGAGCTGGCGCTGCTGCTCTTTATTTTGCAAAGAGAAAATGCCATTGATGGCGCGCAGTTCCACATTTTCATCGGCAATGCGGTTGAATGCCACATTGGAATAATGGATATGTCCCTTGTCATCTATGATGGCGCTGGGCTTATTATGATTTTTTACCAGCTGCTGCAACTGGTAGTTCTGGGTTTCCAGGGCCAGCAGATTCCAATAATGGTGGCTCCAGGCGGCAAGACCGGAATAGATCTCCGACAGCGACATGAGCTCCCGGCTGCTGAAGTCATCCTGGGAGGCACCGCGATAGCTGCACAGGCTGCTAAGACCCCTTCCCTTCACCCGGCAGACGCCACCGGCCGCAAACTGGGCGCCGAAGCTTGCCAGCAGACCCACTGAGCTGGAGATGGTGTTGGCGCTGACGATCCCCTGACAGCCCTTGTCCAGATAATGATTGAACCACACATCCTGGCGATGGTGCTGTACATAAAACTGTTGCTGGGCCTCGCTCAACCCGCTGGAAAAGAGCTTTATTCCGTCGCTCTTGTCATCGTCCCGCAATAAAAACAGGGACGAGCTGCAGGAGACGTCCGCGCGAAATTGGTCCACCACCAGCTTAATGTCAGAATCATTAATACCGCACTCGTATAACTGGCTGATATAGGGCGATATCCTTTCTTTCTCTAATGCCTTCACACCCGAACTCCTAATTCTTATTTTTATTGAAGAGGCATCTTACTCTGCAATGGGATAGTCGAAAAGTAGTCAAATGAACAAAGGGTTTATGATTTATTCATAAATAGTCATGAATATAGGCTCATGAATGAATATGGCCAAAAAGGGTAAATAGCCGCTCATGTTTTTCCTGGCGCTGGTCGCTTACCTCCCTGTTTTACCTCTTGATGTCTCACCACCCACTCGCCATCCCGGCCCCTCTTCCCCCCAAGATCACGCTTTTCAACATTGGGGTCATCTGCATCCACACCGATTCACATGTTGCATTTTGGTGACTTTGGTGTTTCCATTTTGAGCGCCGGACGATATTGTATATACAAATCATCCCCTCAATGGAATTGAACCATGCGGATCACAAGGAGAGAAAATGGAACCTGAACACACGCTCACTGCACCGGCAGGATCAGGGGCCGGCATCAAGCTGCTGTTGGCCAGCCTGCTTGGCATCGCCATCTTTTTTGTTCCCTTCGAGCTTGGCGGGCGCAGCACCATAGTGGTGGATCACCTGGCCGGCTTTCTGATTGCCCAGCGCCCCCTTGCCCTGACCCTCATTCTCTTGCTCATCGCCTATGGCGCCATCACCCCCTTGCTGGATGGCCGCTGGCGCGCCCGTCCCATCGACAGGGTATTGAGCCTGTTCAAGCTGCTCGGGCTGGCCCTGGCCATTTTGTATGTCACAGACTGGGGCCCTGCCTGGTTGATGACCCCGGATCGCCTCCCCTTCTTGTTCGACAAACTGGCCATGTCAGTGGGTCTCATCGTGCCTATCGGCGCCATGGCCCTGACCTTCCTGCTCGGTTTCGGCCTGCTGGAATTCATCGGGGTGCTGATGCAACCCGTGATGCGCCCCCTGTGGCGCACGCCGGGTCACTCCGCCATCGATGCCGTCGCCTCTTTCGTCGGCAGTTACTCGGTGGGCCTGCTCATCACCAACCGGGTCTTCCTCGCGGGCAAGTACACGGTGCGAGAAGCCGTCATCATCGCCACCGGCTTCTCCACCGTCTCGGCCGCCTTCATGATCATCGTGGCCAAGACCCTCAACCTGATGGGACACTGGAACTTCTACTTCTGGTCCACCCTGGTGATCACTTTCGTCATCACCGCCATCCTGGCGCGTGTTCCTCCCATCAGCCGCCTGGCTCACCATGGGGAGACCGACGAGCCGCTACCGGCTGGCATGAGCCGCTGGCAGGCGGCCCTCACCTGCGGCCTGACCCAGTCCCACCAGGCTGATCCCCTGCTGCGGCAATTGAAGGACAACCTCAGGGACGGTCTTCACATGGCCGCTGCCGTGGTGCCCACCATACTGTCCGTCGGTCTGCTGGGCCTGCTGCTGGCAAAGCACACTCCCCTGTTCGATCTGCTGGGCTGGCTGCTCTGGCCACTGACCTGGCTGCTGGATCTCGGCGAACCGCTCGCCACCGCCAAGGCCCTCTCTGCCGGTCTGGCCGAGATGTTCCTGCCCGCCATCCTGCTCAAGGATGCCGACCTGCTGGTGCGCTATGTCGCGGCCGTGGTTTCGGTCAGCTCGGTGCTCTTCTTCTCTGCCTCCATCCCCTGCATCCTGGCCACCCGGATCCCGGTGAGCGTGGGACAGCTGGTGGTGATCTGGCTGCTGCGCACCCTGCTTGGCATCCTGCTGGCCGCCTTGTGCGGCAGGCTGGCACTGGCCCTCGGCTGGCTCGGTTGACCAGGGCTCACAAAAAAACAAAGCGCCATCAGGCGCTTTGTTTTTATCGGGATTGTCTCAGGGGGCGATGACGGCGAACCGGCCGCTGTTGAAATCATCTATCGCCTGATGGATCTCTGCCTCGCTGTTCATGACAAAGGGACCATAACCCACGATGGGTTCATCGATGGGCTCGCCACTCAGCAGCAACAAGCTGGCCTCGCCCTCCGCCTCCAGCATGAACTCCTCCCCGTTGGGATCGAGCAGCACCAGTTGTGCTTCGCACGCGCGCTCCTGACCGTTGATAATGAGAGAGCCCTTGAGCACCACCAAGGCGCTGTTCCATCCCGCTACCGCCGGCAGCACCACGCTGGCCCCGCCCTTGAGCCGCAGATCCCAGATGTTCATGGGCGAGAAGGTGCGGGCTGGCCCCTCTACCTCGCCTTGTTGCAACCCGGCATCGTTCCCGGCGATGATGCGTACCCGCACATCGCCCTCCTTGAGGCTCAGTTGCGGGATGGTGTCGCTGGTGATGCCCTGATAACCGGGCGTCGACATCTTGTGTTTGGCGGGCAGGTTGACCCACAGCTGCACCATGTCGAGGGTGCCACCACGACGGGTAAACCCCTGGGAGTGGAATTCGTCGTGCATGATGCCGGCGGCGGCCGTCATCCACTGCACGTCTCCCGGACCGATGATCCCCCCCTGGCCGGTCGAGTCGCGATGGGCGACCTCCCCTTCATAGACGATGGTGACCGTCTCAAAACCACGGTGCGGGTGTTCCCCCACTCCCCTGGCATGATCGGCGGGCTCGAAATGTGCCGGGCCAGCCCTGTCCAGCAGCAGGAAGGGGCTCAAGGCGCGGCCATGGGTCTGATACGAGAACAGCGAGCGAACCGGGAATCCGTCGCCGACCCAGTGTTGTCGAGGGGCGCTGTAAATACCGATGACTCTTTTCATGATGCTCTCCTGGGTGATCGTCACGGGATGTGTCGTGGCTCGCATTGTGAGTCTGGAACGCTGCGTCCGGTAGACGTAAAATTTGCCATCAGCGTCCTATTTTGTGAACGATAACCCCATGCAACAGGATCTCAACGACCTCTATTTCTATGTCCAGGTGGTGGATCACGGGGGCTTTGCCCAGGCCGGCAGGGCCCTCGGCATGCCCAAGTCCAGGCTCAGCCGCCGCATCGCCATGCTGGAAGAGCGACTCGGGGTGCGTCTTATCCAGCGTTCCACCCGCAGCTTCACCGTCACCGAACTCGGGCAGGCTTATTACACCCGTTGCCGGGCCATGCTGGTGGAAGCCGATGCGGCGCAGGATCTCATCGCCGCGACCCAGAGCGAGCCTTGCGGTCTGGTGCGCATCGCCTGCCCCATCGATCTGCTGCACGCCCACGTAGGGAGGATGCTGGTCTCCTTCGCCCTGGCCCATCCCAGCGTCAAGGTGCAGCTCGTCGGGGTCAACCGGGCGGTGGATCTGGTCGCGGAGGGGTTGGACATGGCGCTCAGGGTGCGACCACTGCCCCTGGAGGACAGCGATCTCGCCATGCGGGTGCTGGGTTATGCGACCCAGTGTCTGGTGGCAAGCCCGGCCCTTGTCGCGTCACTCGGCATGCCCCGGGCCCCCGCAGATCTGCTGTCATGGCCGAGCCTCGGTCATGGCGCCAGCCTGGAAGGCCATCACTGGACCCTGCTGGGCCCCAATGGGGCCAGAGTCAAACAGCACCACAGCCCCCGCTTTGCCACCACCGACATGCAGACATTGCGTCAGGGGGCGATCGACGGGCTCGGGGTCGTGCAACTGCCCACCATGATGATGGATGAGCCCCTGGCCGATGGCCGGCTGGTGCGTCTGCTCCCCGACTGGGCACCGCGCCAGGAGGTGATCCACGCGGTCTTCCCCTCACGCCGCGGTCTGCTGCCTGCCATCCGCGCCCTCATCGATCATCTGGTCGAGGGCTTCTCCCCCCTGGGGCAGGCAAGTACGCAGCTCCCGCCATGATCTGTGCATGGCCGTTCCCGGGTGTGCCGACATGCAAAAGGCCAGAGCTTGGCTCTGGCCTTTTCATTTTCCCCTTCACAGAGGAGGGGAAACGGATACGGGCAGGATCCTCAGAAGGGCATTTTGAAGCCCGGGGGCAGTTGCATGCCGCCGGTCAGCTCGCCCATCTTGGCCTTGTTCTGCTCTTCCACGCGGCGCACGGCGTCATTGACGGCGGCGGCGACCAGATCTTCCAGCATCTCCTTGTCATCTTCCATCAGGCTGGGATCGATCTCGATACGACGCACGCTGTGGCTGCCGGCCATGGTCACCTTGACCATGCCTGCGCCCGCCTCGCCGACCACTTCCATCTGGGCCAGCTGCTCTTGCATCTTCTGCATGCGCTCTTGCATCTGTTGGGCCTGTTTCATCAGGTTACCCATTCCACCTTTACCAAACATAGATCGTCTCTCGTCTTGAAATCCGGCATCCAGCGCCGGGCTGTGGGTTCATCTGCCCTAAGTGGGGGCAGCCAAAGGTCTTTTCAACCGGGGGTAAGCCCCGGCACGGTTTTTTCACCGCAACTCAGCGACTCAGGGGTTCGATGCTCTCGGGATGGAGCACGGCGCCGAAACGCTGCTGCAAGAATTGTACGTTGGGATCCGCCGCCAGATCCCGGCTCACCTGTTCACGCACCCCGAGATAGAGACGATGCTCTATCTCGAGCGGCGTCTCCCGCGCGGGATCCGAGCCCAGGGTCACATCGATGTGAACCGGGCCGCCCAGCTCGGGACCGATGATCTCGGCCAGATCGGCGCGGGCCTTGTCGCTCACCAGATGGCGCTGCTCGGGTTTGAGCAGCAGGGAGACCCGATTACCTTCCCGGGTCATCACCGCGTTGATGGCCAGTTGACGCAGCCGACCACCCACCCCGGTGCGGGCGATGAGCTCGGCCCAGGCGTCCCCGCAATTGACCAGCAAGGACGAGGGGATCAGACGGGCGACCTCCCCCTCCTCCTCGGGCTGGGCGTCGCTCTCCAGCGCATCCCAGTCGATGGTCTCCATCAACGCAATGGCGGGCTGAGGCTCGCTGGCAGCCACTGGAGGCGCGGCAGGCACCATAGCGGCAACCACAGGTGCCGCCGCATCCGCGCTGCCGGCGTCAGCGCCCAGATCCCAGGGCGGCAGATCCTCCTGCGAAGGAGGTGCCATGGTGGCGGGAGCTGGCTGGGCGGAAGTCACTGCCCGCGTGGGCAACGGGGCACTGGCAAACCCCTCGTCAAACCCCTGATTCAGATACTCTTCGTAGTCACTGGCCCCCTCTTCATAGGCATCCAGAGGGGGCAGGTCGTCATACCCCGTTTGCATGGCAGATCCCTGCACCGGCATCTCGGGCCGCGCCGCTGGTTGCACCTCGGCCTGGGGCGAAGTCGCGACGGCAGGCATCGGGGCCGGTTTGGTCGCGGCCACCGGTTTGACGGGAGTGACCCGGGCAGGCGCGGCGTTTGCACTCTGCTCGCCACGCAGGCGGCTTCGCAGCAAATTGCGCTTGCCAAGCAGGCTCTGCATGCTGGAGGTCGAAGAGATGGCGACGTCTTCCCCTTGAACATCAACCTGCTGCGTCTGCCCGGCGTCATCCGCCGCCAACGGCCCAGAGGCAGGCTCTGCAGGCGGACTGGCAGGCACCACGGCCTCGTAACCCATCCGTTCGGCCTCACGCAGCAGCTCATCCTGCTCGGCAAAGAGCGGATCCAGCACTGCGCCCTCCTCCGCCTTGGGTGAGGGGGCGACGTGCTCGGCCTCAAGGACCGATGCTGGCGCGGCGGGAGCCTGTGGTGCTGCACTGGCAGCCGGGGCCGGCTCAGCCCCCTGGGGCTTTCCCGGCAGGAGCGGCGCGCTTTCCCTCGCAGCCGCCATCACGCCGGAGTGCCCTGTCATGAGAGGTTGGGCCGCCAGGTTGGCGGGATGGACCACCTCGCGCCGGGGAGAGAAGGCCAGCATCCGCAGACAGGTCATTTCCAGTGCGGTGCGCCCGTCAGGGGCCCAGGGCAGATCCTTGCGCCCCCCCAGCACGATTTGATAGCAGAGCTGCACCTCTTCCGGGCTCATGGCTCCGGCAAGCTGCAGCAAGGCATCGGCATCCGCCCCCTGCTCCTGCACGCTCGCAGGCAGCAGTTGCGCCATGGCCACCCGGTGGAGCAAGGCTTCCAGCTCGGCATGGAGCTGATCAAAGTCGGGGCCCAGGGTCGCTATCTCGGTGATCTTGGCCATGGTGGCGGGTGCATCCTGGCGCAGCACTGCCTCCAGCAACTGGTGCAGGTGGTGATGATCGAGGGTCCCCAGCATGGTGAGCACGCTCTCCAGGCGCACGCTGCCGTTGCCGTGGGCCAGCGCCTGATCGGTGAGGCTCAGGGCATCGCGCATGCTGCCGTCAGCCGCCTTGGCCAGGGCCAGCAGGGCGCGAGGCTCGAAGGGTTGTCCCTCCTGATCCAGCACCCATTCGAGCTGCCTGGCGATCTGGGTCTGATCCAGACTCTTCAGATGAAACTGCAGGCAGCGCGAGAGGATGGTGATGGGGAGCTTCTGCGGATCCGTGGTGGCCAGCAGGAATTTCACATAGGGGGGCGGCTCTTCCAGGGTTTTGAGCAGCGCATTGAAGCTGTGGCGCGACAGCATGTGCACTTCATCGATGAGGTACACCTTGAAACGACCACGGGCCGGACGGTACTGCACGTTGTCGAGCAGTTCGCGGGTGTCTTCCACCTTGGTGCGGGACGCCGCATCGATTTCCAGCAGATCGACGAAATTGCCCTGATCGATCTCGCGGCAGGTATCGCACACACCGCACGGATGGCTGCTGATCCCCTGCTCGCAGTTGAGACTCTTGGCCAGAATGCGGGCGATGGTGGTCTTGCCCACCCCGCGGGTCCCGCTCAGCAGGTAGGCATGGTGAAGCCGTCCCTGATCCAGGGCATTGGTCAGGGCAGTCAGCACATGTTGCTGGCCGACCACTTGTTCAAACGTATGGGGGCGCCATTTGCGCGCCAAAACCTGATAGCTCATAGATCTCGATGCTGGGAAACGAGGCATTGAGGCTGGATGCTAACACAAATGGAGGGCTGGCTGTATGGGGGATGCGCCGCCTTGGGAGGGATCGCTTGAATTTCAAACCGGTGCCCGTTCAGGCACCGGTTTGCGGCAGAAAGCAGGGTGACGAGGCCTGCCGCGCGAAGGGGCGATTTACGCCCCCGCGAGTTCCACCAGAGAGACAACCTTGACGCCGGCGGCGGTCAGGCGGGCATCACCGCCCAGGGACGGCAGGGAGATGATGAAGGCGGCATCCGCTACCTCACCGCCGGCGCGGCGGATGAGCTTGACGGTGGCATCGACGGTGCCGCCGGTGGCCAGCAGATCGTCCACCACCAGCACCTTGTCACCGGGCACGATGGCATCGGTGTGCAGTTGCAGGGTGTCGGTGCCGTACTCCAGGGCGTAGGACTCCTCGATGACGGCGCGGGGCAGCTTGCCCGGCTTGCGCACCGGCACGAACCCCAGCCCCATGGCGTAGGCAACCGGGGCGCCGAAGATGAAGCCACGGGCCTCGGTGCCGACAATCTTGGTGATGCCTTGATCACGGTAATGATCGGCCAGCAGATCGATGGTGGCCTTGAAGGCCTCGGCATTCTCGATCAGGCTGGTGATGTCGCGAAACAGAATGCCCGGCTTCGGATAGTCGGGAATGGTCTTGATGCTCGCTTCGATAAACTTCAGGGTTTCCGGATTCATTATTTGACCGCTTATTTTTTGAGCCCTGCCATGGCGGCGCACGGGGTCTCCGCCTGGGGGCAATAAAAAGGCCCGTCACGCAAAAATGACGAGCCAACTCCATAGCATTATTGCCGCGATAGCTTAGGGATTTCACTTCTTCATTGCAACCGGCTCCAGCACCGGCAGACGCATCAACCAGGTGAGCAGGATCACCATTATGACCACCAGCAGCCACCTCACCCAGGGCAACGGCACCACCAGCAGCGATCCCGAGAACGAGATCAGGATGAAGATGATGGCGCGGCATCTGGCGTGGCGGCGAATGCCGCGATACTGCTGCCAGTCGAGGATGGGGGGGCCAAACCAGGGATGCGCCAGCAACCAGCCATGAAAGCGGGGGGAGGAGCGCGCAAACAGCGCCGCCGCCAGCAACATGAAGGGGGTTGTCGGCAGCAGGGGCAGGACTATCCCGACTATCCCGGTGGCGAAGGCAAGCCAGCCCAGGGCCATCAGACACCAGCGTTTCATGGGTACTCCTCTAGTGTTTCTCTGCCTTTAGCCTAACAGAGTTGGCCCGGAAGCTGACAGCCTGGCCCAGTCTGCGGCCGTCGATGGGGGCCATCGAGTGGGCAGACGGCTGACAATCCCGGCCATTGCCACTACAATCTGCGCTCTTTTTTCTCCCCTTGTCTTCGGAAGCAGCTATGCGCGTTATTTTGGCCCCCATGCAGGGGGTGCTGGATCACCTGATGCGGGAGGTCCTCACCTCCGTCAATGATTACGACCTCTGCGTCAGTGAATTCATCCGGGTGGTCGATCAACTGCTGCCCGCCAAGGTCTTCCATCGCCTCTGCCCCGAGCTCAGACAGGATGGCAAGACCCGTGCGGGGACCCCGGTACGGGTGCAACTGCTGGGACAGCATCCGGAATGGCTCGCCGAAAACGCAGTGCGCGCCATCGAGCTCGGCTCTCCCGGGGTCGATCTCAACTTCGGCTGCCCTGCCCCCACGGTCAACAAGAGCAAGGGGGGCGCCGTGCTGCTCAAGGAACCCGAGACCGTCTATCGCATCGTCAAGGCGGTGCGGGAGGCCGTGCCTGCCCACCTGCCGGTGAGCGCCAAGATCCGCCTGGGATACGATGACAAGGATCTCTATCTGGACAACGCCCAGGCCGTCTATCAGGGGGGCGCCAACGAGCTGGCGGTGCATGCCCGCACCAAGCGCGAAGGCTACAAGGCGCCGGCACACTGGGAGTACGTGGACGCCATCCGCCGCGCCCTGCCCATCCCCGTCACCGCCAACGGCGAGATCTGGAACCATGCCGATGCCCTGATCTGTGCCCGGGTGTCCGGTTGCGATGCCCTCATGGTTGGCCGGGGCGCAATTTCCCTCCCCAACCTGGCCAACGTGATGAAGACGGGGTGTGCACACATGAGCTGGGCCGAGGTACTGCAATTGATGGTGACCTATACCGAGCAGGATCTGGCGAGCGACAAGGCCGACTACTACCCGAGCCGCATCAAGCAGTGGTTCTCCTACATAGTGCGGGAATACCCCCAGGCCGACGAGCTGTTTCGCCGCATCCGCACCATCAAGACCGCAGAGGAGATCCGCTCCGCCCTCGAGCGCGAGTGCGCCTCACAGGCCTAGACTTGGCCGCCGCCCCGCGGCGCCCTATGATGAAGGCTCATTGACAGGAGGTCAGGATGCAGGGAGTACCGGTCAACTTTACCCATCAGCACGACAGGGCCGATTTTCGCGCCCTGCCGGGGCAGCCTGCGACCGAGCTCTATCGCGCCCACATCCAGCACCACATCTTCGATCCCCATAGTCACGAGGGGTTTGGCCTCGGTGTCATCGAGTGCGGTGCCGAGCGCTTTCGCTATCGCGGCAGCCAGCTCCTGGCCGGTCCCGGCAGCCTGGTGCTGATGAACCCCGATGAGCTGCACACGGGCGAGTCAGCCTGCGAGCAAGGGTGGCGCTATCGCATGCTCTACCTGCCCGCCGATCGGCTCGAGGCCATCAGCGGCGAGCGCGACTGGTATTTCACCGATGCCGTGCGAAGCGATCCGCGCACTGCCCCCGTCCTGCAGGCGGCCCTGGATGCCCTCTGGCACTGTGACAGCGAGCTCGCCGCCGACGGCCTGCTGCTAAGGGTGTGCGAGACCCTACGCCCCCATGCCCGGGCCCTGGCGGCCCCGCGCGAAGCGGCCCACCCTCTGGGCCGCGCCATCGACTATATGCAGGCCTGTTTCGCCCGCCCCATTACCCTGGCCGAGCTGGCCGGTTCGGTGAACCTCAGCCCCTACCACTTCCAGCGCAGCTTCAAGGCCCGCTTTCACGTCACCCCCCAGCAGATGCTGATGGCCATCCGTCTGCAGCGCGCCAAGGGGTGGCTGGCTGCCGGCCTGCCCGCGGCCGAGGTGGCCGCCGCCTGTGGTCTGGCCGATCAGTCCCACCTCAACCGTGCCTTCCTGCGCCGCTATGGCACCACCCCGGTCCGCTACCAGAAACAGGTGCAGGCTGGCCGCTAAAGCGCAATCTGGTTCAATACGCCCCCCTTCCCCCCTGCTAGGCTGGCCTCCTTCTTCTTTACCGGATATGAAACATGTTGATCGGAGTCCTGTTTGCCCTGCTGGCCGGCCTGATGTGGGGGCTCATCTTCGTCGCCCCCCTCTTAGTGGACGGCTATCCCCCCGCCCTGCTCGCGAGCGGCCGCCACCTCGCCTTCGGCCTCATCGTACTGCCGCTCGCCTGGCAGGCCCGCAAACACTTGGCGGCCCTCTCGGCCAGCGACTGGCGAGAGGCCCTCGCCCTCACTCTGGTGGGGAACCTCCTCTACTACTTCTGCCTGTCGGGGGCCATCTTGCGCATCGGCTCGCCCCTGGCGGCCATGTTTATCGGCACCCTGCCGGTGGTGACGGCCCTGGCCGCCAACCGCCTCTATGGCGCACGGGACGGTCGCCTCTCCCGCACCCGGCTCTACCCGTCCCTGGTGCTGATGGGGGCCGGCCTCTGTCTGGTCAACAGCGCCGAGCTCACCTGGCACACCGAGGCGCGCACCGAACAACTGCTTGGGCTCGCCCTGGCGGTGGGCGCCGTGCTGTGCTGGACCTGGTATCCCCTGCGCAACGCCCGCTGGCTGCGCGAGCACCCGGGCCGCAGTCCGGCCGTCTGGGCCACCGCCCAGGGGCTGGTGACCCTGCCGGTGGCGCTCATTGCCTATCTCGGCAGCCTCGGCCATCTTGCCCTGAGCGCACCGGACTTTCCCCTGCCCTTCGGGCCGACGCCCCTGCGCTTCGTGCTGCTGATGGGGGCAGTGGGGCTCCTCTGCTCCTGGCTCGGCACCCTGTGCTGGAACGAAGCGAGCCAGCGCCTGCCGACCGTGCTGGTCGGGCCGCTCATCGTGTTCGAGACTCTGGCGGGGCTCTTTTACGCCTTTATGCTGCGCGGGATCATGCCCCCCATGAGTACCCTGGTGGGTGTCGTCTGTCTGGTGGCGGGAGTGCTCTACGTCATCACCGGCAAGCCGCAGCACCTGCCGGAAAAACCCGTCAAAGCACGGTTAACTTGATTCATGTCATCTTGATAAACCGCGGGTTTCCCTATACTGGCCGAGTTTTATCACTCGTTTTTGGGGGCTGCTGTGTGTGAAGTGACGCAAGCCCGGTTGGCCGAATGGCATCAGCGCCTTCTGACCGACTGGGCGCAAACAAGAGAGGAGCTGATCCGTCAGCTCAAGGCCTGTCGACAAGATGACTGGGCACAGAAGGTGGAGCGCTGCGAGCGGGATCAACTGGTTGATCTGACCAGCCGTCTCGATCTGCCCGGGGTGGAACACAGCGTGGCACGCCTCAAGCGGCTCGACGCGGCGCTCTGCCAGATGGATCTGGGGCTCTATGGCTTCTGCTCCGATTGTGAGGAGCCGCTGCTCCCTGAACAGCTGGAACAGGATCCGACCCTGCAACGCTGCCCGCGCTGCGAGGCCCGCTACCGCAAGGGATTCCACGCTCACGAACTCTGATGGGGGCACCCTTTGTGCCCGCCATTTTCCTCCTCCACCCCTTCTCGCTTCCCATCATGACCAACCCCCTGGTGCGACGATCCCGGCAACCCCTGGGGGCGGCCGCACAGGCATGAAAAAGGGGAGTCATGGACTCCCCTTCTCGTACTGCGTACTCGTCACTGGGCCAGCAGGTGGCCTACCAGCTCATGACGCCACCCTTGCAGCAGCATGGGCTTGTCCGCCCTGGCCCGCTCCTCGGCACTCATGCGCCAGCTCCAAGTGAAGTACTGGTGGATGATCTTCTTGCTCGCCACCAGCTCCGGCGGAATGTTGCTGGCCTTGGCCTTCTCCTCCACCATGGCCTTGATGCGCTTGAGCTCGGCCTTGTACTGGGGGAAGTCCACCAGACGGCGGATGGGATCGGGCCAGCTCGCAGGGTCGCTCTGCTGGGCGGCGGCGACGATGTCCAGCATCCGCTTGCCGTGGATCTTGATCTCGATGGGCGAGAGGCCCAGCTCGTTGAGATCCCGAAGGGAAGCGGGACGACGCTCCGCCACCTTGAACAGGTGCAGCTCTTTGACCACGAAGTTGAGGGCGAGATCCCGGCGTACCGCTTCCTGCTGGCGCCAGGCGGCCAGCTCGCGCAGGATGGCCAGCTCACGGCGACCCAGTTGCCAGGCGTTGACTATCTCTAGGTAGGCCTGACGGGGATCGCTGCCCTGGGTCTTGCGGGCGGAGTGGTTCTGGCACTCCTGTTCGAACCAGGGGAACTTGCCGCTCTCGCGCAGTCTGGCCATCACCTTCTCGTAGAGGGGCATGAGGTAGAAGACATCCGCCGCGGCATATTCCAGCTGACGAGGGGTAAGGGGGCGCGCCAGCCAGTCGGTACGGGCCTGATCCTTCTCAAGCTCAACCCCGAGGAATTCGTTGACCAGGGCGCCAAACCCCACCGACACGCCATGGCCCAGGAAGGCTGTCGCCAGCTGGGTATCGTGCATCTGGTTGGGCAGGTGACCCGCCTGATGTTGGATGAGCTCCAGATCCTCACCGGAGGCGTGCAGGATGGCAATCTGTCCGGCCCGACCGAGGCGCTGCCACAAACCGGAGAGATCCAGGGTCAGGGGATCGAGCAGGGCAAGCTGCTTGCCATCGTAGATCTGGAACAGACCGAGCTGGGGATAGTAGGTACGGGTGCGAACGAATTCGGTATCGATGGCCAGGGGAACGTCGGCCAGAGAAGCGAGATACTGATCCAGTTCGGCTTGCTGTGAAATGAGTTGATATTGCATCGTTGCCTGCACGTTGGTCGGATCCAGAAAGAAAAAACCGTGGATGTCCCACGGTTTTGCATAACGACAGCGCTGGACTGCAAAGCAGTGCATGCCGGTTACTGCTTGGCAATCTCCTCGTCGCGCAGTACGCGGCGCAGGATCTTGCCCACGTTGGTCTTGGGAAGTTCGTCGCGAAATTCTACCAGTTTCGGCACCTTATAGGCAGTCAGATGTTTGCGGCAGTGGGCAATTATCTCCTCTTCCGCCAGCTTTGCATCTTTCTTGACCACGAAGATCTTCACCTGTTCGCCGGACACCGGATTGGGTACGCCGACGGCGGCCACCTCCAGCACCTTGGGATGCAGGGCCACCACGTCTTCTATCTCGTTCGGGTAGACGTTGAAGCCGGAGACCAGGATCATGTCCTTCTTGCGATCGACGATCTTGAAGAAACCCTGCTCGTCGCATACCGCGATGTCGCCGGTGCAGAGCCAGCCATCCTGCATCACCTCGGCGGTCGCCTCCGGGCGCTGCCAGTAGCCGGTCATCACCTGAGGACCGCGCACCTGCATCTCGCCGGGGGCACCCCGTTCGGTGACCTGGTTACCCTCGTCATCCACCAGACGGATCTCGGTGGAGCAGACCGGCAGACCGATGGAGCCGTTGTAATCCACCAGATCATAGGGGCAGACGCTCACCAGGGGCGAGCACTCGGTCAGGCCATAGCCCTCCAGCAGCGGGGTGCCGGTCAGCCCCTTCCACTGCTCGGCCACCGCCCGTTGCACCGCCATGCCGCCACCGATGGTGAGCTTGAGCTTGGCAAAATCCATGCCCTTGAACTCGTCGTTGTTGACCAGGGCGTTGAACAGGGTGTTCACCCCGGTGATGCAGGTGAAAGGATACTTCTTGATCTCTTTGACAAAACCCGGGATGTCGCGGGGGTTGCTGATGAGCAGGTTGTAGCCCCCCAGACGCATGAACAGCAGGCAGTTTACCGTCAGGGCGAAGACGTGATAGAGCGGCAGCGCCGTGACCACGAACTCCTTGCCGCGCTCCAGCACGGGGCCATAGACACCGAGGCACTGCTCAACGTTGGCGATCATGTTGCGATGAGTCAGCATGGCCCCCTTGGAGAGGCCGGTGGTCCCGCCGGTGTATTGCAGGAAGGCGATGTCCTGGTTGCTGATCTCGGGTTTGATGTACTGCAGGTAGCGCCCCTTGGCGAGGGCCTGGCGCATGGTGCTGGCATGGGGCAGGTTGTACTTGGGCACCAGCTTCTTGACGTATTTGACCACGAAGTTGACCAGGGTCCCCTTGGCCAGCCCCAGGTTGTCACCCATCCGGGTCAGGATCACGTGCTTGACCGGAGTGTCATACACCACTTTTTCCAGGGTGTGGGCAAAGTTGGAGACGATGACGATGGCCTTGGCGCCGGAGTCTTTCAACTGATGCTCCAGCTCGCGCGGGGTATAGAGGGGGTTGACGTTCACCACCGTCATGCCGGCCCGCAGGATGCCGAATACCGCGATGGGGTATTGCAGCAGGTTCGGCATCATCACGGCCAACCTGTCCCCCTTGCCGAGCTTCAGCTCGTTTTGCAGGTAGGCGGCGAAGGCTCGGGACTGCTCCTCCAGCCGGCGGTAGGTAATGGTCTGCCCCATGTTGACGAAGGCGGGTTGATCGGCGAACTGGTTCACCGACTCTTCAAACATCTCGACCAGAGAGCCGTATTGGTCTGGATTGATCTCGGCGGGCACCCCTTCTGGATAACGCTTCAGCCAGACTCTTTCCACGAACTTCTCCTGCATAACTCGCACCTGTGCGCTCACTGTGTTGCCTCCGTCCCTGTCACATCCATTTCAATCAGTTGTTTTAAGTTCATGCTCTAATGCCGCACATATTTACATAAGGCAACATCAATTAACAGTGAATTAACAACGGGAAATGTGAAGGAGAAAGCAAACCTGACATGATTCAAAGCCGCTGATCCTACCGGATTTGAGCGAAGTTTTCGATATAAACGGCGGTTTCTGATGAATTTTCCATATGAAAATGATGGCCTCCTGCCACTGTCACCCGTTCAATGTGGCCAAAGGCCGCCTCCCGCAACTGCCACTGTGCCAGGAGCCCGGGGAAGCCCTGCTCTCCCCGGATAAAGAGCACCGGACAGGCGATGGCCCGGATCAGGGCCTGGGCCTGCCCCTCGCTCATGCGAAGGGGCGAGAGATCGCGAAGACGGGGATCACTGCGCCAATACCAGCGCCCTGCCCGCGCCTCCAGCTGCCGCTCGCAGATAAGGCGTGCCGCACTCGGGGGGATGTCCGCCACCTTGCAGCGGGCAGCCACGGCCTCTTCGAGGGTGGCAAATCCACTGGTTGCACGCTCACGGGTACGAGTGCGGTTGAGGATGGCGCGACGCAGATGCCCCGGTACCTCCTCGTCAGGCTGGCTCAAGGGGCCGAGCCCCTCCAGCAGAATGAGCCGCTCGATTTGCTCGGGAAAAACGCCGGCATAGGCAGAGGCAATCAGCGCCCCCAGGGAGTGACCAAGCAGGATGAAACGCTGCCAGCCCGCGGCCTGGGTGATCTGGTAGAGATCATCCAGCCAGTCCACGAAGACATAGGGGGTCGACTTGTGATCGGAGTGACCATGGCCCGGCAGATCGACGCAGACCAGATGAAACGCCCACAGCCAGGGGGCCAGAGGCAAAAAGCTGGCGCCGTTGTCGAGCCAGCCATGGAGGGCCACCAGCAGCGGTCTGTCCTCCTGACCATTGTCCAGCAGGGCGATGTGCCGCCCGTCCGCCAGGCGCAGCCTGCGCTCCTGCAATGTCGCCGTCATCCGGGCTCCTCAGCGGCGCAGGGGCCGTCTGGGCCAGAAGGGATCATAGAAAGGATCGTAAAAGTAGGGATCCATGTAGCGGATCTCCACCTCCTTCACCGGTGGCCACAGCTTGCTCCCCGTCACCTTGAGTACCGAGAAGCGATACTTGTGCTCGCCAATCTGGCTGTCCACCGGCTTGTCGAGGGTGCCGAGCACCGTCAGGCTGCGACCCTTGGCATAGAGGGTCGGGTCGACAAACCCCTGCATGATGGCGAGAAAACGACCGGGGCTCTGCTCGGTCTGCTCCGGCACCCCGTTGGACTTGAGGGGCAGATAGACCACCTCGATGACACTCTGATCCGCCTTGTTGTGGACCGCCGAGATGACACCGCTCCAGCGGGCCGGCTTGCCTTCCATCCCCTGCAGAGCGGGTTGATAGGCCACCAGCTGATCCGCAGGCTCATAGGCAAGCTCTTTGGGCACCGTGCTGCAACCGCCCAGCAGCAGCCCCACCAATCCCAGCATGATCACGGATTTTCTCATTCGTCTCTCCTTCATCGTCCGACAAAGCAGCCCGGGGCAGCTGTTGCCGCCTATTCGCGACCCGGCAGTTTCTTCCAGGTCACCTTGTCACGCAGATAGACAGGGGTGGCTTGCTCAACCGGCACCGCCTCACCCGCAAACCAGGCCTGGCGTGCCAGAGGCAGCATGTCGGCGGCCGCCGGGAAACGCACCTGGCTTGGCATCAGCACATCTGCCAGGCCGCCCAGAGTCTCGCCATAGGTTTCAAAACCGGTGCCAACGCAGCTCACCGCGCCAGTCAGCTTGTCACGGGCCTGCACCAGTGCGGCTGGCTCGCTCACCACCTCCTCGCCCACCAGCGTCATCACTCCGTCCACCAGGGCGTAGTGGCCAAAATAGACCTCGTCCATGCGCGCATCGATGGCGGCAAGCACCTGCTCGGCCCCTTCCAGCTTATGGGCCCCCTGGGCCATGGCCGCCAGGGTGGAGACACCGATCATCGGCACGCCGGCACCAAAGGCGAGCCCCTGGGCCACGCTGATCCCGATCCGTACCCCGGTGAAGGAGCCAGGCCCACGACCGAAGGCGATGGCGTCGAGCTCATCCAACGATAGACCGGCTTCATCCAACAGAGCCTGAACCATGGGCAGGATCTTGCGGGTATGGTCACGGGGCGCCTCTTCCCAGCGGGAGTAGAGGGTATCGCCCACCAAGAGGGCTGCGGAGCAGGCTTCGGTGGCGGTATCCACGGCCAGGATCTTCAACTCATCCATTCTTTTTATTCTCTTCACATCAGTCAGTTAAATCGTCAGCATGGCCAAGGCCTGCCGTCATGCATGGCCGGGGGCAATCAGCCCCGGCGCGGCGGACTCACTCCCGTGGTCCGAAAAATTCGCCCAGGGTCGCCAGCTCCCGGGTCCGTGGAATGGCAGGCAGGCTCTTGATGAAGGTGGCGCCATAGGGCTTGTTGACCACCCGGGGATCACAAATAACCAGTACACCGTGATCACTGCGATCACGGATGAGCCGCCCCACCCCCTGCTTGAGGGCAATCACCGCCTTGGGCAACTGCAGCTCGGCAAAGGGATCCCCCCCCTTGAGCTTGCAATCCTCCACCCGTGCCTTGAGCTGGGGATCGTCCGGGCTCGCAAAGGGCAGCTTGTCGATGATAACACAGGACAATGCCGCCCCCCGCACGTCTATCCCCTCCCAGAAACTGCTGGTGGCCACCAGCACGGCCCGACCGTTTTCCACGAAGGTCTTGAGCAGCCGCTGCTTGTTGTCTTCCCCTTGCAGCAGGACGGTACGGCCGATTTCCCGGCGCAGCACCTCGGCCACCTGGCGCATCACCTGATGGCTGGTGCAGAGGAAGAAGCACCCCCCCGGCGTCTTGTTGATGAGGGGGATCATCAGGGTCGCCAGCTGCTCCCCGCGCCCGAAGGCATTGGGCTCTGGCAGGAAACGGGGTACGCACAGGCGCGCCTGCTCGGCGTAATCGAACGGACTGTCGAGAATGAGTTCGGCGCTGCCGGCCAGCCCCATCTCGGCGACAAAGTGGGCGAAGCGATTGTCCACCGTCAAGGTGGCCGAGGTGAAGACCCAGGCCACCTCGGGGCGCTGCACCTCGGCACCGAAGCGCTCGGCGACCGACAGCGGCGTCAGATTGAGGGTAAAGTGCAGACGCGAACAGTCATACCAGTAGGAGAAACCGGTCTGGTTGACCGCCAGCACCTCCCCAAGGCGGGTACGCAGCTCGCTGATGCGCTCGAAACAATGATCCAGCTGCTCCCCTCGCCCGAGCGCCAGTTTCAGCACTTCATAACAGAGCCCGATGGCATCGTTGAGGCGGGCCAGCGCCTGGGCCCAGAGGGATTGTCTCAGCAGATCCCGGGTGTTGCCGCGCCCCCCCTCCACGCCGAAGGCAAGGCGCAAATCCTGACTGGCAATGGCGAGCCTGTCCGCCGCCTTGCCAAGCTGGGCCATGTCATGAGCCTCTGCCCGGTAGGCGAGCTGGATATCCTGCGCCAAATCCTGGATGGTGCGACTGCCCACGGACTTGCCGAAGTAGTGGCTGGCGATCTCGGGCAGCTGGTGCGCCTCGTCGAAGACATAGACCTGCGCCTCGGGCACCAGCTCGCCAAAGCCGGTGTCTTTGACCGCCATGTCGGCGAAAAAGAGATGGTGGTTGATCACCACCACCTGGGCGTCCATGGCACGGCGCCGGGCGATGACCAGGTGACAATCATCGTAATAGGGGCAGTCGCGACCCAGGCAGTTGTCGTTGGTGCTGGTGACATGGGCAAGGATCTCGGCGTTCTCCTGTAGCCCCGGGATATCCCCCACATCGCCGTTGTCGGTGGCAGTCGACCAGGATTTGACCTTCACGAGATCGCTCAGGATCTCGGGCTTTTGCAGATGGGATTCACTCAACAGCCGGTTCATCCGCTCGATGCAGAGATAATTGCTGCGCCCCTTGAGCAGTGCCACCGGCGGGGTGTAGTGAAGCGCCCCCGTGATGGTGGGCAGATCCCGATAGAAGAGCTGCTCTTGCAGGTTCTTGGACCCGGTACTGATCACCACCCGCTTGCCGGATTCCAGCGCAGGCACCAGATAGGCATAGGTTTTGCCAGTGCCCGTTCCAGCCTCCACCAGCAAGCGGCCACCTTGCTTGATGGCGCGCGACACCGCCTCGGCCATCTCCAGTTGCGGGGCACGGGCCTTGAAGCCGTCGATATGGCGGGCCAGGGGGCCGTCTGGCTTGAACAGGGTCTGGATGATGGTCAAAGGCATGTCCCGCTGCAAAAGCGGGCATTATGCCAAAAGCGCGGAAAAAGCGGGACTGATAATGCGTTCAGACGAAGAGATCAATCCGGTGGTCCGGATCCGGTTTGTGATCATCATCCTGCACCGCTGGTTGATCAGGCTTTGGCGGCTGCTCTCTCTGCTGGTGATGCTGGCCACCGCCGCCATTGTCGGTGCCTATCTTGCGCAGCTGATGTTTCTGGCTGATCTGGGTCACCTCCCGCTTGATGTCATCCGGGCTCGGTGTCGAGGGTGCGCGGGGCAGGATGGGAAATAACAGGTCCTGGCTGGGCATGATGTCGCCTCCTTTGGCATCTCATTGTCTAGTTATCGACCAGAAAACCGTTTTCTCAACTTTAATCGTCCGGATCACATTTTTCGGTTGCATTTTCTGTCAAGGCAGGTAGTTTAAATCGGGCGTCAACAACGGCATCTGATTTGTAAAGGATTGATTACATCATGAAGTTCACCACCCTGAAGACTCATCATCACCATCATCATCCCGAATAGTCTTTCAGGAGGTTGACTGCTGGAAGACACTTAACTGGTGACTTCCAAAAGGACCGCAAGATTCATAAACCCTCGGAAGCACATACTTCCGAGGGTTTTTTCGTTTTTGACTAAAAGGAAATCGAGCAATGGAAACACAACGTCTGCGCATCGCCATGCAAAAATCCGGTCGTCTGAGCCAGGATTCCCAGGCCCTCTTCAAGAGCTGCGGCCTCAAGATCAACCTGCGGGAACAGCGCCTCATCGCCCATGTCGAGAACATGCCCATCGACATTCTGCGAGTGCGTGATGACGACATCCCGGGTCTGGTGATGGAAGGGGTGGTCGATCTTGGCATCATCGGCGAGAACGTTCTCGAAGAGGTGCAGCTCATTCGCGCAGCCCAGGGGCAGCCCTTTGCGGTGAAGACCCTCAAGCAGCTCGACTTCGGCGGCTGCCGCCTCTCTCTGGCGGTGCCGGACGATGTCAACTACACAGGACCCGAGAGCCTGGCCGACAAGCGCATCGCCACCTCCTACCCCGGTCTGCTCAAGCGCTTCTTCGACGAGAAGGGCCTGGGCTTCAAGAGCGTGATGCTGGGTGGCTCGGTGGAAGTGGCCCCCCGCGCGGGTCTGGCCGATGCCATCTGCGATCTGGTCTCCACCGGCGCGACCCTGGAAGCCAACGGCCTGAAAGAGGTCGAGGTGATCTACCGCTCCAAGGCCGTCCTGGTGCAGGCTCCCAACCCCCTGAACGATGCCAAGCAGAAACTCATCGACAAGCTGCTGCCCCGCATCCAGGGGATGCAGCAGGCGCGCGAAAGCAAATACATCATGCTGCACGCCCCCAAAGACAAGCTCGATGCCATCACCGATCTGCTGCCGGGGGCGGAGCGTCCCACCATCATGCAGCTCGCCGGTGACACCAACCAGGTGGCCCTGCACGTCGTCTCCAGCGAAACCCTGTTCTGGGAGACCATGGAACAGCTCAAGGCCCTGGGTGCCAGCTCCATCCTGGTGCTGCCCATTGAAAAGATGATGGAATAAGCCGAGATGATGGAATAAGGAAGACACATCATGCAGACCCTGATCTGGAAGACCCTCTCCCCCGCCCGGCAAGCCGAGGTCCTGACCCGGCCCGCCCTTGGCGACGAAGCCGACATCGGTACCGTGGTGCGAGACATCATTGCCGCGGTACGTAGCCGGGGCGATGAGGCCCTGCGCGAGCTGAGCCAGCGTTTCGAACGCGCGCCCCGCGAACAGCTTCGGGTGAGCGACGCGGAAGTGGATGCCGCCTGCGCTCGACTCGGTGATGACATCAAGGGTGCCATCGAGGCCGCCATCGCCAATATCCGTACCTTCCACGCCGCCCAGGTACAACCCGTCGTCCGAGTCGAAACCCAGCCCGGGGTACTGTGCGAGCTGCGCACCCAACCCATCAGCCGGGTCGGCCTCTATGTCCCGGGAGGCAGCGCGCCGCTCCCCTCCACCGTGATGATGCTGGCCATTCCGGCAAGCCTGGCCGGTTGCCGTGAGGTGGTGCTCTGTACCCCGTCTCCGGCGAGCGACGAGATCCTGTTTGCCGCCCGCGCCTGTGGCGTCCGTCAGGTGTTCGCCATCGGCGGCGCCCAGGCCATCGCGGCCATGGCCTATGGCACGCAAACCATCCCCAAGGTGGACAAGATCTTCGGCCCGGGCAACGCCTATGTGACCGAAGCCAAGGGCCAGGTTTCCCGTGACTGGCGGGGCGCCGCCATCGACATGCCAGCCGGCCCCTCCGAGGTGCTGGTGATCGCAGACGAGAGCGCCAACCCGGCCTTCGTGGCATCGGATCTGCTCTCCCAGGCCGAGCACGGCCCCGACAGCCAGGTGGTGCTGGTCACCACCTCCGCTTCCCTGGCCGATGCCATCGGCAGCGAGATCCAGGCGCAACTCGCCGACCTCAGCCGCCGCGACATCGCCGAGCAAGCCCTGAAGGCAAGCCTGGTGATCCTCTGCGACAACCTGGAGGAGGCCTGCGCCATCTCCAACGCCTATGCACCGGAACACCTCATCGTGCAGACCCGGGCCCCCCGGGATCTGCTGGACAAGCTCGAGAACGCGGGCTCCATCTTCCTCGGGGCATGGACACCGGAGTCGGTCGGTGATTACGCCAGCGGCACCAACCACACCCTGCCCACCTACGGCTATGCCCGCACCTGCTCGAGCTTGGGGCTTGCCGACTATCAGCGCCGCTACACGGTTCAAGAGCTCACTGCAGACGGCATTCGCGGCCTTGGCCCCATCGTCCAGCGCATCGCCCAGGCCGAGGGGCTCGATGCCCACAAGCATGCCGTCACCCTCAGGTTGAACGCCCTGGCCGCCGAGCCCCAACAAACAGCACAGCAGAAGGATTTGTCATGAGCATCGTCAATCTGGCCCGTCGCGTTGTGCGGGCTCTCACTCCCTACCAGTCCGCTCGCCGCATCGGCGGCCAGGGCCACGTCTGGCTCAATGCCAACGAGGCCCCCCTGGCCTATCCCTTCACCGTCGAGGGGAGCCGCCTCAACCGCTATCCCGAGTGCCAGCCGGCCGAGGTGGTGAATGGCTATGCCGCCTACGCCGGGGTCAATCCGGATCAGGTGCTGGTAAGCCGCGGTGCCGACGAGGCCATCGAGCTCTTGATCCGCACCTTCTGCGAGGCAGGGGAAGATCAAATCCTCATCTGCCCCCCCACCTACGGCATGTACGCCATCAGCGCCGAGACCTGTGGCGTGGGGATTGTCGAGCAGCCATTGACCGCCAGCCGTCAGCCGGACTGGCCCGCCATCGCCGATCGCCTCTCTGACGTGAAGCTGGTGTTCCTCTGCTCCCCCAACAATCCCACCGGGGATCTGGTGGGCCGCAAGGGACTCGTCGCCCTGCTGGAGAAGGCCCGGGACCGCGCCATCATCGTCGTGGACGAGGCCTACATCGAGTTCTGCCCGGAGGCCTCCGTGGTGGACCTGCTCGCCCAATACCCGAACCTGGTGGTGACCCGCACCCTCTCCAAGGCCTTCGCCCTGGCAGGGATCCGCTGCGGCTTTACTTTGGGGGATCCAGAGGTGATTGCCATGCTGGCCAAGGTGATCGCGCCCTACCCCATTCCCGACCCCATCGCCCAGATTGCCGCCCAGGCGCTCTCTCCCATGGGGCTGGAATTGATGCAGGAGCGGGTGCAGGAGCTCAACAAGCAGAAGGCGCTCATCAAGGCGGAGCTGCTTCGTCTGTCCTGCGTCAAGGAAGTGTTCGAGGACAAAGGCAACTTCGTGCTGGTGCGCTTCAAAGATGGCGCCGCCGTGTTCGCCGCCATGAAGGCCGCCGGCATCATCTTGCGTGATTTCTCCAGCAAGCCTGGCCTTGACAACAGCATCCGCATCACCATCGGCTATCAGGGCGAAATGGACGCCGTGCTCGCCGTGCTGCGTGACCTGCCCCCACCCTCTCTGTAAGACAAGCAAGGATGTAGCGATGAAAACCCCGTTTTTGTTTATCGACCGTGACGGCACCCTGATCGAGGAGCCGGTCACCGACAAGCAGGTGGACAGCCTTGCGAAGCTGCGCTTCGAGCCCATGGTGATACCTGTGCTGCGTGAGCTCCAGGCCGCCGGCTACGTGCTGGTGATGGTGACCAACCAGGATGGGCTCGGCACCGCCAGCCTGCCCCTTGAACACTTCCAGCCGCCCCACGACCTGATGATGCACCTCTTCGAATCCCAGGGCGTCACTTGGGAGCAAGTGCTGATCTGTCCCCACTTCCCCACCGACGGTTGCAGCTGCCGCAAGCCTCACCTTGGGCTGGTGAAGGAGTATCTCGCCTCGGGCCGCATCGACTTTGCCAACTCCTTCGTGATTGGCGACAGACAGACCGACATCCAGCTTGCCGAGAACATGGGCATCCGCGGCATACGCTACCACCCGCAAGATCACGGCTGGACTGCCATTCGTGATCAGCTGCTCTCCAAGGGGCGCGTGGCCGAGGTGGAGCGCTACACCAAGGAGACCCGCATCCAGGTGGCGGTGGATCTCGACAAGAGCGGTGGCAACCAGATCGCCACCGGCATCGGCTTCTTCGATCACATGCTGGATCAGATAGCGACCCACGCGGGCTTTCGCCTCAAGCTCAAAGTGAGCGGCGATCTGCACATCGACGATCACCACACGGTGGAAGATGTGGGATTGGCACTGGGTCAAGCCCTGCGCCAGGCCCTTGGCAACAAGCGCGGCATCGGCCGCTTCGGCTTCGTGCTGGCGATGGACGAGGTGCAGGCGGTGATCGACGGGCGTCCCCGCCAGGAGGCTGACAGCACCTCGCTGACCGAGCTGGACGTGGCCACTGCGCTGGATCTGAGCGGCCGTCCCTACTTCGTGTTCGACTGCCCGAGCGGCTTTGGTCGCGACAGCGTGGGAGAGATGGCCACCGAGATGGTGCCCCACTTCTTCCGCTCCCTCTCTGACGCCATGGCCATCACCTTGCAGATGAAGGTGGGCAGCGGCAACACCCACCATCAGGTGGAGGCGCTGTTCAAAGGCTTTGGCCGCGCCCTGCGCCAGGCCATTCGCGTGGAAGGGAGCGAGCTTCCCTCCAGCAAGGGGGTGCTGTGATGGGGAAACAGAACCTGGTCATCATCGACACCGGCTGCGCCAACCTCGCCTCGGTGCGCATGGCGTTCGAGCGCCTCGGCGTGCAGCCCAGGGTGAGCTGCAAGGCCACCGACATCGAGCAGGCGGACAAACTGATCCTGCCCGGCGTCGGCACCGCCATCGCCGCCATGAAGAACCTCAATGAGCGGGAACTGGTGCCCCTCATTCGCGCCGCCAAGCAGCCGCTGCTCGGTTTTTGCCTCGGCATGCAGATGCTGGCACAGGCCTCGGAAGAGAACATGAGCGCCGATGGCAGCGAAGGAGCGCTCATCGACTGCCTCGGCATCGTGCCTGGCAGGATCCGCCTGATGGAGGTGGGCAACCTGCGCCTGCCCCACATGGGCTGGAATCAGATTGAACACGACGAGACCCACCCGCTACTCAAAGGCATTCCCAGCGGCAGCTACTTCTACTTTGTCCACTCCTATGCGCTGGAGGTGACCGACGCGACCCTGGCGACCTGCGGCTACGGCCTGCCCTTTACCGCCATCGTCGGGCGGGACAACTTCTTTGGCGCCCAATTCCACCCGGAGCGATCCGGCCCGGCCGGTGCCCGCCTACTGCAAAACTTTCTGGAGCTATGACAGGCATGATTATTCCCGCAATCGACCTTATCAACGGTCAGGTCGTGCGCCTCTATCAGGGCGACTACGGCCAGAAAACCGCCTACAGCGACAACCCGCAGGCCCGCTTCGATGACTATGTCAGCCAGGGGGCGGCGCAGCTGCACCTGGTGGATCTGGACGGCGCCAAGGATGCCAAGGCCCGCCAGTTGGCCCTCATCGCCCAGCTGCTGTCCGCCACCGAGGCACCGGTGCAGGTCGGCGGCGGCGTGCGCAGCGAACAGGATGTGGCCGACTTGCTGGCGGCCGGCGCCAGCCGGGTGGTGATCGGTTCCACCGCCGTCAAATCCCCGGATCTGGTGGCCAGCTGGATGGAGAAATATGGCCCCGAGCGCATCGTGCTGGCCCTGGATGTCAACATCGATGAACAGGGCAACCGCCACATCGCAGTGGCTGGCTGGCAGGAGAACAGCGGCATCTCCATCGAGGCGCTGATCGAGCGCTTCCTTCCCGCCGGACTTAAACACGTGCTCTGCACCGACATCAGCCGGGACGGTACCCTGGCGGGCACCAACGTCGAACTCTACCGGGATCTCTGTGCCCGCTACCCGAACGTCGGCTTCCAGGCGTCCGGCGGTATCGGCGGTCTGGCGGATATCGAGGCGCTCAAGGGAACCGGCGTCAAGGGGATCATCCTCGGCCGTGCCCTGCTGGAGGGCAAGTTTGACGTGGCAGAAGCCATTCGCTGCTGGGGTGACGGCCGCGCTGCGTGACGCGCCCCTTTCTGGCATCAGACAGCCTGCCCATCCGGGCAGGCCTCTTTCTCCCCGATGGGGGCGAATCTTATGATTTGGCAGCAATTGGCTCTATACTCGACCTCACAGGGATAGCGTCATGGAAGACATATGTTGACACCTCACAACGCCACCATCCTGATCGTCGACGACTCACCCGAAAATCTGATGGTACTGACCGAATTGCTTTCGCCTCATTACCGCGTGCTGGCTGCACAGAGCGGGGAAAAATGCCTGCGCATCGTCAGCGCGGATCCAAAGCCTGACCTCATCCTGCTGGATGTGATGATGCCCGGCATGGATGGTTATGAAGTGCTCAGGCAATTACGTCAGTCCCCGATCAGCAGCCGTATTCCCGTCGTTCTGCTCACCGCCCTCGCCGACCCCCAAAGCGAGGAGTTCGGCCTCTCCCTCGGCGCCGCCGACTACATCACCAAGCCCATCAAGCCGGTGGTCGTTCAGGCCCGGGTGCGTACCCAGCTGGAGGCAAAGCAGGCCCGTGACGGCCTGCAAAACCAGAATGCGGCGCTGGAAGCCGAGGTCGCGCGGCGAATGGCGGAAAACGACCTGATCCAGCAGGTCTCCATCCGCGCCCTCGCCCATCTGGCGGAGATCCGCGACCCCGAAACCGGCAACCATATCCTGCGCACCCAGGGCTATGTGCGTCTGCTGGCGAGCGCCCTGGCTGATCACCCCCGTTTCGCCGATACCCTGACCCCGGGTTACATCGACCTGCTGAGCCGCTCCGCACCGCTTCATGATATCGGCAAGGTGGGCATTCCCGACCACATCCTGCTCAAACCGGGCAAGCTGACCCCGGAGGAGTGGCAGATCATGCGCACCCACGCCAAGCTCGGCAGCGATGCCATCGAGGAGGCCGAACAGGACATGGAGCAGCCCCTGGCCTTCCTCACCCTGGCCAAGGAGATCGCCCACTGGCACCACGAGAAGTGGGATGGCAGCGGCTACCCGGACGGCTTGCAAGGGGACGCCATCCCCCTCTCGGCTCGCCTGATGGCGCTGGCAGACGTGTTTGACGCCCTCATCTGCGCCAGGGTCTACAAGCCGGCCATGAGCTACGACGAGGCTCGCGCCCTCATCCTCTCCGGCAGCGGCCACCATTTCGATCCCGATGTCGTGACCGCCTTCGATCGCCATTTCGACGCGTTCGTCACCATTGCCGAACGCTACCAGGATGGCAGCGAGGCCGTGGATGGCTGAGGCTCCTCTGACCCGGGCACATGTGCTCAACGTCGTGCTCACCTATGCCGCCGTGGCAAGCCTGTGGATCCTGCTCTCCGACAAGGCGGTGGAGTGGCTGTTCAGCACCCCTGCCCAGTTCGCCATGGCAAGCACCATCAAGGGCTGGCTCTTCATCCTCATCACGGCCCTCATGCTTTATGCCATGCTGCGTCGTCGCATCAGCCAGCCAGCGGTGACGCCCGCCCTCTCCCGGCGTCAGTGGATCCCCTTCCTGCTGCTCAACGGGCTCATCCTGGCCCTGACCGCCATGGCCATCGCCCGCAACATCGAACTGACCCGGGACACGGAAGTGGCCCGTCTCGAAGCCATCGCCGATCTCAAAAGCCGGCGCATCACCGAATGGCTCGACAACCGCGATCAGGATGTCCGCCAGATCATCGAGAGCCCGCGTTATGGTGCCCTGCCTCCTGATGGGCTGACGGCAAAGACACAGTGGCTGACACAACTGCAGGACGTCCTCTCGCTGCGTGGATTCCAGGGGGCGACCCTGCTTGATCCTGCCGGCCATATCCTGTGGCAGACCCCGGGGGCTGGCCCCGTGAATAGTCCCCTGCAGGCCGCCCTTTCCCGGGTTGAGGCAGGCAAGGTGCTCAGAGTGGCCCCCTATGTCGATGGAAAGGGATACGCCAGACTGGATTTTCTGGCTCCCCTCGGCCCGTCAGGCCACGGGACCACCGTCCTCGCGCTGCACATCATCGGTACTGACTGGGCCGATCGCATCCTTCGTACCTGGCCCATCCCAGACAGCAGCGGAGAAGCCATTCTGTTTCGCCAGCAGGGGGATCAGGTCCACTATCTGAGTAGCCTGCGCTATCGCCCGGAACCGGCTCTCACCCTGCACTATCCCGTCACCCACCCCACCCTGCTGGCAGCCCAGTATTTGCGGCTCGCCGAACGCGGCACGCCCCAGGTGCTTTATGGCCAGGATTACCGGGGCAGCGAGGTCTTCGGGGTTGTCTATCCGGTCATGAACACGGACTGGTACCTGCTGGCCAAGATCGACAAGGCGGAACTCTACCAGGCCACCTTCAAGGAGAGCGTCTGGATCGGTCTCATCGGCCTGCTGGTGCTCTTTGTCACCAACGCCGGCATCATCCTGCTGCGCCAGCACACCCGGCTGCAGATGGCCGAGCAGCTTCAGCACTCCCAGTCCCAGCGGCTGGAGGCGTTGCAACTGCTCTCCGCCATCGCCGACAGCTCGGAAGACGCCATCTTCGCCAAGAACAAGGAGGGCAGATACATCCTCTTCAACCGGGCCGCCAGCCAGTTTGTCGGCAAGCCGGTTGACGAGGTGCTGGGCCAGGATGATCTGACGCTCTTCCCGCCGCAGCAGGCGCAGATGCTGATGGCATCCGGGCGCCAGGTCATAGAGCGCAACCGGGTGCAGACCGAGGAGGAGTACCTGACCCTGCCCGATGGCGAGCATGTGTTTCTCGCAACCAAAGGCCCCTTGCAAGACAGCGAGGGGCAGGTGATCGGGATCTTCGGCATCTCTCGGGACATCACGGACTTCAAACGGGCCGAGGCCGACTTGCGAGAGCGCGAGGGGCTGTTCCGTGCCCTGGTGGAGCAATCCCTTGCCGGGATCTACATCATCCAGCAGGGTCGGCTCTGCTACATCAACCCCTGTTTTGCCCGACTGTTTGGCTATGACACCCCGGGGGCGCTGATCGCCGTTGGCCAGTTACACGCCCTTGCCGCTCCCAAGGACAGCACCAGGGTCGCCGAGCTGGTGCACGCGTGCGAGCAGGACGCGCGCGATATCCACACCCGCTTCAGTGCCCTGCATCAGCACGGGGAATCCCTGGAGGTCGAGCTGTACGGGCGGCGCGTCGACTACCTCGGCCAGCCCGCCATCATCGGCATTCTGCTCGATGTCACCGAACGGGAGCAGGTTGAACAGGCCCTGACCCGCCAGGCCAGCGAGCTGCGCCAGCAGAACCATGAGCTGGAGCGGTTCAACAAGGTGATGGTGGACAGGGAGCTCGCCATGCTGGCCCTCAAGCACCAGATCAACGGGCTCTCCCGTCAGCTCGGAGTGCCGCCCCCCTATCCCCAGGCCCCCATGCCACCGGAGGATCTCCCATGATGAGCTGGTCACCCCTGTGGCATGTGCGCCCCTCTACCCAGCGCTGGGGGATCTCCCTGCTGGCCGTGCTGCTGCCCGTTCTGATGTTGCAAATCCGTGTCCAGCTGCCCATCGCCTTTGGTGAGCGACCGCTGCTGGTTCTCTTCATGCTGCCCATCATCGTCTGCGCCCTGTTGGGGGGCTTGTTGCCTGGTCTGCTCTGCACCCTGATCACCGCCCTGGTCACCAGCTATTTCATGCTCCCCCCCATCTATTCACTGAGTGTCGAGGCTGGCCAGGATCTGGTGCAATGGTGCCTGCTCATCGCCAACGGTCTGCTCATCAGCGTGCTCAGTGCCGCCTTTCATCGCGCCCGGGCCAGAGAGGTCCTGCGCTGGCAGGAGCTGATGAACACCCAGAACCAGTTGCAGCAGAGCGAGAACCGCTTCCAGGTCACCTTCGAACAGGCAGCGGTCGGCATCGCCCTGGTCTCCCCCGATGGACACTGGCTGCGTGTCAATCAGCGGCTGTGCCACATCCTGGGCTACCGGGCCGACGAGCTCACCGGGATGACGTTCCAGCAGTTGACCCACCCGGACGATCTCTACCTCGATGAGGCCCATGTGGCCCGGATGCTGGCGGGAACTATCCCCCACTACACCCTGGAGAAGCGCTACCTGCACAAGGGGGGCGAGATCATCTGGACCACTCTGACGGTGGCCCTGGTGCGCGACGCCGAAGGCAATCCCGACTACTTCATCTCCATCATCGAGGACAACCGGCAGAACAAGGAGACCGAGGAGGCGCTGCGCCGCAATGAAGCCATACTGCGCGAGTCCCAGCGTCTCGCCAAGATAGGGAACTGGCGCTGGCGCGTGGCCGATGACAGCCACTTCTGGTCACCGGAGATCTATCGCATCTATGGCCGGGATCCGGCCCTCCCCCCCGCCGTCTATCCCGAGGTCAGAAAATACTTCACCCAGGAGGGGTGGCACACGGTGGCCCAGGCCGTCGAGCGCTGCAGGCTGGACGGGCAGCCCTACGAGTGCGATGCCGAAGTGATCACGGAGCAGGGGGAGACCGCCTGGGTCATTGCCCGTGGGGCGGCGCTCAGGGACAGGGATGGCACCATACTCGAGCTCTACGGCACCGTGCAGGACATCACGGAGCGCAAGCTCGCGGAGCAGCGCCTGCAACACAATCAGCAGATGGCGCTCGATACCCAGCGTCGTGCTCGCCTCGCAGCCCTGAACCTGATGGACGACGCCATCAGTGCACGGGTGCGCGCCGAAACCGTCAGCAGCGCCCTGCGCGAGAGCGAACAGCGCCTGCTGATGGCCCAGGAAGGGGCCCATGTCGGCATCTGGGAATGGGACATGGTCAGCAACCGTCTCTTCTTCTCGCCGGAATGCGCCCGCCTCTATGGCCGCAGTGCCGAGGCGCTCGGCGAGCTGGCCGCCTGGCAAGCCTGCCTGCATCCGGATGACAGGCCGCACATCGAGCAGTTGCTGGCGGAGCGGGCGGTCAGCGGCGCCCCCGTCGAGCTGGAGTTCAGGATCCTGCTGCCAGATGGCGGCATCCGCTGGCTGGTGAGCAAAGGGAGCGTCTATCGGGACGCCCAGCAACGGCCCGTGCGCCTCCTTGGCATCCATCTGGACATCACCCAGAGCAAGCTGGCCGAGCAGCAGTTGCGCCAGTTGTCCCTGGCCCTCGAACAGAGCCCTGACGGCGTCTTCATCACCGACACCCGGGCGCGCATCGAGTACGTCAACCCCGCCTTCCTCGCCGCCAGCGGTTACCAGCAGCACGAGGTGATAGGCCGGACCCCGTCCCTGCTGCGCTCTGGCCTCACCCCGGATGCCAGCTATGTCGCCCTGTGGGATGCCATCAACCACGGCCAGCGCTGGCATGGCGAATTCATCAACCAGCGCAAGGATGGCTCCCACTACCAGGTGCTGGCCACGGTGTCGCCGATCCGCCAGGAGAGCGGTGAAATCACCCACTACGTCACGGTCCAGGCCGACATCACCGAGAAGAAACAGCTCGGCGAGGAGCTGGACCAGTATCGCTACCACCTGGAGGAGATGGTCAACGAGCGCACCCGGCAGCTGGCCCAGGCCCACCAGCGGGCCGAAAGTGCCAACCACGCCAAGAGCGCCTTCCTTGCCAACATGAGCCACGAGATCCGCACCCCCATGAATGCCATCCTGGGGCTCACCTATCTGCTCAAGCGCGACACCCGGGATCCCACCGACCTCGAACGGCTGACCAAGATAGACACTGCCGCCCAGCACCTGCTCAGCATCCTCAACGACATCCTGGATCTCTCCAAGATCGATGCGGGCAAGATGACGCTGGAGCTGACCGATTTCACCCTCACCGCCATGCTGGACAACGTCCGCGCCCTGATGAACGACCAGGCCAGGGCCAAGGGGCTCACCATAGTGACGGACATCGGCGATACCCCCGCCTGGGTGCACGGCGACATCACCCGCCTGCGCCAGGCCCTGCTCAACTATGCGACCAACGCCATCAAGTTCACCGAGCAGGGAACCGTCACCCTGCGCGTCAGGCTGGCCCGCCCCCTCACCACCGGCTACCTGCTGCGCTTCGAGGTGGAAGATACCGGCATCGGCATCACCCCTGCGCAGCGCGAGAAGCTGTTCCAGGCGTTCGAACAGGCGGATGTCTCCACCACTCGCAGATATGGCGGCACTGGCCTTGGCCTTGCAATCACCAGCCGGATCGCCGCCCTGATGGGGGGTGAGGTCGGAGTCACCAGCGAGCCAGGCCAGGGAAGCTGCTTCTGGTTTACCGCCAGGCTGTTCAAGGCAAAAGAGGACGCTCCTTCCCGGACCCCGTCCGAGCAGGGGAACCAACAGGCCTTCAGCTTCCCTCGCCACGCCCGGATCCTGCTGGTGGAAGACAACGCCATCAACCGGGAAGTGGTGCTCGAGCTCCTGTGCCACAGCGGCCTCGTCATCGAGACGGCCGTCAACGGCCAGGAGGCCCTGGCCCTCGTCAGCCAGCACCCCTTCGACCTCATCCTGATGGACATACAGATGCCAGTGATGGATGGCTACAGCGCCACCCGCGCCATCCGGGCCCTGCCCGGCATGGACAGGCTGCCCATCCTGGCGCTCACCGCCAGCGCCTTCGAGGAGGACAGAAAGGCGAGCGCATCGGCCGGCATGTACGATTTCATTGCCAAGCCCGTCACCCCCGCCAAGCTGTTTGAAGCCCTGCAGCGCTGGCTGCCCCAAGGCAAGGTCCCCGAGCTTGCCCCGGACGACAGCACTCGCCATCCCGTGACAGGCCCCCTTGCCCGCCTGCAGGCACACCCGGGTCTGGATCTCGACCAGGGGCTGGCGGCCCTCAACGGCAATCAGGAGAAATACCTGGCCCTGCTTCGCGACTTCATCCATGAGCATGGCCAGGATATGACCCGGCTGCACCGCCACTTGCAGGCCGGGGAGCACAGCGATGCAACCCGCATGGTCCATAGCCTGCGCGGCGTGGCGAGCACCCTGGGGGCACATGAGCTGTCGCGCCACTGCCTGGCCCTGGAGCAGGCCATCGCGGACGGCAACACTGAGCCCACCGGACTCATGTCATCCATCGATGAAGAGATCGCCGCCCTTTGCGCTCTGCTCGGGGACGATCTCGCCGCCCCGACCACCGATCTGGTGCCTCTGGGGGATCAGTGGCGCCAGCAACTGCTGGGCCAGATGGAAGCCCTGCTGGTGCAAAGCGACACCGCCGTGATCCCCCTCTACGAGCAGTATTCCGGTCCCCTTCGCCTCATGCTGGGGTCTCGCAGCGACACCCTGACCAGGCAACTGAAGGCGTTTGATTTTGATGCCGCCCTGCTCACCCTGCGCCAGCATATGGCAACGGACGAGACCCACCCGGACGATCGGGCTCCCCTCCCCGAGGCGCCAGCCTGCCATCCGGGGCAGGTCAAGGGCGACAAAGGGTTGAATCACTGAATGAAGTCATGCATATAGTGGGGTGCCCAGAGGCGACGAGACGGCCTGCCGGGCCTGTCGTTTCTCCCTTCATGGGCCCCCGTTCAAGGCATGCCAACCGTGTTCCCGTCCGCCGCCCGGGCCAACGCCGGCGGCAGAACGACGTTTCTTTAACCGTGCTTTACATGGAGCAATGAGCATGTTGTCAAAGCGTATTATCCCCTGTCTCGACGTCAAAGATGGCGTGGTGGTCAAGGGCGTGCAGTTTCGCAACCACGAGGTGATGGGCGGCATTGTCGACCTCGCCCGCCGCTACGCCGCCGAGGGCGCCGATGAGCTGGTCTTCTATGACATCACCGCCTCGAGCGACGAACGGGTAGTGGACAAGAGCTGGGTAAGCCGGGTGGCGGAAGTCATCGACATCCCCTTCTGCGTCGCCGGCGGCATCAAAAGCGTGGAGGATGCCCGCCAGATCCTGGAATTCGGTGCCGACAAGGTCTCCATCAACTCCCCCGCCCTGGCCGATCCCACCCTGATCACCCGGCTCGCCGAGCGCTTCGGCGTGCAGTGCGTGGTGGTGGGTATCGACTCCTACTTCGATGCCGCCCTCGGTCAATATCAGGTCAAACAGTTTACCGGCGACGAGAGCCGCACCCGCACCACCACCTGGACCACCCTGGAGTGGGTACAGGAAGTGCAGCGCCGGGGCGCGGGAGAGATAGTGCTCAACGTGATGAACCAGGACGGCATGCGTCAGGGGTACGACCTTGAGCAGCTCAAGCTGGTGCGCGCCGTGTGCAAGGTGCCCCTCATCGCCTCCGGCGGCGCCGGGGCCATGGAGCACTTTCGCGATGCCTTTACCCTGGCCGACGTGGACGGGGCGCTGGCCGCCTCCGTGTTCCACAAGGGCCTCATTCCCATTCCCGAATTGAAACGCTGGCTGAAAAACGAAGGAGTCGCCATCCGTGAATAATCAAGCAGTAGACAATGCATTGCCGCTGGCCGAGCGCCTGGACTGGGCCAAGTGTGAGGGCATGATCCCCGCCATCGTCCAGCATTCCCTCAGCGGCGAAGTGCTGATGCAGGGCTTCATGACCCGCGAGGCGCTGGAAAAGACCCAGACCACCGGCCAGGTCACCTTCTTCAGCCGCAGCAAGCAGCGCCTGTGGACCAAGGGCGAGAGCTCGGGTCATGTGCTCAAGCTCGTCGCCATCACCACCGACTGCGATCAGGACTCCCTGCTCATTGCCGCCGACCCGGTCGGCCCCACCTGCCATCTGGGCAACCCCTCCTGCTTCGACGGCCACCCCGTGCCGCCGCTCGGCTTCCTGGCCGAGCTCGAACAGATCCTGGCATCACGCAAAGGGGCAGATCCCGCCACCAGCTACACCGCCAGCCTCTATGGCAAAGGCACCAAGCGCATCGCCCAGAAGGTGGGTGAAGAGGGGGTGGAAGTGGCCCTGGCCGCCATGGCGAAAGACAGGGAAGAGCTCATCAACGAATCCGCTGACCTGCTCTACCACCTGACAGTCTTGCTGCAAAACGAAGGCTTGGGTTTGAAGGATGTGGTGCAGCGCCTGCATGAGCGCCACACCAAGTAATTATTGAATTCTGTTCAACAAAACGGGCCCTGTGGGCCCGTTTCATTTCATGATTGCCCCCTCGCCGGGGGATGGCAGGCCCCGCGCCGCCCTCAGCCGATACGGGTCCAGAAGCTCATGTTGACCGAGTGATGGTCAAGCAGGGTCAGGTACTCCCCTGCCACGTCGTTGTGCAGCCACTGCTGGCAATAGGCTTCCACCAGCGACTGGCTGGGGGCCATCACCACATCGGCATAGAGGCCGTCGGCGCCGCGCAGCAGGCAGTGCATGATGAGCTCGGATTGCTGAAGAAGAAACTCGGACTCGACCCGCCGTGACAGGGCGAGCAAATCCGCCTCCGTCACCCCTTCCCTGAGCCTGAAGGTGGCAAATTCGACGCCCCCTGCCTGTTGCATGTCACCCTTGATGATCATCTCGTTTTCTCCGTTGTGGATGTTCTGGAGAACCCAGCATAACGAAGGGCTACTGACAGCCTTGTGTCAGTCCTGAATGACTTTTTCGGCGCCACTGCGCCCAGGGGGAAACGCATCCGACTGGCGCAGGGCAAGGTAATCGGCCAGGGTCGCGCCAGGGGGCGCCCCTTCCCCCTGACGGCACGGCGCCAGGGTGTCGATGCGATCCACCCTGAAATCCCGGTAGGCCCGGCGCAGCGCACACCAGGCGCCGAGCGTCCAGCATCCGCCCCAGTAGAAGAGCCCGAGGGGAAAGAGCTGGCGTTCCGTCCTGCTGGCGCTGGCATCCCGGTAGCCAATGTGCAGCCAGTGACCGGCCGTGATGGCGTCGTGCAACCTGTCCCAGCGAGCGTATGCAGGCTGCGCCGTGGAATAGTCAGGCACCCGCACCACGGGGACGCGAGGTGCCCGAGCCTCCTTGGCGGGCAGGGCCGCCTCAATCTTGGCGAGCAGGGCGCGGGCCGGATCGGCCATCCCCTTGCCCGTCAGCACCGCCACCAGGTTCACCCCGGTGATGAGGGCCTCCAGCTCGGTCGCACTCAGTTGCAACGGTGCCATTTCGAACCCCTCGCTCAGCCGATAGCCCAGCCCGGCTTCCCCGTAAACCGGAATGCCCGCCAAAGAGAGATCGTCGATATAGCGGTAGATGGTGCGCTCCGACACGCACAGGCGCGTCGCCAGCTCCCGGGCGGTCAGGGGTTGATGCGCCCGCAGCAGGTTGGTCAGTTGAAACAGACGGTCCGATTTTCTCACAGGCATCCTCAGGCTGGCGGGACATGGCGGCCATGGTAAGCCGGGACGGGCTCGAAAGGCACGTCTTGTTGGCTGGCGACCGCTACCGGCGAGGCCCTGCTTCTTTGCATCGCGCAACACAAAACGGGCCCGCAGGCCCGTTGATGGCGCGGCGCCTTTGTCGTCACGCCAACTGCTTGCGCAGCATGAATTTTTGCACCTTGCCGGTGGAGGTCTTGGGCAGCGGGGTGAAGATGATGTGCTTGGGGGCCTTGAAGTGGGCCATCTGCTCGCGGCAGAACGCAATGAGCTCGGCCTGGGTGAGCTCGCGCCCCTCCTTGAGCTTGACGAAGGCGCAGGGCACCTCCCCCCAGGTCTCGTCCGGCATGGCGATCACCGCGGCTTCTTCCACATCGGGGTGGCGATAGAGCACGTCCTCCACCTCCAGGCTGGAAATGTTCTCCCCGCCGGAGATGATGATGTCCTTGGATCTGTCCTTGATCTCCACATAGCCGTCCGGGTGCCAGACCGCGAGATCCCCGCTTCGAAACCATCCCTGTGCCATCGCCTCCTCGCTCGCCGACGGGTTCTTGAGATAGCCCTTCATGACGATGTTGCCCCGCAGCACTATCTCTCCCAGGGTCTTGCCATCCATGGGAACCGGCTCGCCGCTGACGGGGTTGATGACCCGCATCTCCCCTTGCAGGGGGGAGGCCACCCCCTGGCGCGCCTTGAGACGGGAGAGGGTGGTGGCATCCTGCCCCTGCCAGCGTCTTTGCGGCTCGCACACCACGCAGGGGCCATAGGTTTTGGTGAGGCCATAGACATGGGTCACGGCGATCCCCATGGCCTCCATGCCGGCGATCACGGTGGCGGGCGGCGCAGCCCCCGCCGTCATCGCCTTGACGGGGTGGTCGAGTCCCTGCTTGAGGACCGGATCGGCATTGTTGAGCATATTGAGCACGATGGGGGCGGCGCAGAAATGGCTCACCTTGTGTTCGCGCAGCGCCCCGTAGATGGCCGCCGCCTGCACGTGGCGCAGACAGACGCTCACCCCGGCGGTGGCCGCCAGGGTCCAGGGGAAGCACCAGCCGTTGCAGTGGAACATCGGCAGGGTCCAGAGGTAGACCGGGTGCTTGGGCAGCTCCCAGGAGAGGGCATTGTTGACCGCATTGAGGTGGGCGCCGCGATGGTGATAGACCACCCCCTTGGGGTTCCCCGTGGTGCCGGAGGTGTAGTTGAGGGAATTGACATCCTCCCCCACCTTAGCGCTTCGCGTCACAGGAGGGGGATTCCCATTACTGGGTGATAGCTGCTCGCGCAG
>NZ_JAPCIS010000030.1:0-57150 GCF_027707425.1 Aeromonas sp. QDB63
AATGGTAACCCATTGATATTAAATGACTAAAATTTTCATTTTTTGTTCGTGGGATACTTGTTCGCACTTTCCCAAGCACTCTGCCACTATCAACGAGGGGCGAGGGATTTGTGACAATGCAAAAGCAGCGGCGAAACTTTATGAGTTCTATGCAAACTTGCTGGAAGCCAGTTGCCCCAAAAAAACAGCCGAGGTGGTACAGGCGCGTGAAGCGGTTGAGTCTGCCAAAGAAACGATCCGTGGCAGTTGCGCTGATTTCAACTATTAATTAAAAAAGACGTTCTCGAAGAAATAAAAACCCGTCCCCGTTGCTTGGGTGTCGGGTTTTTATATTTATTGCTCAGGCTCTTGCCCCCCCTTCACGCCAGCCATGCCGTTCAGCTTGGTTCACTCTCTGGCCTCACTCCTCCCGAGCAGATGCTCTTCCTGCTCCACAAAACAGGGGTTGTCACCCTGTATTGCCACTTCATGCCCATGGAGTGAACAAGGGGAGGGTGCAACCTATTTAGCACCTGTGCCACGTGAGTCCCCTTGATTGACCAGCTTAGGCCCCAGTGGCCGGTCTTTTCATAGGGCGAGTGAGGCGTTCTGAGGCGTTCTTCAATCCTGTGAGTCGATGGCCGGTTGCAGATACGCAGCGGTTAGAGCAGCGTAGAGAGGGGAGGGGGTTGGTATCCTGAACCGGAATGCCACAAGGAGCGGCACCCCGGGAGATAAAAAAACCGGCCTCAGGGGCCGGTTTTGTTGTGTGCCAGGGGCTTAACGCAGCACCACGTGCTGGAAGCCCTGCACCAGGCTGATGACAGGCTGGGGGTAGATGCCGAGCAATACCACCAGGATGGCGGAGAGCAGCACCACCAGGCCCCCGGAGGAGAAGGCCCAGTCGGCCCTGGCATCGCGCAGCTGCATGCCGGGCTCGCGCAGGTAGAGGGTGACCATGACGCGCAGGTAGTAGTAGAGACCCAGGGCGCTGCCGAGCACGATGGCGCCACTGAGCCACCACAGCTTGGCATCCACGGTGACGCCGATGAGATAGAACTTGCCGATGAAGCCGAGCGTCATGGGGATGCCCGCCAGGGAGAGCATCATCACCGTCATCACGGCCGTCAGATAGGGGCGCTTCCAGAACAGGCCGCGATAGCTGTGCAGGGAGTCCGCATCCTTGCCACGGTAGGGGCTGGACATCATGCTGATGACGCCGAAGGCCCCCAGGCTGGTGAACAGGTACATCAGCAGGTAGACACCCGCCGCTTCCACCGGCATCTCGCCGAGGCGGCTTGCCACCACCACCGCCAGCAGATAGCCGAAGTGGGAGATGGAGGAGTAACCCATCATCCGCTTGATGTTGGTCTGGATCAGCGCCAGGAGGTTGCCGACCACGATGGAGACGACCGCCATGGCCGCCAGCAGCCAGTGGATCATGGGATCCGAGGTGGCGGGTACTGCCAGGTAGAAGCGCAGCAGCACGCAGAACACCGCTATCTTGCTCACGGTGGCGAGGAAGGTGGCCACCGGTGCCGGCGCCCCTTCATAGACGTCCGGGGTCCAGAGGTGGAAGGGGGCGAGGGACAACTTGAACGCAAAGCCGACCAGCATCAGGCCAAAGCCCCCCATCAGCAGCGGATGGTGAGCCGGGCTCTGGGCCAGGGTCACACCGAGATCGCTGAAGCTCAGGCTTCCGGCCTGGGCGTAGAGCAGTGCCATGCCGAACAGCAGGAAGGCGGTGGCACTGGCGGAGAGCAACATGTACTTGATGCTGGCTTCCAGCGAGCGCCGCTCGCGATAGGCATACCCCACCAGACCGAACATGGGCAGGGTCAGCATCTCTATCCCGATGAAGAGCGAGGCGAGGTGACGGGAGGCTGCCAGCACCAGACCACCGGCGGTGGCGATGAGCAGCAGCAGGTAGAACTCTTCCCGGTTGTCCGGATAGCCCTTGAGCCAGGTGCGACCGAAGGTGCAGGTGGCCAGGGCCCCGATGAGCACCAGCCCCATGTAGAAGACCGCGTAAGCGTCCACTTGCAGCAGGGGAGTGACCCCCTGATCCCCCTGGGCCATCACGATGGGCAGAGAGAAGAGCGCGAGGTTGAGGCCGATGATGGTGACCACGAAGGCGGTGTCGTCACAGCGCTTCCAGGCGATGGCCAGCATCAGGGCCACCATGGCCCCCGTGGTCAGCAACAGGGGCAGCAGGGCCAGCAGTTGAGAAACAGTAAACGTCATGACAGTGCTCCCGACATGGACAAGGAAGGCGAAAGAGAAAGCATCATTGCAGCGCCCCCGTGCCCGGCAGCGCGTACCAGTGCAGCACGCTCAGGAGGCTGCTGCTGGCGGTGTCGAGCACCGGCTGGGGATAGAGACCGAGCAGCACCAAGAGGCCGGCGATGGTCAGCATCATGGTCAGTTCCCGGGTATCCAGCCCCTTGAGCATGCTCTCCTCCCGGGGCGTCCCGAAGCAGGCCCGTTGCAGCATGATGAGGGAGTAGACCGAGGCCAGCACCAGCCCGAAGGTGGCGATGACGGTGATGACGGGGGCCACCTGGAAGCTGCCGATGAGGATCAGGAACTCGCCGACGAAGTTGCCGGTCCCCGGCATCCCAAGGGAGGCAACGGAGAAGAACAGCATCACGCCGGGCAGGTAGCGCAGCCGTCCCCAGAGACCGCCCATCTGGCGCAGATCCCGGGTGTGCAGGCGCTCGTAGAGCTGGCCGCACAGGATGAAGAGGCCGGCGGCCGAGAGCCCGTGGGCAATCATCTGTACCACTGCCCCTTGCAGGGCGAGCTCGCTGCCGGAGTAAATGGCGATCATCACGAAGCCCATGTGGGAGATGCTGGTGTAGGCAACCAGCCGCTTGATGTCGGTCTGGGCAAAGGCCAGCAGGGCGCCATAGACGATGCCGATGAGGCCGAGCACCATGGCGTAGGGGGCAAACTCGGCGGACGCCTCGGGGAAAAGCGGCAGAGTGAAGCGCAGCAGGCCGTAGGCCGCGGTTTTCAGCAAGATGCCCGCCAAGTCCACGGAGCCTGCGGTGGGCGCCTGGCTGTGGGCATCAGGGAGCCAGCCATGGAGCGGCACCAGGGGCATCTTGACCGCGAAGGCGATGAAGAAGCCCAGCATCAGCAGCCACTGTACCGTGCTGCTCATGGGGGTGTTGAGCAGTTCCTGATAGTTGAAGGTGAAGACACCGGTGGCGGCGTGGTGGGTCAGTACCAGGCCCAGGATGGCCACCAGCATAATGAGGCCACTCGCCTGGGTGTAGATGAAGAACTTGGTGGCGGCGTTGATGCGCGACTTGCCATCGGTGACCGAGTGGCCCCAGAGCGCGATCAGGAAGTACATCGGCACCAGCATCATCTCCCAGAAGAAGAAGAAGAGGAACAGATCCACCGCCATGAAGACGCCGAGCACGCCCCCCAGGATCCACAGCAGGTTGAGGTGGAAGAAGCCGATGCGCTGGACGATCTCCTTCCAGGAACAGAGGATGGCCAGCACGCCGATGAAGCTGGTGAGGATCACCATCAGGAGCGACAGCCCGTCCACGGCGAGGTGCAGGGAGATGCCGAAGCGGGGGATCCAGGGTTGTTGCCACTCGGCTGCCCAGACGGGGAGGCCGGGGCTGGCGAGGGGGAAGTCACCACCGAGCCAGATGGCGCTGGAGAGCACCAGACAGGCGCTCATGGAGGCGAGGGCCACCCAGCGGACAAACTGTCCGCCGAGCCGCTCCATCTGCCAGCAGAGCAAGCCGCCGATGAAGGGAATTAGCAAGATCCAGAGTAAGGTCACGATATCAGCTCTCATCTAGGTTCTAGTCGGGCAGGCGCTGAGCCTGCCACACAATATTGGGCTCATGGATCAGCCGAGCAGCAGCAGGGCCAGGATCAGGGCGGCGCCCATCCCCATGGAGGCTGCGTACCAGCGCAACTTGCCGGAGACGGTCCAGGCCAGCAGCTGATGCCCCCCCTGGGCCAGCACGGCGGGCAGGTTCATCATCCTGTCCAGCGGATCCTTGCCGAGCAGGCGAGTCGCCAGCAGGTAGGGCTTGACCCAAATCAGGTCATAAAGCCAGTCAAAGCCCCAGGCATTGAACCAGAGGGTGGACAGAGCCCGCCCCGGTGCACTCTGTGCGATCCCCTTCGTCAGGCGACGTTCGCCGAGGAAGAGGAAGGCGGCCAGCGCAATGCCTGCCACGGCGATGACGCCGGAGAGGATCTCGAGGCCATGGCGTCCCTCTTCGATGTGATCCCCGGGGCCTGCCGGCAGTACTCCGGCGAGCGGTGGCACGATGAGGGCGCCGACTCCGGTGGAGAGCACCAGCAGCACCAGCAGTGGCAAATGGTGGGCAAGGCCCTGTCCGGCGTGAGCCTGGGTCTGCTCCTTGCCGTGGAAGGCGATGAAGATGAGGCGGAAGGTGTAGAGGGAGGTGAGGAAGGCACCACCCAGACCGGCCCACAGCAGGGCGCTCTGGCCGCTGGCCTGCACCTGCCAGAGGATGGCGTCCTTACTGTAGAAACCGGCGGTCACCAGTGGCAGCGCGGCCAGGGCCGAGCCCCCCACCAGGAAGCAGGCATAGACCAGTGGCAGCGATTTGCGCAGCCCCCCCATCTTGAAGATGTTCTGTTCGTGGTGGGTCGCATTGATCACGGCCCCGGCAGAGAGGAACAAGAGCGCCTTGAAGAAGGCGTGGGTCATCAGGTGGAAGATGGCCCCTTCCCAGGCACCGACCCCCAGGGCCAGGAACATGTAGCCTATCTGGCTCATGGTGGAGTAAGCCAGGATCCGCTTGATGTCGGTCTGCACCAGGGCCGCAAAGCCCGCCAGCACCAGGGTGATGGCACCGACCAGCGCCACCAGATGGAGGATCTCGGGGGCCAGCAGGAACAGGCCGTGGGTGCGGGCTATCAGGTAGACGCCGGCAGTCACCATGGTGGCCGCGTGGATCAGCGCCGAGACCGGGGTGGGACCCGCCATGGCGTCCGCCAGCCAGGTCTGCAGCGGTAGCTGAGCTGACTTGCCGACCGCGCCGCCGAGCAGCATCAGGCAGGCGAACGACAGGGCAGGGGAGCCGTCGGCAAACATCGCAGGGGCTCGCACCAGCAGCTCGTGAATGTTGAGGGTGCCGAGCTCGCGATAGAGCACGAAGAGCCCGATGGCGAGGAAGACGTCGCCGACCCGGGTCACCACGAACGCCTTGAGGGCGGCGGCGCCGTTGTTGCGATCCTTGTAGTAGAAGCCGATCAGCAGGTAGCTGCACAGCCCCACTCCTTCCCAGCCCAGATAGACGAACAGCAGGTCATCGGCCAGCACCAGGAACAGCATGCTGGCGATGAAGAGGTTGGTGTAGGTGAAGAAGCGTGAATACCCCTCTTCCCCGCGCATGTACCAGGAGGCGAACAGGTGGATGAAGAAGCCCACTCCGGTCACGACCCCCAGCATGGTCAGTGACAGCCCGTCCAGGGAGAGACGGAAGGCGGGCTGGAACTCGCCCACCGTCATCCACTGCCACAGGGTCTGGGTATAGACGCCGCCTTCCGGCATGGTATTGAGGAAATCGATGCCGACCCACAGGGTAGTGAGGGCCGAGAGACCGATGCTGCCGACACCGATGAGCGCCGAGGTGCGCTCGCCGAGGCGGCCGAGGGAGAAGGCCAGCAGCAGCCATCCCAGCAGCGGGAACAGGAAAGTCAGATATAGGAGGCTCATCCGCGCATCTCGCTCACAGTGTCCACGTTCAGGGTGTGGTAACGACGATAGAGCAGCAGTAACAGGGCGAGGCCGATACTGGCCTCCGCTGCCGCCAGAGAAATCACCAGTATGTACATGATCTGGCCGTCGGCCTGGGCCCAGCGGCTACCCGCCACCACGAATGCCAGGGCGGACGCGTTCATCATGATTTCGATACTCATGAGGATAAACAACAGGTTGCGGCGTATCAGCAGGCCGCACAGGCCGATGGCAAACAAAATGGCCGCCAGCAGGAGGCCGTGCTCCATGGGAATTCCACTCATCGCCATGCTCCTTGTGCTTGCTGGATGGAAAGGGGGCGGGCTGCCGGCAGCGAGCCATGCATCACCACGGGGATGTCGCTCATTGCTGACCTCCTTCCTGTGTGGTGCGAGGTACGGAGAGCACTTCCCCGCTCTTGTCCTCGCGGCCCAGGTGATAGGCGGTGACCAGACCCGCCAGCAGCAGGATGGAGGCGAGCTCCACCGCCAGCACATAGGGGCCGAACAGGGCGATACCGACTTCCTTGGCGCTGACCTCGGTCAGACCCAGTTCACCGCCGGTCACGCCGAGAATGCCGTGGGCCAGAAAGCCCAGCAAAATGAGGGAGAGCAGGGCCGGGCCACCCCAGGTCATGGGGGTGAGCCACTTCTTCTCCTGATCCTGGGCGCTCCCCAGGTTCAGCATCATCACCACGAACACGAACAGCACCATGATGGCGCCGGCGTAGACGATCACCTGCAGGGCCCCCGCAAAGGCGGCGCCCAGGCAGAAGAAGATCATGGCCACGGCGATGAGGGAGATGATGAGATTGAGCAGCGCATGCATGGGGTTGCTGGTGCTGATCACCCGCAGCGTGCTGTAAACGGCGACCAGGGCCGCGGCATAGAATGCCAGTTCCATGATTGACTCCTAGGGCAGCAGGCTCTTGACATCGATGGGCTTGGCTTCGTTCTCGGCATCCCCTTTGGGTTTGCCGTCGATGGCCATCCCGCTCATGCGGTAGAAGTTGTAGTCCGGATATTTGCCGGGGCCGCTTATCAGCAGATCTTCCTTCTCGTACACCAGATCCTGGCGACGATACTCCCCCATCTCGAAATCCGGCGTCAGCTGGATGGCGGTGGTGGGGCAGGCCTCCTCGCACAGGCCGCAGAAGATGCAACGGGAGAAGTTGATGCGAAAGAACTCCGGGTACCAGCGGCCATCTTCCCGCTCCGACTTCTGCAAAGAGATGCAACCGACCGGGCAGGCAACAGCACACAGGTTGCACGCCACGCAGCGTTCGTCGCCATCGGGATCCCGGGTCAGTACGATGCGACCGCGAAAGCGGGGGGCGGCGTAGACCGGCTGCTCCGGGTAGCTCAGGGTTTCACGGGGGCGCCAGGCATGGGAGAAGACCATCCCAAGACTGCGCAACTGGGTGCCAACACCCTTGATAATGCTCGTAATTTTCATAGGTGCCTCACTGCACATTTATCAGCACTGGCGTCTGGGCGTTTCCTTGCCGCAGACGGCCGAATCATCGTCATGTCCATCTCGTTTTGCTCACGCATTCATCAGCACCACGGCAGCGGTGACCAGCATGTTGAGCAGGGTCAGGGGCAGGCACACTTTCCAGCCAAAGGACATCACCTGGTCGAAGCGCGGGCGGGGCAGGGAGGCCCGCAGCAGGATGAAGAACACCATGAAACAGGCGGTCTTCAGGGCGAACCAGATGAAGGGCGGCAGCCAGGGGCCGTGCCAGCCACCGAAGAAGAGGGTCACGATGAGCGAAGAGATCAGCACGATGCCGATGTACTCCCCCACGAAGAAGAGACCCCACTTCATGCCCGCGTACTCGATGTGATAGCCGTCGGCGAGCTCCTGCTCGGCCTCCGGCTGGTCAAACGGGTGGCGGTGGGTGACGGCGACCCCGGCAAACAGGAAGGTGACGAAGCCCAGGATCTGGGGGATCACGTTCCACATGCCGGCCTGGGCCTCGACGATGTCACGCAGGTTGAAGCTGCCGGTCTGGATGACGATGCCCATGAGCGAGAGGCCAAGGAACACCTCGTAGGAGAGGGTCTGGGCCGAGGCGCGCAGGCTGCCGAGCAGGGAGTATTTGTTGTTGCTCGACCAGCCGGCGAACAGCACGGCATAGACCGCCAGCCCGGCGATCGCCAGGATATAGAGCAGCCCCACGTTGAGATCCGCCACGCCCCAGGTGGGGGTGATGGGCACCACCGCAAACGCCAGGATGAAGGCGGTGAAGGCGATGATGGGGGCCAGCACGAAGATCCGGCGATCCGCAAAGGGCGGGATCCAGTCCTCCTTGAAGAACATCTTGACCATGTCGGCCGCCAGTTGCAGCAGGCCGAAGGGGCCAACCCGGTTGGGGCCGTAACGGTCCTGCCACAGTGCCAGCAGGCGGCGCTCGATGAAGCTCATGAAGGCGCCAGCCCCCACGATCCCCACGAGTACGACCAGGGCCTTGCCGACCTCGATCAGCAGATCCATCAGAGAGTCGCTCATGCGATGACCTCCTGCAGGTTATCGATCAGGGCATGGTGCAGGGCGGTCGGCAGGCCGTTCACCCCGAGTGGCAACCCTGCCAGGCCCGGAGCCAGCGCATCGCTCAGGCGAAGACGCAGGCGCCAGTGGTTGCCACCCCAGGAGAAGGCCACCAGTGCGTCAGGGGATAGTGCCAGGCGCGCGGCATCCGCCGGGTTCAGTACCAGGGGGGGTTCCCCCATGCGAGCCTGGATGACCGGGCTTCTGGCGGAGAGCTCCTCGCCACCGAACAGCTGGTCATAGCTCACCACCTGCAGGGATGCGGCGGGCTGGAAGGGGGCCGGGATGGTGCCAAACCACCCCAGGTTGCCTTCGCCCGGCTCCAGCAGGCGGCGACCGGGATCCCCGGCACGCAGGTTGCCGCCCACCTCGTCCTGGAACTTGTTCCAGGCGGAGGGGGAGTTCCAGCCCGGCGCCCAGGCAAACGGTACCTGGGAGAGGGGCTGGCGGGAACCAGCGTAGCCTTCCATGGAGAAGGCGAACGGCGAATCGGGATCCTGGGCGACTCTGGGCTCGCTCACGTTCTGGTTTGCCAGCATGGAGGTGCGACCACTGTAGCGGTGCGGCTCCCGGGCGAGCTTCATGCCGCGAATGCGCAGGCCGGCGTTGGGTGCAGCTTCACCCATGGTGGTGAGCAGCGGGGCGCTGGCGGCGCAATCGCGACTCACATCGTCGAAGGTGTTCCAGCGAACCGAACGCGGTTGCTGGCTCCCTTGCAAGGCATCCAGCCAGCGCCAGCTCTCGCGCACCTGGATATCGGCGTTGTAGAAGGCGGGAGCATAGACCTGGAAGAAGCGCTGGGCACGGCCTTCCATGTTGACCAGGGTGCCATCGCCTTCGGCAAAACTGGCGGCAGGCAGCACCAGATCCGCCTTCTTCGCGGTGGCCGTCTCCTGATGGTCGATGACCAGCAGGTGTTGCAGGCGATCCAGGGCGGCGTCCACCCGGCTGCGGGGGGCTCGGCGGTAGAGGTCGTTCTCAAGAACGACCAGGGCAAGTCTCTCTTCCCCTTCCATGCGCTCGAGGGCTGCCTCCAGCGGGGCGGCATGCCGGGCCAGCATGGCCAGCCCCAGGCTGTTGGCTTCCTGAGCCACCAGGGCAAGCTCCGCGGCCTGGCCACGGCCCTTGAGGGCGCGGGCGATGTTGCTGGCCGCATCGATCAGCGCCTCGTTGCGGGCACCATTGCCTGCGATGATGAGGGGCTTTTTGGCGTTGCCAAGCAGGTCGGCCCATTGGGCGGCGAGGGCCCGCTGTTCGGGGGAGAGATCCGTTGGCGCCGGTGCACTGGCGTCCAGCAGGTGGGCGATGGCAAACCCGAGGCGCGCCTGATCCGCGTGGGGGGCGTGCAGGGTGCTGCTCGCCACGTCATCCAGGCGGGTGGCATCCAGACTGGTGATGAGCAAGGGGTAGCGCTGGTTCTGGGCCAGGGTCTGCACGGCAGCGACCTGCCAGAGATCCACCTTCAGCTTGCGAGCAATTTCGCGCCCCTTGCCTTTCACTGCCTGGCGCAGGGCCAGGGCGATGCGGGCGGCGGTCTGGGTGACATCTTCCCCGAGCACCAGCACGGCGTCGGCTTCTTCCATGTCGCGCAGGCTGGGAGTGCGCACGCCGCCGTGCTCCAGAATGTCCAGCATCTTCTGCAGGCATTTCCATTCGCTCTGCTCGACCCCGGAGTAGAAGTTGGCGGCCCCCACCAGTTCGCGCAGGGCGAAGTTGCTCTCCAAGGAGGCGCGGGGTGAGCCGATGCCGATGACGCCGCTGGCGGTGCGCAGCGCATCCGCGGCCCGGTTCAGGGCACCATCCACCGTGATGGCCAGCTTGTCACTGCCATCCTGCAGCAGGGGCTGGCGCGGGCGGTCGGTCAGATTGACGTGACCGTAGCCAAAGCGGCCGCGATCGCAGAGGAAATAGTGGTTCAGGGCACCGTGGAAACGGTTCTCGATGCGGCGCAGCTCGCCGTAGCGCTCACCCGGGCTGATGTTGCAGCCGACCGAGCACCCCTGGCAGATGCTGGGGGCGAACTGCATGTCCCACTTGCGGTTGTAACGCTCGGAGTGGGTCTTGTCGGTGAAGACGCCGGTGGGACAGACCTCCACCAGGTTGCCGGAGAATTCGCTCTCCAGAGTGCCATCCTCGACCCGGCCGAAGTAGACGTTGTCATGGGCGCCATAGACCCCGAGATCCTCGCCACCGGCGTAATCCTTGTAATAGCGCACGCAGCGGTAGCAGGCGATGCAGCGGTTCATCTCGTGGTTGATGAAGGGGCCCAGATCCTGATTCTGGTGGGTGCGCTTGGTGAAACGGTAGCGGCGGCTGTTGTGGCCCGTCATCACCGTCATGTCCTGCAGGTGGCAGGCGCCACCCTCTTCACACACCGGGCAGTCGTGGGGATGGTTGGTCATCTGCCACTCCACCACCGTCTTGCGAAACTCCTTCGCCTCTTCATCCTCGATGGAGATATAGGTGCCATCGGTGGAAGGGGTCATGCAGGACATGACCAGGCGGCCGCGCTTGTCGTCGGCATTCTGATACTGTTTGACCGCGCACTGGCGGCAGGCACCGACGCTACCGAGCGCCGGGTGCCAGCAAAAATAGGGGATGTCCAGACCCAGCGACAGACAGGCTTGCAGCAGGTTGTCTGCCCCGTCTACCTCGTACTCTTTACCGTCTACATGAATGGTTGCCATACAACTTCCCTGAAACCTGTTTTATGAAATCGGCTATTGCCCGATGCGTCCTGGCGCTTACCAGCGCTCGCCCAGCAGGTTGGGCTGGATACCCTTGAACAGCTTGTGATTGTCATGGGGGGCCTTGACCCCGGCCTCGAACTCGGACCGGAAATACTTCATCGCACTGCCAAGGGGCTCGACGGCGCCGGGGGCATGGGCACAGAAGGTCTTGCCCGGGCCCAGGAAACTGACGAGCTGTTCCAGGGTCGCGAGATCCTCGGGTTGGCCCTCGCCCCGCTCCAGCGCCCGCAGGATCTTGACGCTCCAGGGCAGGCCGTCGCGGCAGGGGGTGCACCAGCCGCAGGATTCGCGGGCAAAGAACTCCTCCATGTTGCGCAGCAGGGAGACCATGTTGATGCTGTCATCCACCGCCATGGCAAGGCCCGTACCCATGCGGGTGCCCACCTTGCCGATGCCGCCAGCGTACATCTGGGCATCCAGGTGCTCGGGCAGCAGGAAGCCGGTGCCGGCGCCGCCCGGCTGCCAGGTTTTCAGGCGATAGCCGGGCTTCATGCCGCCGGCGTAGTTTTCGAACAGCTCGCGGGCGGTGATGCCAAAGGGCAGCTCCCACAGGCCGGGATTGTTGACCTTGCCGGAAAAGCCCATCAGCTTGGTGCCGTGATCTTCCGAACCCGGCAGTGCCAACCCCTGATACCAGGCCACACCGTTGCCGATGATGGCGGGCACGTTGCACAGGGTTTCGACGTTGTTGACGCAGGTCGGCTTGCCCCAGACGCCGGAGACGGCGGGGAAGGGGGGTTTGGCCCGCGGGTTGGCGCGCCGTCCTTCCAGGGAGTTGATGAGGGCCGTCTCTTCGCCGCAGATGTAGCGACCTGCGCCGGTGTGGACGAACAGCTCGAAGTCAAAGCCCGAGCCCAGGATGTTCTTGCCAAGGAGCCCCGCGGCCTTGGCCTCTTCCACGGCGCGGCGCAGGTGGATGGCGGCATCCACGTACTCGCCGCGCAGGAAGATGTAGCCGCGATAGGCTTTGAGAGCCCGGGCACTGATGATCATCCCCTCGATCAGCAGGTGGGGCAGCTGCTCCATCAGCATGCGGTCTTTGTAGGTATTGGGTTCCATCTCGTCGGCGTTGCAGAGCAGGTAACGGATGTTCATGCTCTCGTCTTTGGGCATCAGGCCCCACTTCACGCCGGTGGAGAAACCGGCGCCGCCGCGTCCCTTGAGGCCGGCATCCTTGACGGTGCTGACGATGTCATCCGGGCTCATCTGGCCAAGGGCCTTGCGGGCGGCCTCATAGCCCTGTTTTGCCTGATACTCCTCGAGCCAGACCGGCTGGCCGTCGTCCCGCAGGCGCCAGGTGAGAGGGTGGGTCTCGGCGGTGCGGGGGATGCGGTTGGCGGTGCCGAGGGAGGCAAGCGTCTTGCCTGGCTGAATGCTCATGGGTAAGCCTCCAGGGTTTTCAGCAGGCTGACGGCATCGAGTCCGCCATAGGTATCGTCATCGATCATGATGGCCGGCCCCTTGTCGCAGTTGCCGAGGCAGCAGACGGGCAACAGGGTGAAGCGGCCATCCGGGGAGGTCTGACCAGGGGCCAGATTGACGACCTCTTTCAGACCGGCAAGCAACTGCTCGTGGCCGTTGATGTAGCAGACCATGCTGTCGCAGACGCGGATGATGTGACGACCCACCGGCTGGCGGAAGATCTGGCTGTAGAAGGTGGCGACCCCTTCCACGTCGCTGGCGGGGATGCCGAGCTCGGCGCCGATGGCGTGAATGGCGCCGTCAGGCACCCAGCCACGGGCCTGTTGCACTATCTTGAGCGCTTCGATGCTGGCTGCACGGGGATCTTCGTAGTGGTGTTTCTCGTGTTCGATGGCATCGCGCTCAGCCTGGCTCAGGACGAAATCTCCCTGCTGGCTGCTGCATGCCCCTTGCCCTTGTGGGGTCTGGTTATTCTGACACTGACACTGACACTGACATTGGCTCATGACTTGACCTTTTGTGGCTTGTCCCTTTACTGCGCGTCTTGCCCTTCGCCCCGGCTGCCGGGGCGAGAGGACTCAACGATCCACATCTGACATAACGAAATCGATACTGCCCAGGTAGACGATAAGATCCGACACCATCTGGCCGCGGATCACCGAGGGGATCTGCTGCAGGTGGGCGAAGCTCGGGGTGCGGATCCGGGTCCGGTAGCTCATGGTGGATCCGTCGCTGGTCAGGTAATAGCTGTTGACCCCCTTGGTCGCCTCTATCATCTGGAAGGACTCGGCGGCCGGCATGACAGGCCCCCAGGAGACTTGCAGGAAGTGGGTGATCAGGGTTTCGATGTCCTGCAGGGTGCGCTCTTTGGGCGGTGGCGTGGTGAGCGGGTGATCCGCCTTGAAGGGGCCCTCAGGCATGTTTTTCATGCACTGCTCGATAATGGACAGGCTCTGGCGGATCTCCTCGATGCGCACGGTGGCGCGGTCGTAGGCGTCCCCGTTGCTGCCCACCGGCACCTCGAACTCGAACTGATCGTAACCGGAATAGGGGCGCCATTTGCGCACGTCAAAGTTGAGCCCCGTGGCCCGCAGACCGCCCCCCGTGGTGCCCCAGGCCAGGGCCTGGGCCGTGTTGTAGGCGGCGACGCCGATGGTGCGGCCCCGCAGTATGCTGTTGCGCATGGCCGCCTTTTCATACTCCATCAACCGCTTGGGCAGCCAGCTCAACAGGTTGTCCTGGATGAGGCGGGTCCAGCCGGCAGGCAGATCGTGGGCCACGCCGCCGATGCGGAACCAGGCCGGGTGCATGCGGGCTCCGGTGATGGCCTCGATGATGGTGTAGATCTTCTGGCGGTCCGTGAAGGTGAAGAAGACCGGGGTCATGGCCCCCACGTCCTGAATGTAGGTGCCAAGAAACAGCAGGTGGCTCTGGATGCGGAACAGCTCCGCCATCATCACCCGGATCATGTCGACCCGCGCCGGCACCTTGATGCCGGCCAGCTTCTCGACCGCCAGCACATAGGGCAGGTTGTTCATCACGCCGCCCAGGTATTCGACCCGGTCGGTGTAGGGGATGTAGCTGTGCCAGGACTGGCGCTCGCCCATCTTCTCTGCGCCGCGGTGGTGATAGCCGATGTCGGGCACGCAGTCGCGGATCTCTTCCCCGTCGAGTTGCAGCACCAGGCGGAAGGCGCCGTGGGCGGAGGGGTGGTTCGGCCCGAGGTTCAGGAACATGTAGTCCTCGTTCTCGTTGCCGCGGGCCATGCCCCACTCTTCCGGCTTGAACAGCAGGTTGTCCTGCTCCTGATCCTGCTTGACCGCATCGAGCATGAAGGGATCAAACTCGGTGGCGCGCGCCGGGTAGTCCTTGCGCAGGGGGTGCCCTTGCCAGCTCTTGGGCATCATGATGCGGGTCAGATGGGGGTGGCCATCGAAGGTGATCCCCATCAGATCCCACACTTCCCGCTCGTACCAGTTGGCGTTGGGGAAGTGGCGGCTGACGGTGGGCAGATGGAGATCGCTCTCCTTGAGCGCCACTTTCAGCATCACGTCGGCGTTACGGTCGATGGAGATGAGGTGATAGAAGACGGTAAAGTCGCTCTCCGGCAGGCCGTGGCGATGGCTGCGCATCCGTTCGTCGGTGGCGCTGAGATCGAACAGCATCACGAAGGGGGAGGGCAGCTTTTGCAAGAAGCCCATCACGTCCAGCAGCAGATCCCGGGAGAGCCAGATGACCGGCACGCCGGTACGGGTGCTCTGCACGGTGAAGCGCTCGGCACCGAAGTGGGCGAACAGCTCGCCGACCACCTGGGCATCGGCGTGATCGGCGGTTTGCCACTGTGCCATGGTGTAATTGCTTGGGAATTCTCGAGTCAGTTTCATGATCAGATCTCATCCGGCGTGCGCAGGTTGGTCACGTTGATCCGCTCGCCGCGCTTGCGTTCCTTCTCGGATTGCATCTGGGGACGGTAGATCCCCTGATCCCCCACCACCCAGGAGAGGGGGCGGCGTTCCTTGCCGATGGACTCCTGCAGCAGCATCAGGGCTTGCAGGAAGGCCTCGGGGCGGGGCGGGCAGCCCGGAATGTAGACATCGACCGGCAGGAACTTGTCCACCCCCTGTACCACGGAGTAGATGTCATACATGCCGCCGGAGTTGGCGCAGGCCCCCATGGAGATGACCCACTTGGGCTCGAGCAACTGCTCATAGAGCCGCTGGATGACAGGGGCCATCTTGATGAAGGGGGTGCCGGCAATCACCATGAAGTCGGCCTGACGGGGGGAGGCTCGTATGACCTCAGCACCGAAGCGAGCCACGTCGTGGGGAGAGGTGAAGGCGGTACACATCTCCACGTAGCAGCAGGAGATGCCGAAGTTGTAGGGCCAGAGGGAGTTCTTGCGGCCCCAGTTGACGGTGTCTTGCAGCACCTCTTCGAGGCGCCCGATCATGATGCCGCGGGTCGCTTGCTGCGCCAGTGGATCATCGACGGTCTGGCGCTGTTCCTGGGGGTAGCGCTCAACGGGCGCATCCGGGTCAATCCGGGTCAGGGTGTACTTCATGGTGCAACCTCAAAGAGATAATCGGTAGTTCAGTCTGGTTTCTTGTCAGTCAGGACACGCTTTTTCGGGGCCCAGTCGAGGGCACCAATGCGCCACAGGTAGAGGAGGCCTACCAGCAGCAGGGTGATGAAGATGGTGGCTTCGATGAAGCCGACCCAGCCGCTCTCCCGAACGGAGACGGACCAGGCAAAGAGATAGAGGGCTTCGACATCGAAGATGACGAAGAACATGGCGACCAGGTAGAACTTGGCGGAGAAGCGCAGGCGGGCGTTGCCGACGGAATCCACCCCGGATTCGAAGGGTTTGTTCTTGGCACGGCCATAGGCGCGTCCCCCCAGCAAGGCCGCCAGGCCTATCATGGTCAAGCAGATACAGATGGCGCCAATGACATAGACAGCAAAAGCCCAGTGCTGGACGGCAATATCAGCAAACATATAGGTTTTTCCCTAACCAAATTAATCATGTGACTTAACAATGATGTTACGTAGTATGCCACTTTCGTACTGATTTACATGTCATTTCAAAGGATTAATTATTAATCAACGGGATGAAAATTGTGTTTTGCTAGCGGGGTCAACTTTCTCGTTTGAGAATTGTTTTCAATCGTTTTTATGTAGCAGAAAAAAACCGGATAGTTTGAAAATCCGGTGGATGGCAGGAAACAAAAGACCCCGCATGGCGGGGTCTGTTTCAGGGGTGGAGAACGGGGAGGCTCTGCTCTGCCGCCTTGCCCTGGGAGAGCACGATCTCCACCCGGCGGTTGGCCTGGCGGTGAGCCGGGGTATCGTTTGGATAACGGGGTTGGGTATCCGCCACCCCCTGGGCGATCAGCCGTCGTGAATCCAGCTTGGGGTTGGTCAGCAGGGTGTGGGTGATGGTGGCCGCCCGCAGCACCGACAGCTCCCAGTTGTTGCGATAGAGCTCCACCGGCGCCTGGGAGTTGTCGGTGTGACCGGTGACCACCACCATGCCGGGGATGTCCGCCAGCACGTCCGAGACCTTGTTGACCAGGGGAATGAACTGGGGCTGCAAGAAGGCGGAGTCGGCGGGGAACAAGGTCTTTTCGCCGATGCGGATGACCAGTTGGCTGCCAAGCTGCTCCACCTCGATCTCCTTGGACTCGATTTGGCTCTTGAGCTGCTGATCCAGCTTCTGCTTGGTGACTGTGACCCAATCCTGCTCCTTGGTCTTGTGGGGCCAGGACTCCGTGGCCGTAGGTTTCTCCGAGGAGCCGATGGTCTCGTTGAAAGGGTCGGCCGCCGCTGCGGGCGTCTGGGTATCCAGCACCTGCTCTTTCTGGGAGGTATTGGGGGTGGTCTTGGACTCGGGTTCCAGTATGCCTGTGCCCCCTTGCATCACGGGGGAGCCGGCGGGAAGGGAAACCAGCCCTATCTTGCCAAGAGATTCGATAAAGCCCTGAATGAGCACGCGAGTCTCCGACTGCTTGGCCATGGCGAAGGAGTAGAGCACCACGAACAGGGCGAACAGCAGTGTCATGAAGTCGGCGTAGGAGACCAGCCAGCGTTCGTGGTTCTCCGGCGCCTCAGCCTTTTTCTTTTTCGCCACCGTGGCCTCCGAGGTAAGGCTCAAGGGTCACTTGCAGCCGTTGCTGTGACTCGCCGTCCACGATGCAGAGGATGCCGGTGAGGGTCATCTCCTTGTAGTGGCGGATCTGGTGGGCAAACGACTTGTAGCGGTTGCCGAAGGGCAGGAAGATGAGGTTGGCGGCCGACACCCCGTAGATGGTGGCGATAAAGGCCACCGCGATGGCGCCCCCCAGCTTGTCGGGGGCATCCAGCAGGCCCATGGCGTGAATGAGGCCAAATACGGCCCCGACGATCCCCATGGTCGGGCAGTAGCCCCCCATGGCCTCGTAGAATTTGACGGTCTGTTCGATATCTTCCTGCTCGAACTCGATCTCGTTTTCCAGTACCTCGTGGATCTTGGTCTTCTCGTAGCCATCGACCATCATCTGTACCCCTTTTTGCAGGAAGGGATCCTTGATGTCGTCGATCATGCCCTCCAGTGCCAGCATGCCACTGCGCCGTGCATTGCCCGCCAGGGTTTCAAGCAGCTGGGCCTGCTCCAGCATGTCGAGGCGCAGGGGAGTGATGAGCCACTTGAAGCGCTTGAGGGTTTTACCAACCACGGAGAAGGGAAACTGGGTCAGTGCGGCACCGACGGTACCGCCGATCACGATGAGAAAGGCGGGCAGATCGAGCAGGGCGCTGGGGTGCCCCCCTTCTATCATGTTGCCACCCAGAATGGCTGCCAGGGCCAGCAGCAAGCCAATAAGACTCATTTGTCCATATCCCTATGCGATGTGTGAGGCTAGTGTAGCCATTTAACTATCAGTTTTTCAAAACGATATCCAATCGGTGAGCAATATCCGAGAGGTTGCGCAGACCCGGTAGTGTCCGGTGGCATCGGCCTGTGCCGCTTGATCTGTAGAGCAGGTTGACGGTGTTGGCATGGCAGGACGAGGCGGTTATCCAAGTGATATCACAATATACTGTGCTATCTGTGAGAGTATGTTGGTTATTTGTATCGTCACTTTCTCTTTGTTTGGCGTAATGCGCTGTCCACGAGAGAGGGCTGGCTGCCCTCGGGGTATATCCCCTGTCGACAGAGAGCAGAGAGCAGGGAGCAGAGAGCAGCGAGGCGGAAGGGATGGGATTGGCTGGGCGGCACTTGGCCAGGTATCGCGGCAAGCCGTTTTTTCTGGCCCCCGCCGATGGCGGGTTTCTCCTGCCAGGGGGCTGGCAGACACCTTGAAGCAAAAAACCGACCCTGAGGTCGGTTCTTCAATCTGTACGCTGGATCGGGATTGACTCGCACCATCCCTGGCGCTCGCCCTGCGGGCGGCCTCTGGCCGTCCAGTCGGGCTATCCTGCCCACCTGTCGACAGGGGTCGAACCGAGCCGCCCATCATGGGATAAAGTAAAAGGCCCCGTCTTGCGACGGGGCCTTTTACTTTATTTGGCGGTGAGGGAGGGATTCGAACCCTCGATACGTTGCCGTATACACACTTTCCAGGCGTGCTCCTTCAGCCACTCGGACACCTCACCAAATTTTTACTGCTTGAAGTGGCTTTCGGAGTACGCTGCGCGTGCATCTTGCCGACTTCGTCGGTGGGCAGCCTCTCGGATACCGCACCAAATTCTGGTCTGTGATTTAACGTGTTCAGCCAACACGGTGTTCGCTGCGCCGTTGCGCTGGAACGGGGCGTAATTTAGGGGAAAGGGCTGCCTGGGTCAACCACTTTTCCCCTTATTTTTCATAATCTTTATCGAGTGCCTATCCCTTGAACAGAATGCCGGTTTTTTAATCCCGTTCAAGGCTTGTCGAGAATGATCAGGCTGTCAGGCAGCTCGTTCTGATCCCGGGTTGCGGGGAAGGCGTCGGTCAGAATGGCGCTGGTGCGCTCCACGCACTCCAGGAACCCCTGCTCGACCTCCTTGTTGCGTACCCGAACCACGAAGTCGTCGATGATCTGCTGCCACTGGGTGTTGTCGATGTGCTGGGCGATCCCGTCGTCTACCAGGATCTCCACATAGTGCTCCGCCACCGAGACGAAGATGAGCACCCCGAGCCGGTCCCGGGTGCGGTGAAGTCCCTGCTCGACAAACTGCAGGCGGGCCATCAGGGCGGCCCGGTGACGGCGTACCTTGTTGGGAATGAGCCGCATCTTGATGGGTGTCCAGTGGAACAGCAGGCTCAGCAGCAACCAGACCGACCACTGCACCAGCAGGATCTCGTACCAGCCAAGCCAGAAGCCGAGCTGGAAGACCAGCAGGGGGGTGAGCATGGCGAGCAGGGCGGCCCACAGGGTCGGAATATAGCGATAGCCATCGCTGGCCGGGGCCAGCACGGTGACCAGTTCGGCATCCGTGGCCTGCTCGGCCTGTCGAACCCTGGCCTGCAAGGTGTGGAAAAACTGTTTCGAAATCATCTTGTTGTCTCTTTTTCCCTGATTACCAACCGCCAGATGCACCGCCGCCGCCAAAGCTGCCGCCGCCACCACTGAAACCGCCACCACCACCGCCAGTGCGGCCGCCAAAAGAGCCGGCACCGAATCCACCGGCCATGTAGGCGGCCCGGCGACGTCCTCCCGGCCCACCGCCGCCGCCGCGCAGGTTGTGCAGCACGATCATCGCAATCACCACCAGGATGAAGAGCCAGGGACCTCCCTGCTTGTCGGCTTTGCTGGTGTTGTCCACGGGCTGATATTCCCCGGCCAGGGCCTGCATGATGCCCTGGCTGCCGGCGAGGATGCCGGCCACCATGTCACCGCGCTTGAAGGCGGGCAGGATCCGGGTCTGGATGATGTTGGCGGCGATGGCGTCGGGCAGGGCACCTTCCAGGCCATAACCCACCTCGATGCGCACCTTGCGCTCGTCCTGGGCGATGATCAGCAGAACGCCGTTGTTCTTGTCTTTTTGGCCGATGCCCCAGTGGCGACCGAGCTGGTAGCCGTACTCTTCGATGGTATCCCCCGCCAGCGTGTCGATGGAGACCACCACCAGCTGGACGCCGCTGCGCTTCTCGAAGACGGCCAGTTGCTGTGCGAGTTGGTGGGCCTGCTTGCGGGACATCAGATTGGCCTCGTCCACCACCCGCCCGGTCAGGGCCGGGAAATCGGGGGCGGCATGCAGCGCCGTGGCACAGAGCAGCAGACAGAGCGCCAGCCAGTGTCTCATCACGTTCATTGGAAGCTGACCTTGGGCGCCTCATCGGCACCGGGTTTGGCGCTGAAGGTGGGTTTGGCTTCCAGATCGGAGTAAAGCAGCTTGGACCAGATGACCCCGGGGAAGGTACGGATCTCGGTATTGAACTGGCGTACTGCCTCGATGTAATCCCGTCTGGCCACCGCGATGCGATTCTCGGTGCCTTCCAGCTGGGCCTGCAGGGTCAGGAACTGCTGATCGGCCTTCAGATCCGGGTAGCGCTCGACCACTACCATCAGCCGGGAGAGGGCGCTGGAGAGCTGCTCCTGCGCCGCCTCGAACGCCTTGAGCTGGGAGGGGTCACTCATCTGCACGCTGCCGACTCGGGCACGGGCATCGGTGACCGCCTTGAGGGTCTCCTGCTCGTGGCTGGCGTACCCCTTGACGGTGGCCACCAGGTTGGGAATGAGATCGGCCCTGCGCTGGTACTGGTTCTCGACCTGTCCCCAGCTCGCCTTGACCTGCTCATCCAGGGTCGGAATGGTGTTCATGCCGCAGCCGGTCAAACCCAGCAGCAGGGTCAGGGTCAGCAGGGCACGGGTACCACGCTGCCAGAGTGAAGTGGCCATCTTGTTGTTCTCCATTGATATTTCTCTCGGAAATAGGTTCACCATAACAGCTTGTGGTCAGCCCTCACAACGCCTGGGTAAGAGGGGGGCGCGGTAGCTCATCGACACCTTGGGCAACTGGGGTTTGTCCTTGAGCCAGGAGGCCAGCTCCTCCCCACAGCCATTGCCGGGGGGAATGGGAGCCTGGGACTGGCAGTCCGGACTGTTTGCCGGGCAGCGCAGGCGCACGTGAAAGTGGCTGAAGTGGCCGACCCAGGGGCGCAGCTTGCCGACCCAGGCTTCACCGGGTGCCTGTTTGCACACCTCGGCCTTGATGACGGGGTTGACGAAGATGCGCGCCACCTCGGGGCGATCAGCCGCAAGGCGCAGCAGATTGAGCTGCCTGGGACCGAATCGGCCGGGTAGCATCCGGTAGCTGGGTTCGTCGATCAGCGCCCACTCCCTGGGGGCATCCTGCTCCCAGCGGCTGATGGGTCTGTCAGCCATCCTGAACCAGATGTCGGTATCCAGGCCGGTCTGGTGGCTGCGATGACCTGAGGTAAAGGGCCCCCCGTGCATCATGGCGAGGTCGGCGATATAGAGATCCGGCATGCCGGCCAGTCTGGTCTGGTTGGCCAGATGCTGCAGGTAATGGATGAGGTCGGGGTGACCGTAATAGCGCAGCCGTTTGGTGCGGATCACCTGATAACCAGGACCTTCGAGGGGCAGGGCCACGGCATTTTTCAGGCAGCCGGCGGAGTAGCCGCCGATGGCCTCGGCATAGAGTGTGCTCGCGGACAAGAGCAGGGCAGTGGCGAACATGGGACTCCCGGGATGGCGCCCAGTGCGGGCTCAGACAGCCCCAAGCATACCAAGAGTGGCGGCTGGCCGTCATCCGTGTCGCGGTGGCGGTTGCATCGCGGCGCGTCGCTCGCGCACAATGCGCGGCAACGCAGCGACGGCAAGGCCGTTCGCATCACAGAAGGAGAAGAGAAGATGAGAGTCAGTGAGCTGGCAGCGCAAGAGAACGTGAGCTGGCTGATGCCCCCGGCCCGGCGGTTTTACGGGGTCATGATCTGCCTGTTGCTGGCGAGTCTCGCCACTGTGGTGGCCGCCCTCTGGCTGGGATATCCCGACATGGGCCTGCTGCCCTGGGTCGGGGTGGTCTTTGGCGGTATCGTGCTGGTGATGATGGTGTTGCCGCGCAACTGGCAGCGCTGGCGTCTGGCGGAGCTTGCCTGGGATGAACGCCATCTCTATCTGCTCAATGGCGGCGAAGACCGGGCCTTGGCGCTGCCCAGAGCCGTGCTGGTGGGCATGGAGCGGGATCGCAAGGTGGGACACGATGGCCAGTGGCTCGATTTCAGCCTGGATCTCGGGCTGGATGAGGTGACCCTGGCGACGGCCACCAGCCTGCTCGGGTTGTCCCGGGAAGGGACTCACGAAGTGGCCCCCGGGGTCTATCGATTCGGGTTCAAACGTGCCTGGCATGGGCGTCGTGCCCTCGGCACATTGCTGGCCGAACTGCACCCGCTCTGACTATTTTCTCGACAATTCATCCCAATGCTCAGATACTGCCTCTGATTCGATTTGATCTTTCCTGCTCCGATAGCCCAAGAGATCAAGGACTTGGGATACGAAGCTGGAAGTGCCATGGCATGATGCCGTGGCTGGTCCGGCAGGGGGGTTGTGCCCTTACTCCCAGGTCGGTGGATGCATAGATAAGGCACCTTGAATCGAGAGTGGATGGCATGAAGATTTACGTAGGTAATCTGTCGTACCGGATGACGGCCGACGAACTGACAACCGTGTTCAGCCAATTTGGGCAGGTAGACAAGGTCGATATCATCATCGACCGCGATACCGGTCAGTCCAAGGGGTTTGGTTTCATTGAAATGCCGGTCAATGGTGAGGCCGAGAAGGCCATCGCCGAGTTGCACGGCACCGAGGTCGGCGGCCGCACCATCACGGTCAATCAGGCCAAACCGAAGACGGATGCACCCCGTGGTCGCCCCCAGCGCCATCGTTGAATCGTCTCGATAACGGAAAACGGCATGGAATCCTCCATGCCGTTTTTGTTTTCAGGGTCTGGTGCAGACTCAGGGAACGTCATAACCCAGAGCGGCCTTGCGGATGCGGAACCACTGCTGGCGAGTGAGCTCAATGGACTCGGCTGCCACAGCGGCGGCGATCCGCTCCCGTTTGCCGGAGCCGATGAGGGGCAGCGGCTGACTCGGCAGCATCATCACCCAGGCGTAGACCACCTGCTCCAGACAGTCGGCGCCCACCTCCTGGCGGATCTGCTCGAGTTCCGACCGCAGCGGGGCATATTCGGGGGTATGGAACAGCCGCCCGCCGCCAAGGCAGGACCAGGCCATGGGCTTGATGCGCAGTTGCTGGCATTGATCCAGGGCACCATCCAGCGTCCCCTCCTGATGGAGCGGGGAGATCTCCAGCTGGTTGGTGACCAGGGGGAAGGGCAGGCGGGATTGCAGCAGGGCGAACTGGTGGGGCGTGAAGTTGGAGACCCCGGCGTGCTTGATCTTGCCTGCCTGCTTGAGGGTGATGAAGGCGTCGGCCACCTCGTCGGCGTTCATCAAGGGGTCGGGGCGATGGATCAGCAACAGATCCAGATGATCGGTGCCGAGCTTTTGCAAGGAGGCTTCGGCACTGGCGACGATGTGTCCCTTGCCGGTGTTGTAGTGATTCAGGGCGTGGGCCGGATTGGCGGTGAGGACGATGCCGCACTTGCTGACGATCTCCATGCGATCGCGCAGGGAGGGCTCCAGGCGCAGGGCATGGCCGAAGGCCTCCTCGCACTGGTAGCCGCCGTAGATGTCGGCGTGATCGATGGTGGTGACCCCGAGATCAAGGTGATATTTCATCAGGTCCAGCAGGGCGGCGGGGGAGAGCTGCCACTCCATCAGGCGCCAGTAGCCCATGATGAGGCGGGAAAAGGTGGGGCCTTGCTCGTGCAGGGCCAGACGGGATACGGACATGGTGACTCCTCTGGAGATAACAATGCGAAAAGAAAGGGGCAAAATCATGTGCCAGCATCTTGGTCTCTTCCGGCGGACAAGGCAATAATGCCCCCTTCGCGAATTCGAACTATGGTTCTGACTCCGACGGGTCAAGATCCCGGTGTCAGTGAGAGGAGAAGGGGTGATGGAAGGATTTGCCGCCAGGCTGCAAAGCCTGATCGGGGAGGGGAGTGTGAGCGCCTTTGCCCGCAAGGTGGGGTTGAGTGAAGCCCTGATCCGCAAGTATCTGAAAGGGGCCGAGCCCGGCCTTGGCAAGGCGAACCAGATTGCCATGGGGGCCAACTGCTCGCTGGAGTGGCTCGCCACCGGTTGCGGGTATCTCTATCGTCAGGCCGAGGTGGTGGACAGGGACGCGCTGGCGGCGGCGGGGTCGCTGGTGCAGGAGACCCGTCCGGGAAAGCCCATGCCGGACGAGGAGCAACTGGTGACCCTGCTCGCCTATTACCAGTTCCTGCGCAGCCACAAGCAGGCGGACGGTTTTCTGGACCTGGCCCGGGCGCGGGAGTTTGGGCGCCATCTGGCCGAGGCCTGAGCCTGACGGGTGTTCCCGGCAGTCCGCCATTCTTCTGATACCCTCTAAGCAGTGATCAAATCCAAGGACACGCAGATGAGCTATCTGATCCTGGGCAGTGGCGGGTTGGGCAGTGCGCTGGCACGGGAGCTGGCCAGACGGGGCGAAGAGTGGTTGCTGGCGGGCAGGCAACTGCCCAGGGGGCTGGATCCCGCCTGCTACTTTCCGCTGCAGGAGGTGGACCCGCTCTCCTTTGAGGCCCTTTTCACCCTCTATGACAGCACCACCTTGCCGACGGTGGTGATCAACACAATAGGCCTGCTCCATGATCTTGCCCACATGCCGGAGCGGCGGGTGGAGGAGGTGACCCCCCAATGGCTCGAAGAGAGTCTGCTGGCCAATGCCTGGCCCCACCTGGCCCTTGGTGTCAACCTCAGCCGGCGCATGATGCCCCAGAGCACGCTCTGGCTCTGCACCCTCTCGGATCGGGCGGGATGCCTGGAGGAGGGGGGCCAGGAGGCCATGTGCCACTACAGCTACCGCATGAGCAAGGCCGCCCTCAACATGGGATCCCGGATCCTGGCGGGTGAGTGGGCCGGACGTTTTCCCGGCGCCGGTGTCATCACCGTGCATCCCGGCCTCATGAATACCCCCATGCAGCAACCTTTTCTTCAGGAGATGGATCCCGCCCTGCTGCAGGATCCCGCCGAGGTCGCCGTCCGCCTGCTGGATCTGATGGCCACACTGACGCCCGCGCACTCGGGCCGTTTCGTGGATCTGCAGGGTCAGTCGCTGCCCTGGTGAGCCGCCGGGCTCACATTCCCGCTTGCCGTTTCTTGCCAGCCGGGTGTCGGCTGGTTAATGTCATCGTCCTGCATCAGGAGGATGACATGCGCTATATCGATTTACGAAGTGATACCGTGACCCAACCCACGGAAGCCATGCGCCAGAGCATGCTGCATGCCGAGGTGGGAGACGATGTCTATGGGGAAGATCCCAGCATCAATGCGCTGGAGCGCCGCGGCGCCGAACTGCTTGGCAAGGAGGCGGCCCTGTTCGTGCCCTCCGGCACCATGTCCAACCTGCTGGCCATGATGAGTCACTGCCAGCGTGGGGAAGGGGCCGTGCTGGGGGCGGCCTCCCACATTTATCGCTACGAGGCCCAGGGCTCTGCCGTGCTGGGCTCGGTGGCCCTGCAATCCGTCCCCATGCAGGCGGACGGCACCCTGGCCATCGAGGATGTGCGGGGGGCCATCGCTCCCGATGATCCCCATTTCGTCCAGACGCACCTCGTCTGCCTGGAAAATACCCATAACGGCAAGGTGCTGCCATTGACCTACCTGCGCGCCATGCGCGAATTCGTCGACGAGAAGGGGCTGAAGCTGCACCTGGACGGGGCTCGCCTCTTCAATGCGGTGGTGGCGAGCGGGGAGCCGGTGGCCGCCATCGCGGCGCCTTTTGACAGCATCTCTGTCTGCCTCTCCAAGGGACTGGGGGCACCGGTGGGTTCCCTGCTGGTGGGATCGGCTGCGTTCATCGCCCGCGCCAGACGGCTGCGCAAGATGCTGGGGGGCGGCATGCGCCAGGGAGGGATCCTGGCCCAGGCCGCCCTGTTCGCGCTGGATCAGCACGTTGCCCGGCTGGCGGATGATCATCGCCGCGCCAGGCGTCTGGCAGAGGGGCTGGCCGCGTTGCCAGGCATCGCACTCAATTTGGGGGAGGTGCAGACCAACATGGTATTCCTGCGCCTGACCCAGGGAGATCCCGTCACCTTGCTGGGTTTCATGAAGGAGCGCGGTATTCTCTTCTCCGGCTACGGGGAACTCAGGCTGGTGACCCACCTGCAGATCACCGACGATGACATCGACGAGGTGATCGACGCCTTCACCGAGTATCTGAGTGGCTGACGCCATTCCCCATCGCAACAACAAGGGCGCCATCGGGCGCCCTTGTTGTCATGGCAGGGGCGGTCATCCCTGGCGCTGGCCGGTGATCAGCATGGCCTCGTCGGTGGCGTCATAGATTATGATGGCCAGATGGGTGACCTCTCCGGCGAAGTCGGCCAGCGGCACCAGGGTCAGGTTCTGGTACATGTAGGGGGCCGATCCCGTGATGGGGCGGTAGTTGGAGAAGCGCAACAGGTAGGGGCGCTGCTCCCAGGTGCTGAAGGCACGGTTGTTGAGCTTGAACACCATGTTGGCCTTGCGCTCGAGCCAGGCCTTGTCCACATCGGGAAAGAGCGAGAACAGTCTTTGATCGCGCACCTCGCCTGCCAGCCGGCCGCTGTGACTCTCCATGAAGCCGTTCCACACCTGGATCCGGTACTCCCTGTCGAGCACGACCAGCCCCACGTCCAGATTCTGGACGATGTTCATCAGCCAATGAAATTCCCGAATGTCCATGGTCACTCCTGGTGGTTGCTGCCGCGGGACGGTCAGAGCATGTGCATGATCTTGTTGTTCATGGTGGCGATGGAATCTTCGGTAAACAGCAGCAAGAGATCGCACTGCACCGCATAGCCCTGCACCCGATAGTTGATCTCGATGGCCAGAGTGCGGCGCCAGCGGCTCTGGTTGGTCCGAATGAGATCCTGAATGGGCCTGTGCTGGCCCAGCACCACGGGGTGACCCTGGCTAAAAGGGGTGTCGAGCTGGTTGGCGTAGCCGCGCAGGAAGGCACCGATCAGCACGTTGGCGGTGTCCATCAGCAGTTCCAGTTCGGCGCCGTGATCCAGCTCCCCCTGATGGTTCATCAGGCGGGCCAGGTCCTGGAAGCTGGCATCGTGGAACAGCAGCAGGGCCTCCCCGGCGATCCCGGCCCCGATGAAGCCTTGACAGACCGCAGAGAGCGTCTCCGACTCGGCGGCGGCCGAGAGCGCCATGTGCAGCTCGGAGACCTCCAGCACGTTGACGTTGGGGATGGGGAGCAGCACGAAGGCGCCGAGCAGGCGGGCCAGCAGATCCGCCCCCTGGCCCATGGCGACGTTGGCCAGCTCCTGATAGACATCCCGCAGCTCGGGGGTGAACTGGATGCTGCTCTGGGCAGCCTGGTGGCTGGCGACGGGCTGGGGCTGGATGGCCGTCACCTGGGTGGCCGATTGCCACAGTCCGTGGCGCTTGAGCAAGGCAAGGAGGGTGTCCGGGGAGGCCGGCTTCTTGATGAAATCGAGGGCGCCAAGGGCCATGACACGCTCATGGGCTTCCGGCTGGATGTCGCCGGAGACCACGATCACCTTGCTGCGCACCCCTTCTCGCTTGAGGGTCTCGAGAACCCCATATCCGTCCATCTCCGGCATGGTGAGATCGAGAAAGATCAGGTCCCCGTGCCCCATCAGGATCTGCTCGACCCCTTCCAGTCCGTCCGCGGCCTGGTGCAAGGTGACACCCCAATCGGCGGGCAGGGCGCGCACCAGCTGTTTGCGCGCGAACCCGGAGTCATCACATATCAATACATTCATAGTGTTAGCCGACCTGTGCAACGAGGATTGCGCTAAGTGTGGGTCATCAGCCGTCAGATGCAACGGGCAGCGGCTGCGCCGGTGAAAATTGATCGTTCTGCTGGCGGGTACGATAGCGCTCAGAGTGCTTCTCGACGAAATCGGCGAACATCTTAACACGCAACGGGGTGAACCGGGGCTGACAATGGAGCATGTAGAAGGGACGTTTTCCCGACTGCCAGTCCGGCAGGACGGGGACGAGCTGACCATCTTGCAGGAAGGGGTGCACATAGTGCTGCGGGGCGTTGACGATGCCGAGGTGGCGCTGGGCTGCCCGCACGGCGGCCTGGGTCTGGTCGATGCAAAGGCGGGGAGTGCGCTTGATGCAGATCGTCTGTTCGTCCCGCCCGCTCAGTTGCCAGTGCTGGTGGGGCCAGCAGTAGATGAGATCGTGCTCTTCCAGCTGGGTCGGGTGGGAGGGCACCCCCATCTTCTCCAGATAGAGGGGGGAGGCGAACAGACCGTACTGGATGTGACCCAGACAGAGGGCGTTGGGCAGGGTCTGGGGGAGCTCGCCGTTGAAAAAGACCAGGTCCCTGTCCTGATCTGCCTGGAGGGCATGGTCGTTGGACTGGCGGATGTCGAACTGTACCCAGGGATAGCGCAGGCCGAAGTCCACCAGCATGTCGACTAGGATGGTGTTGGAGAGGGCGATGGGGGCTGCGAGGCGGATGAGGCCGCTGATGTCCGTCTCCTCACCCCGGATTTCGCCGGTGGCCTGCTCTATTTCCGCAAGGGGGGTACAGAGGCGCTCGTAATAGCGCAGCCCTTCGTCCGTGAGACGCAGCTTGCGGGTGGATCTGTGCAGCAGGCTACATCCGAGCTGCTCTTCCAGTTGGGAGATACGTCGACTGATGGTGCCGGTCGGCATGCCCAGCGCAGCGGCGGCGTGGGAGAAACCGCCCTCTTGCACCACCTTGACGAACAGATAGAACTCTTCGATGTACTTCATAAGCGGTTTTAGGGGGTGTTCTGGCTGTAACAAGCCAGTGACCTTATGAAGAGTCACCGGGCTTGGCAAGCGCAATCCGGCGTTTAATTGATCTGGATTAGATTCGACTCGCGCTGGTATTGCTGGAGCAGATGGACGAAATCTTCCGGGGATCTGTCCAGGCTGTTGTCGGGCACCAGCAGATCGTACCCTAGCAGATCCCGCAGCCGTGCCATGCGGTTGCCGAGCATGGCGATCACCCCCTCATAGCGCTGGCCGGCGGGTGAGCAGAAGCGGCTCTCCTCTAGCAGTCCCTCTCCCAGGAGCCCACTGCCGCACCCTCCGGTCGGGCAGTCGGAGCGCTCGCTTCGCATGGCCTGCATCAGCACGGCGCGCTGCTCGGTGAGCAGACGGACGGCGAGCCGGGGTGTGATCAGCGTCAAAAAAGCGTCGTAATCCTTTATTTTCAAACCGATGTAGGGCAGCTCCACCAGATCCCACCCCAAATGGATACGTGGTTGGTCAATTCGCTGAATATTTCTCCATTTTAGGATCCAGCCGCCGTACTTGTGATGGTATTGCAGGCAGTCCTGACACAAAGAGAGACTAAAATGAGGCTCACCCAGTTTCCAAGCCCCGACAAGAATTGTCATCAGGCCCGCCAGGAGGAGGGAAATGGCGGGGATTAGTAGTTGTTCACGAAGAAAAAAAAGTATAAAAATCATAGCAATGGTTATCACCATGCCCAACAATACCAGTGTGAGTCCATTTCTTCTTACCATGGGGATCACATGTAGCGTTTTCATATGATTTCGGCCTTTTTTCATCCGTTTGTTATCCGATTATGGGCCGGAACGGATTTTGTACCAGCGCGAATGCTCCTGTCAGGGGGCGCAAGCGACTGGTTCGACCATGAGCTTTCAGCATGAATCATCACTCAACATGAATACGCTAGACGAACGCCTGCTCACCGTGATGGATGTCCTCCACACGCCGGTCTGGGTCTATGACATCCAGCGTCATCATATTTACTGGGCCAACGATGCTGCCCTCGGGCTCTGGGAGGCGAGCTCCCTGGCCGAGCTGAAGTCCCGGGATTTCTCCGCCGACATGGCCGCCGCCATCGATCTGCTGCTGCAACGCTATCTCGGCGATTTCCAGCAGGAGCGCAGTTACAACGAGTGGTGGACCCTCTCACCCAAGGGGGTCAAGAAGCAGGTCTATCTGCGTCTTTCCGGGATCCAGCTTGCCGGACGGCAGATGATGATGGCGGAAGCGGTCATCGATGCCGACACCCTCTATCAGGAGTCCTCCCTCGCCACTGGCGACACCCTGGCCTGTCTCTTTGGCAACGAGGGGCGCCTCGAGAGCGGCAACCATCACTTCGACATGTGCTTTGGCACCGGCATTCTGACGCTGCCCCAGATCTTCTCCGGTGCGGACGAGGCCTTCTATCGTCGCCTCTCCCGTCTGGACGAAGTGGTGGCTGAAGGGGAGTGTCGCACCCAGAAGGGGATGCGCTGGTTCCAGTACCAGTTTCGCCATATCCAGCAGGGGGCACGGATCCTGCTGACCATGCGGGACATCACGGATCGCAAGCTCGAAGAGCTGGAGCATCGCCACCTGGCCTGGCACGACTCCCTCACTGGGCTGCTCAACCGCTACGGCCTGATGAAATCCCTGGAAGCCTATTGCGGCCTCGGGGGGCGCTTTGCCCTGGTGTTCATGGATCTGGACAACTTCAAGCTGGTCAATGACAACTACGGCCACAAGGCCGGGGATCGCCTGCTGGAGCGGGTCGCCGGACGGCTCAAGCAGATCTGCCCGCGGGACGTGGAGCTGGCGCGCCTTGGCGGGGATGAGTTCACCGCCCTGGTGCCCCTCAACCAGGCGAGCGATCGGGCCCAGGAGGTGGCGGATCTCATGCTCTCCCAGATGAGCAAGCCACTGCAGCTGAGTGGTGTCCCCGAGGTCACCATCGGCGGCAGCATCGGCATCGCCATCTACCCGGACGACGCGGATGATGGCGACAATCTCATCACCCGTGCCGACATGGCCATGTACCAGGCCAAGCAGATGGGGCGGCTTCGCTGGCAGCGCTTCACCCCCAGCATGCAGCAAAGCCTGCATCGCAAGCTGACCCTCAAGCAGTTTCTGGCCAAGGCCGTCGGTCGGGGGGAGCTCAGCCTGCGCTATCAGCCCCAGGTGGATGTGGCGCAAGGTCGGGTCATCGGTTTCGAGGCCTTGGTACGCTGGTACAATCCCGTGCTTGGCCATGTGTCGCCGGCGGAGTTCATTCCGCTGGCCGAAGAGATGGGGCTCATCCGGGAAATCGGAAGCTGGGTGCTTTCCACCGCATTGGCCCAGATGGGGGAGTGGCAGCGACAGGACGGGGTGAGGGTGCCGGTGTCGGTCAATCTCTCGGGCTTTCAGCTCTCTGCCAGTTTGCCGGAGCTGGTGGCCCAACTGCTCGAGGCATTCTCGGTGGAGGCGGCACTGCTGACCCTGGAGCTGACCGAGACGGTGCTGATGCTGGACATGAAGGGGTGCATCGAGATCCTCGACGCCCTGAGCGAGCAGGGGATCAAGATCGCCATCGACGACTTCGGGACGGGCTACTCCTCCCTGGCCTACCTCAACCGGTTGCCCATCGACACCATCAAGCTGGACCGCTCCTTCGTGGTGGGGCTCAACCTGCCGGTGATCCGGGCGACGGTGGCCATGGCCACCAGTCTGGGGCTCGGGATCCTGGCGGAAGGGGTGGAGGAGGAGCACGAGCTCGCGGCCCTGCAGACCCAGGGTTGCCATGTCTTCCAGGGATTTCTGTTCAGCCGTCCCATGACACCGGAAGAGGTGGCGGCGGCGGGGTTCGCAGTACAGTGCCGGCTGGGCCGCTATCCCCTCGCAAACCATTGAGAAAGTTGTCGATAAATGTGCGGCATCTCCCATTTATGAAGTGCGAGATGCCAAATTAAACATAATTAATCGAATTTTTGTCTCATATCATGGGATCCATTAGACGTTATCGCTAGTATGCGCGCTCATTCCTTGGTAATGGAGTATCACCATAATGAGTCAAGCTGCAGTGAACGAGCGTCCGGCCCCTCCCAACGGCTGGTTGAACCGCTTTCTGAACGGGGTGGAGAAGGCGGGCAACAAGCTGCCGGATCCCGCCATGCTCTTCCTCTATGCTTTGCTGATCGTCTGGGTCGGCTCCTGGATAGGCTCCCAGTTCTCCTTCGATCTGGTCAATCCCCGCACCGGAGAGGCCGTGGTCATCAACAACCTGTTGACCGGGGCAGGGCTGGCGGACTTTCTCGCCAGCATGGTCACCACGTTCACCGGGTTTGCTCCCCTTGGCATCGTGCTGGTGGCCATGCTGGGGGTAGGGGTGGCTGAACAGTCCGGTTTCATCAACACCGGGCTCAAGAAGCTGCTCAAGGTGACGCCGGCGCGCTTTCTGACCCCCATGCTGATCCTGGTGGCCATCGTCAGCCATACCGCCGCCGATGCGGGCTATGTGCTGGTGATCCCCATTGGCGGCATCATCTTCCATGCGGCGGGTCGTCACCCGCTGGCGGGGATTGCCGCGGCCTTTGCCGGGGTTTCCGGCGGGTTTGCCGCCAACTTCCTGCCCTCCGGCGGGGATGCGCTGCTTCAGGGGTTCACCCAGTCTGCAGCCCAGTTATTCGACCCTGACTACATGGTCAACACCCTGTGCAATATCATCTTCACCGGCGCTTCTTCCTTGCTGATCATCTGCGTGGGCTGGTTTGTCACCGAGAAGATTGTCGAGCCGCGCCTCAAGCAAGTGCCCCTCAACGAGGATCTGGAGAGCGCCGACGAGATGGGTCGTTACAGCGCGCAGGAGAGCCGGGCCTTCAACTGGGCCGGGTTCGCCATGCTGGCGGCCGTGGTGCTGCTGGGGCTGGCGCTGGCCCCCGGCGACTCGCCGATGCGGGCACCGGACGGTTCCCTCACCACCTTCGCCGCACCGGTGATGAAGTCCATCGTGCCCCTCATTTTCCTGCTCTTCATCCTGCCCGGGATCGTCTACGGCTTTGTCGCCGGCAGCTTCAAGAGCGGCAAGGATGTGATCGACGCCATGTCGGCCACCATGAACAAGATGGGCTCCTACATGGTGATGGCCTTCTTCTGCGCCCTCTTCATCAAGGCGTTCGGGGATTCCAACCTCGGTACCCTGCTGGCGCTCTCCGGTGCCGAGGTGCTTCACGCCCTGGCGCTGCCGGGAGAGGTGACCATCGTCGGCATCATACTGCTGACGGCCACCGTCAACCTGGTGGTGGGCTCGGCCTCCGCCAAGTGGGCCCTCATTAGCCCCATCCTGGTGCCCATGCTGATGGCGGTGGGGATCTCGCCCGAGCTGACTCAGGCCGCGTATCGGGTGGGGGATTCCGCCTCCAACATCATCACCCCGCTGATGGTCTTCTTCCCCCTGGTGGTGGTCTATTGCCAGCAGTATGTGAAGAGCACAGGCATCGGCACCCTGGTCTCCATGATGCTGCCTTACTCCCTGGCCTTCCTGGTGAGCTGGACGGGCTTCCTGCTGATCTACTGGGCGCTGGGGTTCCCGCTTGGGTTGCAGGCCCCCTATGTCTATCCTGTCCCTTGAGGGTGACGGGGGGCCTTGGGCCCCCCGCTTTTTTTGGGTAGAGTGTGACCTTCATTCCGGAGGTACCATGAACCCGACCATCGATCTCATTCTTTCCCATCGCTCCATTCGCCAGTTCACCCCAGAGCCCGTCAGCGCAGAGCAGCTGGATCAGATCCTGAGCGCCGCCCAGAGCGCCGCGAGCTCCAGCTTCCTCCAGGCCAACAGCATCATCCGGGTTACCGACAAGGGGTTGCGGGCCACCCTGGCGGAGCTGGCAGGCCATCAGGCCTATGTGGTCGAAGCGGCGGAGTTTCTGGTGTTTTGCGCCGACTACCATCGTCACAGCCAGATAGTGCCGGAGGCCCGCACCGGCTTTGTGGAGCAACTCATGATCGGGGCCATCGACGGCGCCCTGATGGCGCAAAATGCCTTGCTGGCGGCCCAGTCACTTGGGCTGGGGGGGGTCTATATCGGCGGCATTCGCAACAATCCTGCCGAGGTGAGCGAGGTGTTGGGTCTGCCCCATCAGGTGATACCGCTGTTTGGCCTCTGCCTGGGCCATCCCGCCCAGCGGCCGGAGCAAAAACCGCGGCTGCCCCGGGCGCTGGTGGTGCACGAGAACCGCTATCCTGCCACCCAGGACCGCGCCCTGCTGGCCCAATATGATCGGCAGATCCACGACTACTACCAGGCGCGCAGCAGCAACAACAAGGAGCAGACCTGGAGCGGGCAGATCAAGGCCATCCTCGGGAAGGAGGCCAGACCCTTCATGCTGGGCTTCCTGCAGTCGAAGGGTTTTTGCCTCAAGTAATGGAGGCGGCGGGCGATATGGAGCATGACGCCATGGAGATGGCTGTCACTTGGTTGCGTTGTTGTGAGACAAGCTGGGATCTGGGCGCTACCCTACGGGGTTAAGCTGTTGTAGGATCTCGCAATTGGATTGGGACTGGAGTGTGAACACCCTATGATTTTAACCTTGATATTGCTGTCAATCGGCGCACTCCTGTTTCTGGTCATCGCCTACAACGTGGTGCAGCAATACAAACAGAAGGCCGAGGCCGACAAGCGCCAGGCCATCGCCCGTCACAAGGCCGTGGCGGACGAGACCGAAGAGCTGCTGCTGAACGTCAACCTGGTGCCCTTCTCCAAGAACATGGTACTGCTGATGCAGCACCGCATCCTGGATGCCTATCGCGCCATCGCCCTGGTGATGCCCAATGTGCAGATCAAGCAGCGCATCGCCGACGTCCAGACCCAGATCAAGAATGTGCAGGAGAATTACAGCAGCCAGGACGAGGGGCACTTCAAGACGCCGGAGTCCGACCGCCAGGCCATCCAGATGCTGCAGCTGGCCAAGAAGATGCGAGCCGTGCTGCGGGTCGAGCACAACAAGGGCAAGATAGATCCCCAGGGGTTCGCCCAGGAGGATCGCCGCCTCGAGCTGATGCAGCTCAAGATCAACATCGCCAATCTGCTCAAGCGGGCCATGGATGCCCAGATCCAGGGGCAGTACGGCACCTGCCGTCAGCTCTACACTAAGGGGCTCGACGCCCTGGCCAATGTCTCCGACAAGGATCCCTACCTGCTGGCGCGGGAAGAGGACATGCGCCAGGGGATGCGGCAGCTGGAAGAACACCTGCAGCAGCACAGCGAGAAGGAGCTGCAGAACATCAAGGACAAAGAGGCGGACGAACTGGACGTCCTGTTCCAACCGAAGAAGAAATGGTGATCATGTCTCATCCACTGGATTCCACGCTGGGGCCCATGGCCCCATTCGTTTGCCAACTGCTCACGGAAATGCAGGCCGTCATGGGGGGCTCCGCGTTCCCCGTGGTGGATCACCTCTGCTACCGGGCTGCCACCCTGCCGGAATACCTGGACTTGAAAGAGGCACTGGCTGCCCACGGGGTCTTACTGGTGGAGGGGATGATAGGAGACCGCCCCATTGCCACCTATCGCCTGCACCAGCCCGTCTGCTGGCAACAGGTCACCGTGCCCTGCATCGAACTGGCGGCCCCCAAGGCGGGTCGCAGCCATCAGGCCGGTCTCGAGCATATCGAGCTGGTGGTGCCGTCACTGCACGCCCTGGTGGCGGCCCATCCCGGCGTGGCCTTCAAGACGGCCAACATCGACGACAGGCGCAACCCGGACGTGGGCCTGATGTTGCCCTCGGGGCAGATCAAGTTTCATCTGCGCCCTCTGAGCGAGGTGATCGACGAAGAGCTGTGCACCGGCGCCGTGGTGCCGGTCCCGCAGGACTATTACGACGGCCTGTGAACTGACGGCCGAACGCCGTGCCGGGTGACGGGAGGGGGCGGCGCCATGCGCCCCTTCAACCGGCCGAGCCAGAGGCTCAAGGCGGCGGTCACCCCCAGCACCAGCTCGATGCCGAGCACCAATCCCCCTAGTCCCCCCCGCTCCCAGAAGGGATGCAGATAGAGCCCACCCAGACTGGCCCCCAGGTAGTACCCCACCAGATAGAGCGACGAGGCGAGCGCCCGGTCGTGCTCCACGTGCTGGCCGACCCAGGCGCTGGCGCAGGCGTGGGCGAGGAAGAAACCGAAACTCGAGACCAGCAGTCCCCCTATGATGGCGACCAGGGTTCCCTGCAACAGGGCGAGGCTGCCGAGCGCCATCAGGGCTATTCCCGCCAGCAGCATGCGCTGTGCCCCAAAGCGATGGGCGCCGCGGCCGCTCAGGGAGGAGGCTAGGGTGCCGGTGAGGTAGGTCAGGAACAGCATGCCGAGCCACTGGGTCGGCAGGGAGAAGGGGGCCTTGGCCAGCAGGAAGGTGAGGTAGCTGTACTGGTTCAGGAAGACCATGAAGTTGAGGCCGCCGATGAGGTAGGCCCCCGCCAGCAGGGGGTTGCCGAGGTGACTCTGGATGGCGCGGCGCAGCTGGCCGGGGGCGGGCTCCACGGCCACGAAGCGGGTCTGGGCTGGCAGCAGCCAGATGACCAGGGGCAACAGGGTCAGGCTGATGGCCCCGATGCCGAGGAAGGTGTGCTGCCAGTCGCCAAACCAGCCGGCCAGCAGGCCGCCGACCACCCGGCCCGCGATGCCGCCGAGGGAGTTCGCGGCGATGTAGACTCCGACGGCGAGGATCAGGGCACGCTTGCTGAACTCTTCCCCCATGTAGGCGATGGCGGTGGCCGGCAACCCCGCCAGCAGGGCTCCCTGCAGGATGCGCAGGCTCACCAGCAGATCGAAGCGGGTCACCCAGGGGATGCACAGGGAGAGCAGGATGGCGCCGATCAGGCTACACAACATGATCCGCCGCCGTCCGAATCGGTCCGCCAGACGGGCGCAGATGAGCAGGGAGCCCGCGAGCCCGGCGGTGCAGCCGGCGAGGGTCCAGCTGGCGGACAGGGAGCTGACCGAGAAGACCTCGGCCAGGAGGGGGAGCAGGGGGTGAGTCTGGTAGAGATTGAGAAATACCAGGAAGGAGCCCAGGCTGAGGGCCAGGGTGGCGCGTATCCATGCGCGGCTGCCGACTTCGATCATGTTGAGGTGTCCCGACGACTTTTGTGCAGGGTAGTGCGACGAAACGTATAAATATAATATATTTAAGTTATCACCCTGATAAATGAAATTGATATGGATCTGAAACAGCTCGGATACCTGCTGGCGGTGCGCGATGCCGGCTCCTTCACCAGGGCGGCCCAGGGGCTGAACGTGGCCCAGCCTGCCGTCAGCATGGCCATCGCCAAGCTGGAGCAGCAGCTCGATCTGCGGCTGTTTGACCGGCAGGACCGCAGCGTGCGCCTCACCCCGGAGGGAGAGGTCCTTTGCCGCCACGCCGAACGGCTGCTGCGCCAGATGCACCAGGCCGAGGCCGAGATGGCCGAGCTCAAGGGGCTGGAGCGGGGGGAGGTGCGCATCGGCATCCCCTACATGATGGGCTCCTATTACTTCCCGCCAATCCTGATGGCGTTCAAGCATCGCTACCCCGGCTTGAAGATCCGGGTGGAGGAGGCGGGCACCCGGGAGCTGCTCAGCCGCATGGTGGATGGCAGTCTGGATCTCGCCATCCTCATCACCAGCGATCTGCCACCGGCCCTCGAGGGGGCGCAACTGCTGCGGGAAGAGATGCTGATGGTGGTGGGGGAGGAGCACCCCCTGCGCGGCGCTGAGTCGGTCTCGTTGCCACAGTTCTTCGGCCAGGAGCTCGCCATGTTCCGGCGAGGCTTCTACCACAGGGAACACATGGAGGTGTTGGCGCAGGGGCTGGGGGTAGAGCCTGACATCGCGTTCGAAAGCAATCTCATCCCGCTGCTCAAGGCGGTGGTGCGTCAGGGATTCGCCGTGACCACCTTCCTGCGCATGGCGCTGGAAGAGGAGCCGGCCCTCACCGGCATCCCTTTTTCCCCCCCCATCTTCCTGGATCTCTGCGTAGCCTGGCGACGGGGGGATCCGCTCTCCATGGCGAACCGGGCATTGCGGGATTTTTTGCTAGCACAAGGGGATGTTTCTCACCATTGCGCTACAGATACTCAATGATTGAGTGGTATCACCAATAAAAACGCCTCCAATCTGGAGGCGTATGCTGACAAGGTGGATGCAACCTTACTTCTTGAACAGGTGATCCAGCTTGTTTGCCTTGGTGGAGAGATAAAACTCGTTGTGGGGATTGCGACCTTCCTGAAGGGGCACGCGCTCCGCCACCGGGATGCCAAAGGATTCCATCGCCTTCAACTTGCGCGGGTTGTTGGTCATCAGGCGCAGGGACTTGACCTCGAGCGCCTTGAGCATGTCGGCACAGATGGTGTAGTCGCGCATGTCGGCGGCAAAGCCAAGCGCCACGTTGGCTTCCACGGTATCGGCCCCCTGATCCTGCAGATGATAGGCCCGGATCTTGTTGAGCAAGCCGATGCCTCGCCCTTCCTGACGGACATACAGCAGGACGCCGCGGCCCGCCTTGGCGATGTTTTCCAGCGCGGCCTGCAATTGGAAGCCGCAGTCACAACGCAGACTGAACAGGGCATCCCCGGTTAGACACTCGGAATGAATGCGTCCCAGCACGGGTTCGCCGTCTGCGATATCGCCCATCACCAGCGCGGCATGATCCTTGCCCGTGCCGGTTTCCTGAAAACCAACCAGCGTGAAAGTGCCCCAGGGGGTCGGCAACTTGGATTTGGCCACGAGGGTAACGCTGCTCATATGGTTGCTCCTGACTACAGCTGCTTGAAAAAGGGCGGCTAGTGTAGCGCGCCTTGTGCATAACAACCATAAGAACAAAACCTTGCGCGAGGAGGGGGTTAGCAGATTGGTCATAATAGGCGCAATCGCGACGACTTTTGCGCAATTGTGTGCCCTGACAACTGCCAGCGTCGATGCATTCGGGTATAATCGGCGCCCATTATCCCATCCCGATCAGGGATGCGGGCAACCAGTCAAGATGCCGAGTGCGCAGGAGAAACGTTATGGCTCAGATGGCCCCCGTGATGACTATTGATGGCCCAAGTGGCGCAGGAAAAGGCACCTTGTGCCAGTTGCTGGCTGAAAAACTGGGCTGGCACCTGCTCGATTCCGGTGCCATCTACCGGGTGCTCTCCCTGGCAGCCCTGCATCACGATGTGGAGCTCGATTCCGAAGCAGCATTGGTTCCCCTGGCCGCCAATCTGGATGTGCAATTCCAGGTAGAAGGGGAGCTGGTCAAGGTGATCCTCGAAGGGGAGGATGTTTCCCGCACCATTCGTACTGAAGAAGTGGGCAACGCGGCCAGCAAAATCGCGGCGTTTCCCCGGGTACGTGAAGCCCTGCTGCGCCGTCAGCGTGCATTCCGCCAAGCCCCCGGTCTCATCGCCGACGGTCGCGACATGGGTACAGTAGTTTTCCCCGAGGCGGATGTGAAGATTTTCCTCGACGCCAGCGCCGAGGAGCGGGCCCAGCGCCGCTATAAGCAGTTGCAAGATAAGGGCTTTGATGTTAACTTTGAGTGTCTTTTAACCGAGATTCGGGAACGTGACGATCGCGACAGAAATCGCGCCGTTGCCCCCCTGAAACCCGCGGAAGATGCTCTTGTTGTAGACTCAACGTCCATGACTATAGATGAAGTGCTGGCAACGGTGCTTGCCTATGCAGAGCAACAACTTGGTGATGTCAGCGCAAACTGATGTCAGTCGTCTGCACCAAGGATGGCGCAGATAATTTAAAACAACCCCGCTTGTGCCGGATTGCAAGTGGATGTTTCATTTGTGACATAAACAATGATCGAATCTTTTGCTCAACTCTTTGAAGAGTCCCTGAACGCCGTTGAAACCCGTCAAGGTTCCATCGTCAAGGGCACTGTCGTTGCTATCGAGAACGGTTTCGTACTGGTTGATGCCGGTCTGAAATCCGAGTCTGCTATCCCGGCTGAAGAATTCAAGAACGCCATGGGCGAGCTGGAAATCAACGTAGGTGACTCCGTTGACGTGGCTCTGGACTCTATCGAAGATGGTTTCGGCGAAACCAAGCTGTCCCGCGAAAAAGCCAAGCGCCACGAAGCCTGGCTGCAGCTTGAAAAAGCTTACGAAGAGCAAGCTACCGTTATCGGTATCATCAACGGCAAGGTCAAGGGTGGTTTCACCGTTGAACTGAATGGCATCCGTGCCTTCCTGCCGGGTTCTCTGGTTGACGTGCGTCCGATCCGTGACACCGCTCACCTGGAAAACAAAGAACTCGAGTTCAAAGTCATCAAGCTGGACCAGAAGCGCAACAACGTTGTTGTTTCCCGTCGTGCCGTGATCGAGACCGAGAACACCTCCGAGCGTGAAAGCCTGCTGGCCAACCTGCAAGAAGGTCAAGAAGTTAAGGGTATCGTCAAGAACCTGACCGACTACGGTGCATTCGTAGATCTGGGCGGTGTTGACGGCCTGCTGCACATCACCGACATGGCGTGGAAGCGCGTTAAGCATCCTTCCGAAATCGTCAACGTTGGCGACGAGATCGCTGTCAAGGTTCTGAAGTTCGACCGCGAGCGTACCCGTGTATCCCTGGGCCTGAAGCAGCTGGGCGAAGATCCCTGGGTTGCTATCGCCAAGCGTTACCCGGAAACCACCCGTCTGTCTGGCCGCGTGACCAACCTGACCGACTACGGCTGCTTCGTTGAAATCGAAGAAGGCGTGGAAGGCCTGGTACACGTATCCGAGATGGATTGGACCAACAAGAACATCCACCCGTCCAAGGTTGTCAACGTTGGCGACGTGGTTGACGTGATGGTTCTGGACATCGACGAAGAGCGTCGTCGTATCTCCCTGGGTCTGAAGCAGTGCAAATCCAACCCGTGGCAGCTGTTTGCCGAAACTCACGCCAAGGGCGACCGTGTTTCCGGCAAGATCAAGTCCATCACTGACTTCGGTATCTTCATTGGTCTGGATGGCGGCATCGACGGCCTGGTTCACCTGTCTGACATCTCCTGGAACAACCAGGGCGAAGAAGCCGTGCGTGAATTCAAGAAGGGCGACGAGATCGAAGCCGTTGTTCTGCAAGTGGACCCGGAGCGTGAGCGCATCTCCCTGGGCGTCAAGCAGATCGAAGAAGACCCGTTCAATAAGTACCTGTCTGACAACAAGAAAGGTGCTATTGTGAAGGGCAAGGTTACCGAGGTTGATGCCAAGGGTGCCGTGATCGAACTGGCTGACGGCGTAGAAGGCTACCTGCGTGCCTCCGACGCTGCTCGTGACCGCGTAGAAGACGCCACTCTGGTGCTGTCTGTTGGTGACGAAGTTGAAGCCAAATTCATGGGCGTTGATCGCAAGAACCGTACCGTAAGCCTGTCTGTCCGTGCCAAGGACGAGGCTGACGAGCGTGTTGCCATCGACAGCCTGAACCAACAAGAAGAAGTTGTGTTCAGCAATGCCATGATGGAAGCGTTCAAAGCCGCCAAGGGTGAGTAATCCTTGATGCAAGAAAAGGGCGGCATTGCGCCGCCCTTTTTTATCTTGGCAAAATGATTATTGCATGTGATCGGGGAAGGAGATTTAACCTTATGACCAAATCAGATCTCATCGAACAACTGGCAGCCAGCCGCATGCATATGCCGGCCAAGGATGTCGAAGCCGCTATCAAGGAGATCCTTGAGCAGATGGCATCGACCTTGCAAAACGGCGACCGGATTGAAATCCGAGGATTTGGCAGTTTCTCGCTGCACTATCGTGCGCCCCGCGTGGGTCGCAACCCCAAGACCGGGGACAAGGTTGAACTGACCGGGAAATATGTCCCGCACTTCAAACCTGGCAAAGAGTTGCGCGAACGCGTCAACATCATCGAATAATGCAGAAAACGGCATACCTGAGTATGCCTTTTTCATTTTTATGGCCTGGAGTCTGCCCGTTGTCGGGTTTCTCACACTCTTTTCCCATTCGCGCTAGAGTCTGCCTGTGATTTTAAGGATAATCAGTCACTCATTCGCTACAGACAGGGAGCTCCCATGAAGCGTATCTTGGCCCTCATTCCACTGGTGCTGGTGTTTGTCCTGACCCTTGCCATCGGTTCTCAAAATGGTCAGCTGGTGCAGTTCAACTACCTGATTGCCCAGGGGGAGTTCTCGCTCTCCATGTTGCTGGGGTTCTTCTTCGCCGGCGGTTTTCTGCTGGGCTGGCTGGTATTTGGTCTGCTGTTCCTGCGTCTCAAGCTGCAAAATCGCACCCTGAACCGAACCATGCGTCGTCAATCTCGCGAGTTGGAGCTTGCCCGGTCGACAACCAAGGAATAATGTCCCTCGATGCTTGAACTGCTTTTCCTGCTGTTGCCCATCGCCGCCGGTTATGGCTGGTACATGGGCCGCAGGAGTGTTCGCCAGGACACCCAGCAACAGAGTAACCAGTTTTCCCGCCAGTACGTGGCGGGCCTCAACTATTTGCTCTCTGACGAGTCGGACAAGGCGGTGGATCTCTTTATCCAGCTGCTGGAAGTCGACAGCGAAACCATCGAAACCCACCTCTCCCTCGGCAACCTGTTCCGTCAACGGGGCGAGGTCGATCGTGCCATCAAGATCCACCAGAACCTGGTCGCCCGTCAGCTGACCCGTGAGCAGCGTCAGCTTGCCTTGCAGGAGCTGGCCCGTGACTTTCTGGCTGCCGGCTTGCTCGATCGGGCCGAAGCACTCTGGAAAGAGCTGTGTGATGACAGCGATTTCGAAGAGACGGCTCTGGCACAGCTCCTGATCATTCATCAGCAGTTGCGTGACTGGGACAATGCCATCGCCGTGGCGGTGCGTCTGCAGAAATTCCAGGGCAAGAAGCTGGCCGAGCCCATATCCCACTTCTATTGCGAACAGGCGGAGAGTGCCTTGCGCGATGGCGACAAGCCTGCGGGCATCGCCAAGCTCAAGCGTGCGCTCGGTGCGCACCCGGCCTGTGCCCGCGCCAGCTTGCGGCTGGCCGATCTGGCGATGGAGGAGGGCAGGTTCGAGGATGCGGCCAAGGAGCTCCTGCGGGTGTTCGAGCAGGATATCGACTTTGCCTCCGAAGCCATGCCAAAACTGCTCGAATGCTATCGCCAGCTTGGTCGCAGCCAGGAGCTGATCCCGCTGCTTGAAAAAGCGGTAGAGGATCATGCGGGGGTCAGCGTGACCCTGGCCCTGGCCAATCTGGTGGAGGCCCGCGATGGGTTGAGCCAGGCCCGGGCCCTGGTGCTGCGCCAACTGCGTCGCCACCCTTCCATGAAGGGCTTCTATCAGCTGGTCGGTTTCCAGTTGGCCAGTGCCGAGGAGGGGCCTGCCAAGGAGAGCCTGGAGCTGCTGCAACAGCTGGTCGGTGAGCAGATCAAGATCAAGTCGACCCACAAGTGCCGTCAGTGCGGCTTTGCCACCCATTCGCTGTTCTGGCAATGCCCTTCCTGCCGGCAGTGGGGCACCATCAAGCCGATCCGAGGGCTGGATGGGGAGTAAACGCCAGCGAGGCCAACACGCCCGGGCGAGCACGGATACCCAAGAATTTCAGATGCCAGCGTGCAACCGGGCCCCTGCTCTGCTGCGCCTGGCTGTGGCATAACAATCCATAGGAAGTGACATGCAAGACCCCAAAGTACTGGTCGCGCTGGATTATCAGCACGAAGCCGACGCCTTTGCCTTCATTGAGCAGATCTCACCGGCCCAGTGCCGCCTCAAAGTAGGCAAGGAGATGTTTACCCTGTTTGGTCCCCAGTTCGTTCGTCAACTGGTGGCCAAGGGGTTCGACGTCTTCCTGGATCTGAAATTTCACGACATTCCCAACACCGTCGCCAAGGCGGTGGCGGCCAGTGCGGAGCTGGGCGTCTGGATGGTGAATGTCCATGCCAGCGGTGGTGAACGCATGATGCGTGCCGCCAGAGAGGCGTTGCTGCCATACGGGGACAAGGCGCCCCTGCTCATCGGGGTAACCGTGCTGACCAGCATGGAGCAGTCCGACATGGCGCCCCTGGGTCTGGATGTGACGCCGGCAGAACAGGTGATCCGCCTGGCCACCCTTGCCAAGGCGGCCGGGCTGGATGGTGTGGTCTGCTCCGCGGAAGAGGCGAGTGTGCTGAAGGGGCTGCTGGGAGCCGAATTCAAGCTGGTGACGCCGGGCATTCGTCCGAGCGGATCGGCTGCCGGTGATCAGCGCCGCGTCATGACGCCGCTGGCAGCGGTGGAGGCGGGGGCGGATTATCTGGTGATCGGCCGTCCTATCACCCAGTCCTCGGATCCCGCCGCCGTGCTTGGGGCGATCAATGCCGAGCTTTGCCGGTAACGGCGTAATGGGCGAATGAGCGCAGGCCGGATCCCAGATCCGGCCTGCTGCATTTTGGCCGTGGGCTGGCCTTGCCTATGGGGAGCTCAGGAGTGGACGGTCTGGGCGTCCAGACGAATGGGGAAGAGGCCGAGCAGCAGGCCGGCGAGTGCGCCGATGAAGTGTGACTCGATGTGTACCCTGGCACCGATCAAGGCGGAGACAGGGCTCTCGCCGGCACTGTAAAAGTCCACACCGAGCTTGATGGCGACGCCCGCCAGCATCAGCCAGCCGGAGTGACGGCGAAAGCGGATGTCCTGCATGGCACCCCATACGAACAAGCCGTGCAGCAGGCCGGAGAGTCCCATGTACCACTGGGTTTGCGGGCAGCCCCACCAGATGCCGAGTCCGACCGCCGTTCCCAGCAGCAGCAACAGCACGGGCAGGCGCCATCCCGTCAGATACTCCTGAAACAGGCTGTAGAGCACGGCCAGACCGCTCAGGTTGAGCAGCAGGTGCCATCCATTGGTGTGTGCCAGATTGCCTGTTATGATGCGCCACCCTTCGCCCTGGGCGATCAGGTCGCGATCGAAGGCGAGCTGATGATTTGGCACGGTGAAAAAGAGCAAGGCAGTGACGAGCGAAAGCGCGATGACCCAGAGCAGACCCGATTTTCCTGACAACATGAAGCAGCCCAACGACAAAGAGAGCCGATACTGTACACGCTGTACCCGGGCCCTCAAAGCGTGCCTGTGCGATTATATTCAGCGGGTGCCGAACCTGGCTGCGCTCCATATCCTGCAACACCCTGCCGAAGTAGGTCACCCCAAGGGGACGGCTGCGTTGCTGGCGGCGTCCCTGACCGATGTGCGCATCCATGTGGGGGAGGACTTTTCCGACGACGAAGGGCTCAATGTCCTGCTTGCCGACCCCGCTGTCCAGTGCTACGTGCTGTGGCCCGATGAGGAGGCCCTGACCCTGATACAGGCAAGGGAGCATCTCCTGAGGCGTGGACGCACCGTGCGAGCCCACTTCATCCTCCTCGATGGTACCTGGCGCAAAGCCTATCGCATGTTGCACAGCTCGCCTGCACTGCTCGGGTTGCCGCGGATCACCCTCGGCGCCATTGCCGGACAATATTCCATTCGCAAGAAGCCCTTTGAGGAGGCGCTGTCCACCCTGGAAGCGGGCTACCATCTGTTGTCCCAGTGGGAAGGAGAGCCTGAGCGCTTCGCCCCGCTGATGACCCTGTTTACCCATTTGAACCGGCAGTGGCATGACTTTGCACAAGGCCGCCGCCGTTGAGTTGCCCAGAGGAGTGAAAAACATGAAAAAAGCCGTCGTGGTCTTCAGTGGCGGGCAGGACAGCACCACCTGTCTGGTGCAGGCACAGGCCCGCTATGACGAAGTGCATGCCATCACCTTCGATTACGGCCAGCGCCATCGGGCGGAGATTGACACCGCCCGCCATCTGGCGACGGCGCTCGGGATCGCCGCCCACAAGGTAATGGATGTGACCATGCTCGGGGAGCTGGCCATCTCTGCGTTGACCCGGGACGACATACCGGTGAGCTTCGAGCTTCAGGAGAACGGCCTGCCCAACACCTTCGTGCCGGGACGCAACATCCTGTTCCTGACCCTGGCGGCCATCTATGCCTATCAGGTGGGCGCCGAAGCGGTGATCACCGGGGTGTGCGAGACCGACTTTTCCGGCTATCCCGATTGCCGCGACGACTTCGTCAAGGCGCTCAATCAGGCGGTCTCCCTGGGGCTGGATCGCCCCATCCGCTTCGAAACCCCCCTGATGTGGCTCGACAAGGCCGAAACCTGGGCGCTGGCGGATCATTACGGTCACCTCGATACCGTGCGTCACCAGACGCTCACTTGCTACAACGGTGTCCAGGGAGATGGTTGCGGGGCCTGTCCGGCCTGCGAGCTGCGTCGCCGTGGCCTGGATCACTATCTGGCTGACAAGACCGGCATCCGTGCCAGACTTTACGAGAAGAGCGGACTGGGCGAGAAAAGCGGATCCTGAGCCTGTGCCTAGCCCGGGTTTGGGGTATAATCCGCCCCTTTTGCAGCAAGTCGTGACCAAGATGCACTACCCAATCAACGAGATCTTCCAGACCATCCAAGGGGAGGGGGTATTTACCGGCCTGCCCGCCATCTTCGTTCGCCTTCAGGGCTGCCCGGTGGGCTGCCCCTGGTGCGATACCCGCCACACCTGGGTGGTGGACCCCGAGCGTGAGGTGGCCCCTGGCGAGGTGCTCGATCGTTCCAATGAGTCCGACGGCTGGAGCAAGATGAGCACGGAAGATATCCTGGCCAGCTTTACCCGGCTCGGTTACCGGGCCCGTCACGTGGTGTTGACCGGTGGTGAGCCCTGCCTCTACGACTTGCGCGAGCTCTCTTCGGCCCTGGTGGCATCGGGTTATCAGGTGCAGATCGAAACCAGCGGGACCAGCGAGGTGATGACCCATGAGCAGACCTGGGTGACCGTTTCCCCCAAGATCGGCATGAAGGGTGGGTTGCCGGTGCTGGTCTCTGCACTGGAGCGGGCCAACGAGATCAAGCACCCGGTGGCCACCGAGCACCATATCGAGGAGCTGGATGCCTTGCTGGCCACCGCCCGGCTGCGCCCCGATGTGATGATTGCGCTGCAACCCATCAGCCAGAAAGCCAGGGCCACGGAGCTGGCCATGGCGACCTGCATCGCCCGTAACTGGCGACTCTCCATCCAGACCCATAAATACCTGAATATTGATTGATATGGATGGACTCAGCGATGAGCGCATCTTGCTGACGCTGGCCAGCAAGATGCCTTACGGGAAATACAAGGGGCGGCGCATCATCGATATTCCCGAGCCCTATCTGGTATGGATGGCGCGAAGCGGTTTTCCGGCCGGTACCCTGGGCCAGTCTCTGGCACTGGCCTACGAGATAAAGCTCAATGGACTCGAGTCCATGATTATTCCCATTATTAACAGGATGTCAGAATGAGAATATATACAAGGCAAGGGGACAAGGGGCTCACGCGACTGGCCGATGGCACTTCCCTGGCCAAAGACGATAAACGTGTCGAGACCTATGGCGCCATCGACGAGCTGAATTCCCAAATAGGCTTGTTGATGGCTGAAATACCCGCCGGGGAGACGACTCTCCTGGCCGATCTCATATTGTTGCAGCAGGAGCTGTTTGATCTGGGCGGGGAGCTGGCATTTTCCAGTGAATCGCAAACGGATGCGCTGTGGCAGGTGAACGAGGCTTGGACGAACAGGCTCGAGCAACAGATCGATGCCTACAGTGCCGGGTTGCCGGTGCTGCGCAATTTTATTTTGCCGAGCGGTTCGCGGGCGGCGGCCCAGGCACATGTGGTGCGTACCCTGACCCGTCGCTGCGAGCGCCTGCTGCTTGGGTTGAGCCGCGTAGAGCGGGTGAATCCGGCTGTTTTGCCCTATCTCAACCGGCTGAGCGACTGGTTTTTCACCATCGCCCGATACTTGCTGGTATCGTCAGGCACCCCGGAGATCCTCTGGGTCAAGGCGGCTGACAGAGGCTGACAACCGCTCGAAGCGGCAATAAAAAAACCTCGCCTTGCGAGGTTTTTTTATTGCTGTGGAAAGGGGTCTGATATTGCTCTCAGATAGCAAAGGCTTCCACGGATTTGCCTTCGGCAACGGCCTTGGCAATGACCGAGGGCATGCGGCCCTGACCGGTCCAGGTTTTTTCCACGCCATTGTCCAGATAACGATATTTGGCGGGGCGGGGCGCACGTTTGCTGACCTTGGTATTCTCGGGAACCACGGTGTTGACCAATTCGGCGGGATCGATCCCAGCGGCCTTCAGCATTTCGGCATATTCGGCAATTTTCTTTTGATGCTCTTCACGGGCCTGGCGTTCGGCGGATTCATCTTGCCGACGTTCATCGACGATGGCGGAGAGCTTTTCCAAGCCTTCTTCCAGTTGTTCCAGCGTCAAATCGCGGCAAGCTGCACGCAGGCTACGAATATTCAACAGCACTTTCAGAAATTCGTTCATATTGGCTACCACGCGAGCAAAATATTAAGGGAAGAACTGGTTTTTCGATAATTTATAGGGGGATTTGGCACCAAGTCAAGCCTGCCAAAATAATTAATTAGGCTGATAAATTAAGTCTCGAAATAGATATGAAGGATATTTTTATCCGTTTGACGGGCCAACATCTTCGAATGGGTTCATGTCAGATGAAAATATCGCCATCGGAGTCTTTGGTGAACCATTTGACTACCTTTGCAGGTATGGGGGCCACAGAAACCTTGAAATTTAATCAAAAAACTTGCTATCACCCGGTGGCTCGATAAAATGTGCCGCGAATACCTTTAAGTAGAGGCGCGCTGCCTATGAGTAACCGAGCGGAGGGTGATGCCTGCGATGCTCGATGAAAGGAGTCGGCGCCGAAGTGACCAGGCCATCATACCGGGTTGCTGGTTCTGCATCTAATAGGTGCAGGACTGCCATAGTCATCCACTATGGAGCGCTACCTGAAGGGGCTGAGGAGTATACCCTCCCCATGGGTTTTGTTTCTTTGATCCTCTCGGTAGATCTCCACCTGTTGTCTTTAGGTGCAAAGAGATCATGGACATCGTTCATTACGCCGACTCCGGTTGGTCCGTCGTTCCCCCCCTGCTGGCCGTTGCGCTGGCGATCATCACCCGCCGCGTCCTGGTGTCGCTGGGGGTGGGCATAGTCGCAGGCAGCCTGCTGCTCAACCAGTTCTCTCCCCTTGCGTCCCTGCATTACATGCTCGATACCGTGCTCAGGATCTTCTGGGTCGACGGTGCGCTCAATCGTGACAACGTCAACATGATCCTCTTCATGTTGCTGCTGGGCGGCCTCATCAGTCTGATGAGCGTCTCCGGTGCGACCCGGGCGTTTGCCGAGTGGGCGGAGCGCCGCGCCAAGACCCGCAAGGGTGCCAAGTCCCTGACCGGTCTGATGGTGTTCGCCTTCTTCATCGACGACTTCTTCCACAGCTTGTCGGTGGGTGCCATCTGCCGTCCGGTGACCGATCGCTTCCAGATCTCCCGCGCCAAGCTGGCCTATCTGCTGGACTCCACCGCCGCGCCGGTTTGCGTGCTGATGCCGATCTCCTCCTGGGGGGCCTACATCATCGCCCTCGTCGGCGGCATCATGGCGGCTCATGGTCTGACCGACCAGAGCCCCATCTCCGCCTTCGTCGAAATGATCCCCATGAACCTCTATGCAGTGTTCACCCTGATCATGGTGCTGGTGGTGATCGCCTTCCAGCTCGACATCGGCCCCATGCGTCAGCATGAGCAGTGGGCACTGGAGGGCAAGCTGTGGGACGAGTCCAAGGGGCGCCCTATCGGTCTCGACATGGAGAGCCCGGAGGAGAGCAATGGCGGCATGATTGACATGGTGCTGCCCATCCTGACCCTGACCCTGGCCACCGTCTATTTCATGATTGACTCCGGGGCTGCGGTGCTGGCCGACAAGGGGCTGCCGTTCAGCGTGCTCGGCTCCTTCGAGAACACCAATGTCGGCTCCTCCCTGGTCTATGGCGCCCTGTGCAGCCTGGTGGTCTCCATCGGTCTGGCCATGCGCCTCAAGCTCGGGGCAAGCAACTGGATGAAGGCGGCTCCACAGGGGATCATGGCCATGCTGCCCGCCATCAACATCCTGCTGTTCGCCTGGACCATCGGCGCCGTGGTGCGCGATGTGGAAACCGGCAAATACCTGGCCTCCCTGGCCAATGGCAATCTGCCGGTGGAAGTGCTGCCCGCCGTTGTCTTTGTGCTCTCCTGCGCCATGGCGTTTGCCACCGGCACCAGCTGGGGTACCTTCGGCATCATGCTGCCGCTGGCCGGCGACATGGCGGCCGCCAGCGACATCAGTCTGATGCTACCCATGCTGGCCGCCGTACTGGCAGGGTCCGTGTTCGGGGATCACAGCTCCCCCATCTCCAGCACCAGCATCCTGTCTGCCACCGGGGCCGGTTGCCATCACATTGATCACGTGATGACCCAGCTGCCCTATGCCCTGGCGATCGCCTTTGGCGCTGCGCTCGGCTACCTGGTGATGGGGCTGATGCACTCCGCGCTGGCCGGTTTCACCGTGAGCGGGCTCTGGTTCCTGATCTTCTCCGGTTACCATTTGCGCAAAGCCCGGGCGTATAGCGCCGTGGCTGTCGCATAAGAGAACAAGGGGCCTGAGGGCCCCTTGGTTTTGGCAGGGGCTTTGGTTAGCATGCGCCCCATCACTCCCGTTTCGGAACCCCATCATGGCTTCACTGCACTACAAATTTGCCACAATGAACTCAGGCAAATCGACCCAGCTCATCCAGGCCCACTTCAACTATCTGGAGCGTGGCATGTATCCGCTGGCCATGACGCCCGCCATCGACGATCGCTTCGGTGCCGGCGTCATCAGTGCCAGGGTCGGTCTTGAGCTGAAAGTGGAGGTGTTCAGCGACAGCTGCGATCTCTTCGAGATGGTCAAGGCGCGCCACGCAAAGCGGCACATCGATGTCTTCATCGTTGACGAGGCGCAGTTCCTGACCCGTGAGCAGGTCTACCAGCTCGCCCGCATCGTCGACGAGCAGGACATTCCGGTGATTGCCTATGGTCTCAAGACTGATTTTCGCGGTGAACTGTTCCCCGGCTCCTACCACCTGCTCTGTCTGGCGGACAAGTTCGAAGAGCTAAAAAGCATCTGCTGGTGCGGCAACAAGGCCCACATGAACTCGCGGGTCAACGAGGCGGGGCAGGTGATGCGCGACGGTGAGCAGGTGGAGATCGGCGGCAACGATCGCTATGTGTCGCTCTGCCGCAAGCACTATCTGGAAGGGCGGGCCTTCAAGTAACCCGTGGCTGGCTCGTGCAGCCTGGACATCAAAGAGGGCGCCCATCTGGCGTCCTCTTTGTCTATGGGAGTCAGTCGATCTCGATGTCGACAGGGGCGATGATGGGGTCGGCCGCCGGCAGGCGGTGGAAGAGCTGGCGAAAATGCTGCTGTACCCGGCCTATGTCCACCAGGGACATGCCGGAGGCGAAGCCGAACCAGACGTAGAGCCCGGTGAGGTCGCGAAACATGGGAGGGAGGTAGCGGGGGGCGTCGATGAGCCCCTCCAGATAGTGCTGATAGAGCACGGGGATGTCGTCCAGGGTCACCTTGCCGACGAACAGCATGGGCAGGATCTCCGGCACCCCCTCCAGCACGGCGCTGCGAATGAAGTTCACCGTCTCCACATAGCCCTTCACATAGGAGAGATCCTTGGTAAAGCAGGCGCCCCCCTCGACCATGCCTCCGCGAAACACCCGCTGGGTGATCTTGTAGGCGTCGTGCTCGCTGGCCCCCTTGGCCACGAAGTGGCGGAACACCTCGATGAAATCGGCGCCACGCTCCGCCATGTCGATGGCCATGACCCGATCCGAGATGCGCTTGGCCCTGTCCGGGAAGGAGCTGAACGTGAGGGTCTCGATGAGTACTGCCAACCCCTCCTGACAGGCGGTGATGCGGGGCGAGCCGGCGCCGAGCCAGGTGGCGTAAGATTGCTGGCGGCCGTTGAGGGTGGTGCCGACGTGAACCCAGCCTTCGTGTACCTCCAGCACCTGCAGATCGAGTTCCGAGAAACGGGCGTGGGAGTTGAGCTTGATGTAATCCCCCCCGGCGGCGGCATCGGAGACGATGCCATCGCTGAGCTTGACCTGGACTGTGCCGTCGCTGAAGTAGCTCGACAGCTTGCCTTGCAACCTCGCCACCGCGGCTTCCCCCTCGAACTCCTTGGGGTAGGGGCGCACCAGGTGGCGGGCGCCGGGCAGGGAGAAGATGTCGCACAATCTGGCCCCCAGCTCCTTCAGGGTCTTGCGATCCCCGCGCAGGTGATCGCTTGCCGAGCCGTAGAGGCGCTGGCTGTAGCGCTGGAAGTCAGGCTGCCCGCGCTGGCGCAGCATCTCGATGACCACCATGTACTGATCCACCGTCTCTTGCAGGATCCGGCCGAGATCGTCCTGAGGGCCGAGGCGCCGGCGGATCCTGTCCCTCAACTCCTTGAGCTCAAGGTACTTGTTGCGGGGATCGAACCCCAGGGGGAGGGATTCATAGAAGTGCCTGTCGATGGCGGGCAGTGCCTTGCCGCCACTTGCCAGAAAGTCGCTTTGCAGGTGACGGGGCCATTTGATGGCATCCAGGATGCGGATGGGTTTTTGCAGGGCGAGCAGTTCATCCGAGAGGGATTTGAGGTGCAGGCGATACTTTTCTTGGATGGTCATCGGGCTCTTTGGAGGCGAGTGCGCTACGAGAATGGCTGAGTATAGGCACAGGGCCTGTCAAAAAGAAGCGAGACGACGGGGATCCGGCCTGTGTGCTTTTGGTTGTCTGAAAATTGGTTTAGACTGCGCCCCTTGATCTCTACCGTGTCGTGAAAATGATGAATATCCCCAGCTCTGAAATGATAATGCGTTGGTTGCAACAGGCCCGGATCGAGCACTATGTGTGCGATCAGTGTCATGGCATCCACATGGTCTCCCTGCAGTCCGTCGAGGGCATCCAGGAGAGCCGGATCTTCGTGGAAGAGGAAGGGCTGCTGTTCTCATCCGAGCTGGAGGTGCGCCCCTCATCGCTACTGCCCCTGGTGGCCGAACTGGGTCGTCTCAACATGCAATATCCGTCCCTCAAGGTGTTCCTCGACATCATCGATGACAACCTGCCACGCCTCGTTGTGGGTCACACCGTCTTTACCAAGGCGGGTCTCACCGTCGAGCAGTTCCTGCTGTTCGTTGAAAGCACCACGGCAGCCACCCATGAAGTGGTTTCCGAATGTGAACGCCTTGGCTTCCTCAATCTGCCGGAAATCCAGGTCGCACCGGAATCCGTTCACTGACTTCAGCACCTGAACTGTGCGTTTAATGTGCGAACGGTTCGCTGCGGCTAAAAAGCCGTTGACGGCGGCGGGGCTTTCCCCTAAATTACGCCCCGTTCCAGCGCAACGGCGCAGCGAACACCGTGTTGGCTGAACACGTTAAACCACAGACCGAAATTAGGTGCGGTATCCGAGAGGCTGCCCACCGACGAAGTCGGCAAGATGCACGCGCAGCGCGCTCCGAAAGCCATTTCAAGCAGTAAAAATTTGGTGAGGTGTCCGAGTGGCTGAAGGAGCACGCCTGGAAAGTGTGTATACGGCAACGTATCGAGGGTTCGAATCCCTCCCTCACCGCCAAATTGAGTGTGAATCAACCCCATGAATTTCATGGGGTTTTTTCGTTTCTGGAGGAGCGAAAAGGCCAGTGTCACTATGAGGTGTCACGATCATGCCGAGCTACCTGCTGAAAAACCGAAACGGAAACTACTACACCCGCATTCCGTTTCCCCAATCCCTCCGCCTGTTAGGCTGCCCCCTAGAGATCCGAGTCTCCCTGCTCACCAAGGATCGCAGTGAAGCCACGCTACGCAATCTGGTTGCAGCACATGGCATCAAGATAATGATGGGCAGATTACCCGCTCTCTTGAGGACTGACAGCCATCAGCCGACGACCCGTTTTCGAGACCTTATCGCGCCGGATCTGGCTCGCTTACGCCAACAACTGCTTTCCTCTGCTAACGGGCTTATTCAGTCGTCCCCACTTCCTTATAGTCAGCCCGATGACGTGTCAGCAGCATCCTGCTGCGACTCTCCAATGAGGGCATCGCAGTTACAGCCGTCTCTTAAGCCGATGCAGCACCTTGATCCGGTTACAGTGCCCAAGGCAATGGGCCAGTTGCAGGCTGAGTTTCTGGAGCGCAAATCGAATGAAAAAATCTCATCACGTTCGCTCCAGCAGCTCCAGACTCGTACAACAGCACTTATCAACGCTGTGGGTGGTGGCTTCTTCGTACAGGCTTTGAAATTCAGGCATGTAGATCAGTTTGTTCAGGAGCTGGCGACCAGTAAGGGACTGAAGACTGTGCGTGAATACAAGGCGGCCTGTACCCAGATGCTGAATTTTGCTGTGCAGATGGAATATACGGCCAAAAATCCATTTGATCAGGTCAAAATAAAATGTGCGCAGCCGACCCCACGACAGCGCTGGGAGCCCACCCAGCTCAGGGCATTGTTCAGCTCGGTAAACTTCACCCAGCACGCTTACAGCAACGTCGATGACTATTGGATACCCTTGGTACTACTACACACTGGCGCACGGCCTGCGGAGATCTGTCAGCTACGTGTCAGTGATGTGATGACCCAGAATAATATCGCTTGCCTCAACATTACCGACGAGGGAGAGGCGCAGTCGATCAAAAACGGCAACAGCAGGCGACTCGTACCCATCCACAGCAGGTTGATTGCGCTGGGATTCCTGCATTATGTCGAATTACGACGTAGGCAGGGCCATGTGCAGCTATTCAGTTGTACGGCTACAGGGGAGTTTGGCGAATGGACCAAAAATTTCGAGGGAAGGTGCGAATAAGTCATATGGCACGAGAGCATTTACTGGTAACCCATTGATATTAAATGACTAAAATTTTCATTTTTTGTTCTTGGGATACTTGTTCGCACTTTCCCTAAAAGAGATGGGACGGGTCGACAAGGAGGTGTTGAAACGGGTGCAAGGGGTCATCACCGTCATCGAGTCCAGCGGTCAGCTGCAGGTGGTGATCGGCAACCACGTCGGGGATGCCTATCGGGAAGTGCAAAAACGGGTGCAGATCGACGAAAACGCCGTGGTCGACGCCCCCAAGGTGGGTATGGTCAACCACCTGATGGACATCATCTCCAGCATCTTCGCCCCCTTCCTCTACCCACTGGCCGCCTGCGGCGTGTTGCAGGGGCTCATCTCCTTCTTCGCCGCCATCGGCTGGATGGACTCCGTCAGCGGTACCTTCCGCATCCTCAACTTCGTCTCCTGGACCGGCTTTACCTTCCTGCCGGTGATGGTCGCCTTCACCGCGGCCAAGAAGTTCAACGTGAACCCCTTCACCGCCGTGATCGCCGCCTGCGCCTTGGTGTCGCCCGATTACATGAACATGCTGACCGCGAACAAAATCATCCTGGCAAACTCCGCGGATCCGGCGGTGCAAGCGCTGATGCAGTCGGCGATGGAGAACCCGGCCATCAACGAGGCCATCGTCAACCTGGTGGGGGTTCCCCTTAACAGCGCACCGCTCAGCTTCCTCGGTCTGCCGGTGCAGTACCTGAGCTACACGGCCTCGGTGATCCCCATCATCCTGATGGTGTGGGCCATGTCCTATGTGCAGCGCTTCTTCGAGCGGATCCTGCCGGTGGTGGTGCGCAACCTCTTCACCCCCATGTTCTGCCTCGCCATCATGGTGCCTCTGACCCTGCTGGCCTTCGGCCCCATCGGCAACCTCATCGGCGGCGCCATCGGTGGCATCTACAACACCCTCTATCACCTGAGCCCGTCCATCGCCGGCTTCGTGGTGGGGGCTGTCTGGACACCCCTGGTGACCCTCGGCGTGCACTGGGGCATCACCCCGGTGACGGTGGGCAACTACGCCACCCTGGGCTATGACACCTTTACCGGCCTACAAGCCTCCGCCGTGTTCGGGGTCTACTTCAAGGCCAAGGATCCCGAGCTGAAAAGCGTGACCCTCTCGGCCGGCGTGACAGCCCTGTTTGGCATCACCGAACCCGCCATCTACGGGGTGGCCCTGCGCTTCAAACGCCCGCTCATCTGCGGCTGCCTCGCCGGTGCCATCGGTGGCACTGTCGCGGGGGCCTTCAATGCGGTCTCCTGGAGTTACTGCATCCCCGGCATCGCCGTGCTGCCGGTGTTCTTCAAAGAGGGGCACATGGCGCAGTTCCTGGGCTTCCTGCTCTCCATCGGCGTGGCCTTTACCCTGGGCGTCATCTTCTCCTGGATGGCGGGCTTTCAGACCGATGCCGAAATAAGCCAACCCCAGCCGCTGACATCCAAAGCCGTATAAGGATCGACAAGTCATGAACAACGCATTACCGAAAGACTTTCTGTGGGGGGGGGCGGTCGCCGCCCACCAGGTAGAAGGGGGCTGGGATCAGGGCGGCAAGGGGCTCAGCATCGTCGATGTGCTCACCAGCGGCGCCCACGGGGTGGAGCGCGTCATCACCGACAAGATTGAGGCCGGTCATCGCTACGCCAACCACGAGGCGGTGGATTTCTACCACCGCTACAGAGACGACATCGCACTGTTTGCCGAGATGGGCTTCAAGTGTTTTCGCACCTCCATCGCCTGGTCGCGCATCTTCCCGCTGGGGGATGAGGCCGAGCCGAACGAGGCGGGGCTGCGTTTTTATGACGACATGTTCGACGAGCTGCTGCGCCACGGCATCGAGCCCGTCATCACGCTCTCCCACTTCGAGATGCCGAACCACCTGGTGACCCAGTACGGCGGCTGGAAGAGCCGCACCGTGCTGGACTGCTTCGTGCGCTTTAGCGAGGTGGTGCTGCGCCGCTACCAGCACAAGGTCAAATACTGGATGACCTTCAACGAGATCAACAACCAGCGCAACTGGAAGGTGCCGCTGTTTGGCTACTGCTGCTCCGGGGTCATCTATAACCAGGAGCCGAACCCGGAAGAGTGCATGTACCAGGTGCTGCACCACCAGTTCGTGGCGAGCGCCAAGGTGGTCAGCCTGGGCCATGAGATCAACCCGGACTTGCAGATAGGCTGCATGCTGGCCATGGTGCCCCTCTACCCCTATTCCTGCCACCCGGACGATGTGATGTATGCGGAAATCGCCATGCGAGAGCGCTTCCTGTTCGGGGACGTTCACATGCGCGGCCATTACCCCGCCTATATCTGCAAGGAGTGGCAACGCAAGGGCTATGAGATTGTCATGGAAGCGGGGGATGAGGAGACGCTGCGGGCGGGCTGCGCCGATTACATCGGGCTGAGCTACTACATGAGCAACGCGGTGCGGGCCCACGGCGCCGGCACGGGCACCGCCTTGTCGGGCTTCGAGGGCAGTGTGCCCAACTAGATTGGCCCCTTGAAGATCCAGACACTTCGCCCCTCTTAACTTAAGAGGTAGTCTTGGAGCTATGTTCAGTACTAGTCACAACGAGAAGATGGTCGAAGTGTTAACAGGGGCCGAGCGCCGTCGACGCCGGACTCCACAAGAAAAGATCG